>CAZICW010000013.1:0-35779 GCA_964537995.1 uncultured Oscillospiraceae bacterium
AGGTCTTTAAGCCTGTCAGCCGCCTTTGCCAAGGACAAGCCGTTTGACGCGTTTGTCTGCGCCGCGCCGCCGAATACGGCATTTCCCCTTCCGTTTCCCGCGGCAAAAGCCAACGAAACCGAAAGCACAAGCGCGAGTGCAAGTACCGACGCCGTAAATTTTTTCATAAAAAACACCTTCCTTTCATACTAAGTTTATATTATTTTCTATGAAATGTCAATATTGTTTGCAAAAAATATTTTTCGCCTTTGCGGAGCCGTTACAGTATCCCCGTTTCAATTTCGTCCTTCGGTCGCAGCGGAATCATGGAGCCGTCGTCAAACCATGTCAGATGGCAAACGGTAAACCAGCCGAGATACTCCGTTGTGACAGAGGAACGGGCTTCGAGAGTTATATGGGAAAGCCTGCGGTTCGACTGCTTGCCGTCGGAAAAAATGTACCAAACGTCCAAAAGGTCATAGCTGTCAAAGCCGTTATTTGTCATGACGCTGCGCGCATACCAGTCGTTTTCGTCAATTACGCCGTCCGAAACGGTTATATTTACGCCGAGCAGCGCGTCAAGCATTGCGCCGACATTCAGAATACCGCTTCCGTATGAAGTCTCGTAGCTTGCTTCTCCGGCTTCGGGCCGCGGGGCTTCGGAGGCTGTTTTGCCGAGCAGCGCCAAAAACTCCGTGCTTGTCATGTCGGGATCAATCTGCTTTGCCAGAGCTGCCGCCGCCGTCACAAACGGAGCGGAAAACGAGGTGCCGTTTCCGTATGTATAGCTGTCGGTCGTATCATACACAAGCGAGAGAACGCTTTCTCCGCAGGCGGCAATATTTACTTTGTCGTTATGGTAAGAAAAGCTTGAGCGCTCTCCCGTTTTCCCGATGGACGCGACGCTCACAACGCCGTCGTATGAGGCGGGATATTGATACGCGCTGTCAACAAGAGGCTTGTCGGGGTCTTTGCTCGTATGATTCCCCGCGGCGGCAACCGGAATAATCCCCTCCGCTAACGCGTTATTGATTGCCGTTTCCAAGGTTTTGGAGTTATTTTTGATGCCGAAGCTCATATTTATAACGTCGCAGTCATGTTCGATTGCGTAATTGATTGCTTCCACTATATGTGTCACCCGAGTGTCGCGACCCTCCGCAAAGGCCTTTATAATCACAAGCTCCGCCTGATTCGCAAGGCTTGCCATGCCGATCCCGTTGTCGGTCGCGGCGGCAATTATTCCCGTAACCATTGTTCCGTGTCCCGTAGTGTCGGTCACAGAACTGACGTCGCCGGTTATAACATTCCTTTTTGAGGCTATCTTGTCATAATCAATGTCGCGGTGGTTGTCCGTCAATCCCGAATCTATTATTCCTATTGTGACGCCGGAGCCGTTGTATACTCCGTTGTTTACGGCGCTTATCGCGTTTATCAATTTATACTCGTAATCTATCTGCCACGAATTAAAACGAGTGTCGCTTGTTGTGTCAAAAAGCTCGACGGTATAATTCGGCTCATAGTATTCAATCACACCCCGATCGAGCATTTCATCCAGAAGCTCCTCGTCGTCGCAGGTATAAAAGTCAAAAGCAACGTAGTCCGCGTCTATGCTCTCGGCGGAAAAAGTATGTACGCTATCCGCGGCAAAATCCTCGCTGTATTTAAAAATATAATCCGCCGCGCCGGCTCCCGAAGCAAAAATAAAGCCGGCCGCCGCCGCAATAACAGTCAAAAGCAAATACTTCTTTTTCATAAAAATCACCGTTAAAATAAATATTCTATTTTATTTTAATACATATTGCGCCGTTTGTCAAACCTTTTCGCAAACATTTAACAATACAGTTTTTGTAAAAGGAAGAAGCCGCCCGATTTCCAAGGGCTTCGTTTAAATATTCAAGGAAACGCCGAATAGCTCGCGCCCGTGACGCGCTCCGCGTCAAACGGCGGTTCGGAATTATTCGGCGCTTTCTTAACGTAAATCGCTTAACGAGTTCGGCTATGCTTCCATATGCTTGCCAAGAAACCCGGCAGCGCTCTGGCAGAGCTTTTCCTCCACCTCTCCCATGCTCTCTCCCGTAAGGTCGGTTATCATTACAACCGTGCCTATAGTGTCGCCCTCGCTGATTATCGGAGCCATAACCCCGGCGAAATACTTGTCCGCGCCTTCAACTATGGGTATGGGGTCGGAGTCGTCGGCTTCCATGACAAAAATACGTTTTTCGTCCATCAGACGCTCCAGCTTGTCGCTTATGCGCTTTTCCTGAAGCTCCTTGCGCGGCGCGCCGGAAACGGCAATGACGTTGTCCTTGTCGGTTATAAGCACGGGATTGCCGCTGGTTTTGGAAAGCGTTTCCGCATATTCCGACGCAAAGTCGCCAAGCTCGCCGATTGGGGAGTATTTTTTGAAAATGACTTCTCCGTCACGCTCCGTAAAAATTTCAAGCGGATCGCCCTCGCGTATGCGGAGGGTGCGGCGGATTTCCTTTGGGATAACAACTCTGCCGAGGTCGTCTATTCTTCTGACTATTCCTGTTGCTTTCATATATAAATTTCTCCTTTTTATGCGATGTTACTATCGTATTATTTGCTTACGGAGAAATTTTTATCCGTGGTAAAATTTATTAAAATAAGGCTGCCGAAAAGCATACGGCAGCCTTATTTTTCGCGAAATTTTTATTCTTCTTCGTCGTTATCGCCAAACAGTTTCTCGGACAAATCGAGGTCAAAATCACTCTCATCGTCCTCGGCGTCATCAAGGTCGTCAAAGCCGTCGCCGCCGACAAGCTCCTCATCAAGCATTATATCGTCGCCGCTGTAAGCTATGACGGGGTCAACAACAGGCTCCAGAACGGGCTCATCAAGACCCTCAACCTCTATTTCAACGTCGCGGTACATCGGAACGCCCGTTCCCGCGGGAATCAGCTTGCCGATGATAACATTTTCCTTAAGTCCGACAAGCGGGTCAACCTTGCCTTTGATTGCGGCGTCGGTAAGAACACGCGTCGTTTCCTGGAACGATGCCGCCGAAAGGAAGGAATCCGTCGCAAGAGCCGCCTTTGTGATGCCGAGAAGCAGTTCTTTCCCGACAGGAGGATTTTTCCCTTCCGCCTTATACTTTTCAACAAGCTCGTTGAACTGTATACGGTTTTCGGTATCGCCGACAAGATAGCTGCTGTCGCCTCCGTCTTCAATGCGCACCTTGCGCATCATCTGGCGGACGATTACTTCTATATGCTTGTCGGAAATGTCAACCGCCTGAGAGCGGTATACGCTTTGCACTTCCTTAACAAGATACTCCTGAACGGTCGTAAGGCCGTTTATGCGGAGTATGTCGTGCGGATTTACGCTTCCGACGGTAAGCTTGCCGCCCTTTTCGATAACGTCGCCGTCCTTTACGAACAGATGCGCGCCGAATGGAATGGGTACGGAAACGCTCTCCGGAAATTCACCGCTCTCGTCGGTGATAACCACAATGGTCTTGTTCTTTTCGTGCTGAATCGAAACCTTGCCGCCGATTTCGGATATAATCGCGACGCCCTTGGGCTTCCTTGCTTCAAAAAGCTCTTCGACACGGGGCAAGCCCTGAGTGATGTCGTTTACGTCGTTACCGGCAACGCCGCCCGTATGGAAGGTTCTCATTGTGAGCTGAGTACCTGGCTCGCCGATCGACTGAGCCGCGATTATGCCTACGGCTTCGCCGACATTGACGAGGTCGCCGCCGCTGGCGAGGTTTGCGCCGTAGCAGTGTGCGCACACGCCGACCTTGCTGTGGCAGGCGAGTACGCTGCGTATTTTGACTTCCTCGATGCCCGCAGCCTCTACAGCCAGAGCTTCGCTTTCGGTTATCATGTGGTTTTCATGAACTATGACTTCGCCTGTCTGCGGATTGACAATATCGGCGCAGGGTATGCGGCCGATAAGCCTTTCGTGCAGCGACTCGATTATTTCCTTCCCGTCGTAAATGGCGGAAACGGTTATTCCGTCGCGGGTTCCGCAGTCAATCTCCCGGATTATAACGTCCTGAGCGACGTCAACCAAACGGCGGGTCAAATAACCTGAGTCAGCCGTGCGCAGAGCCGTATCCGTCAGACCCTTGCGCGCGCCGTGGGTGGAAATGAAGTACTCCAAAATGTTAAGTCCCTCGCGGAATGACGCACGGATGGGAATTTCGACGGGACGACCGTCCGTGCTTGCCATAAGGCCGCGCATACCGGCAAGCTGGCGAATCTGATTGATGCTGCCGCGCGCGCCGGAGGTCGCCATCATATAGATGGGATTGTATTTGTCAAGGTTCTTCATCAGGTTTTTGGAAATGTCATCGTTCGCGTTCTGCCACGTTTCGATTACTCGGGAATAACGCTCGTTGTCGGTTATGAAGCCCCGACGGTAGAGCTTTGTTATGGCTTCAACCTCATGCTCGGCTTCCGCAAGGCGTTCCTGCTTCGAGCCGGGAATCTCCATGTCGCTGACGCTGATTGTGATTGCGCCGCGCGTGGAGTATTTATAGCCCAAATCCTTTACGTTGTCAAGCACTACAGCCGTCTTTGTAACTCCGTGGATACGAATGCAGCGATCGACGATTTTTCCGAGCTGCTTTTTATCGACTACGAACTGAACCTCAAGCTCAAATTCGTTCTTGCCGTCGCTTCTGTCAACAAAACCGAGATCCTGAGGAATAATCTCGTTGAAAATAAGCCGTCCGACAGTGGCGCGGATTATCTTGCTGCGCTTGGTTCCGTCCTCGTCTTCCTTGTATACGCGAACGTTTATGGGAGCGTGCAGTCCGACGTCACCGCTGTCGTATGCCATCATAACCTCGTTCACGTCGCAGAAGAAGTGTCCTTCTCCCTTTTCTCCGCCAAAGCACCCCTCCTCGGTGTATTCCGCGGGGCGCTTGCCCTCGGCTTCAAGAGCGGTATTGGTTTTTACAAGGTCGTCGAAGTATTCGACAAGCTGTTTTTCTTCATAGCCGCTGTCGCCGGGGTCGGTTATGCGAACCTCCTTGGGCTTGCAGAGCGTGAGGTAATAGCTGCCGAGAACCATATCCTGCGTCGGCACGGTTACAGGCTTGCCGTCCTGAGGCTTGAGCAGATTGTTCGCCGAAAGCATCAGGAAGCGGGCCTCCGCCTGCGCCTCCGGAGAAAGCGGAACATGAACCGCCATCTGGTCACCGTCGAAGTCGGCATTGAACGCCGTACATACAAGCGGATGCAGACGGAGAGCGCGTCCCTCGACAAGAATAGGCTCAAACGCTTGGATGCCCAGACGGTGAAGCGTGGGAGCGCGGTTAAGCAAAACCGGATGCTCCTTGATTACGCTTTCCAGAACATCCCATACCTCGTCCTTGGCGCGTTCCACCATGCGCTTTGCGTTCTTTATATTCTGCGCGCTGCCGTTTGCCACAAGCCGTTTCATGACAAAGGGCTTAAACAGCTCCAACGCCATTTCCTTCGGCAGACCGCACTGATAAATTTTCAGAGAAGGCCCTACAACGATAACGCTGCGTCCGGAGTAGTCCACGCGCTTGCCCAGCAAATTCTGACGGAAGCGTCCCTGCTTGCCCTTGAGCATATCGGACAGGGATTTCAGCGCACGATTTCCCGGGCCGGTTACGGGACGGCCGCGGCGGCCGTTATCAATGAGGGCGTCCACTGCCTCCTGAAGCATTCTCTTTTCGTTGCGTACAATGATTTCGGGCGCGTTAAGCTCCAAAAGACGGTTAAGCCGGTTATTTCTGTTGATAACTCTTCTGTAAAGGTCATTGAGGTCGCTGGTAGCGAAGCGTCCGCCGTCGAGCTGAACCATCGGGCGTATGTCGGGCGGAAGCACGGGAATACGCGTCATTATCATCCATTCGGGCTTGTTGCCGCTCTTACGGAAGGCTTCCACAACCTCAAGCCTCTTTATGAGTTTCTGCTTTTTCTGTCCCTGCGAAACCTCCAGTTCCTCACGAAGCTCGGCGCTGAGTTGGTCAAGGTCAATCTCCTTGAGCAGCTCCAGAATCGCTTCAGCGCCCATGCCGACGCGGAAGCTGTCGCCGTACTTTTCGCGGTACTTCTCATACTCCTGCTCGTTGAGAGTTTCCTTTTTGACAAACTCCGTTGCCTTTCCGGGGTCGAGAACAATATATTGAGCAAAATAAAGCACCTTTTCGAGCGCGTTGGGCGATATGTCAAGCAGTATGCCCATTCTGCTGGGAATACCCTTAAAATACCAGATGTGGCTCACGGGAGCCGCAAGCTCAATATGTCCCATTCTTTCGCGCCGCACCTTGGCGCGTGTAACCTCAACGCCGCAGCGGTCGCAGATTATGCCCTTGTGACGGTTTTTCTTATATTTTCCGCAGTGACATTCCCAGTCCTTCGTCGGGCCGAAAATTCTTTCGCAATACAGACCGTCACGTTCGGGCTTAAGAGTTCTGTAGTTGATGGTTTCCGGCTTTTTGACCTCGCCGTAGGACCATTCGAGTATTTTTTCGGGAGACGCCAAACTGATTTGTATCGAATCAAACATATTGAAATCCATAATTGCTTCTCCTCCCTTTAATCTTCTTCATCGTCGTCAAAGCCTTCGTTTTCCATTGCGAAAAGCTCGCTTTCGTCGGGTTCGTCAATACTGTCGAGATCGGAAACGCTTTCCTCGCCCTCCTGCTTGTTTTCAAGCAGCTCGCGCATAAGCTCCTCAGCGGCGTCAACCTCACGGTAGCCGGCTCCGAAGCCGTCGTTTACCTGCTTAAACTCATCATGATAGGCTTCATAGTTAGGTTCGTCCTCATCGTCGTCGTTAAGCTCAATTACGTTTCCGTCCTTATCCAGCACATTCACGTCCAAGGCAAGAGCCTGAAGCTCCTTAACAAGCACCTTAAAGGATTCGGGTATGCCGGGGGTGGGGACATTTTCACCCTTTACGATCGCTTCATAGGTCTTTACACGTCCGACAACGTCGTCGGATTTGACGGTCAGGATTTCCTGAAGCAAATAAGCCGCGCCGTAAGCCTCCAGCGCCCATACCTCCATTTCACCGAAACGCTGTCCGCCGAACTGAGCCTTGCCGCCCAGAGGCTGCTGCGTAACAAGAGAATACGGGCCGGTGCTTCTTGCGTGAATTTTATCGTCAACAAGATGGTGAAGCTTGAGGAAATACATATAGCCGACGGTTACGGGATTATCGAAGGGTTCGCCCGTGCGTCCGTCGTAGAGAACGGTTTTGCCGTCACGGTTAAGCCCCGCTTCCTCAAGCAGCTCCATAATATCCCTTTCGTTTGCGCCGTCAAATACGGGGGTCGCGACCTTGAAGCCGAGCTTGCTTGCCGCCATTCCGAGGTGAACCTCCAGAACCTGACCGATGTTCATTCGGCTGGGCACGCCCAGAGGATTGAGTACAAGGTCAAGCGGACGGCCGTCGGGCAGGAAGGGCATATCCTCAACGGGAAGCACGCGGGAAACAACGCCCTTGTTTCCGTGGCGGCCCGCCATTTTGTCGCCGACGCTTATCTTACGCTTTTGCGCAATGTATACACGGACAAGCTCGTTAACTCCGGGAGGAAGCTCATCGTTGTTTTCGCGGGTAAATACCTTAACGTCCACAATTATGCCGCTCTCTCCGTGAGGAACGTGAAGCGACGTATCGCGCACCTCACGCGCTTTTTCGCCAAATATCGCGCGCAGCAGTCTTTCCTCCGGAGTGAGGTCGGTTTCTCCCTTGGGCGTAACCTTCCCGACAAGTATGTCGCCGGGGCGCACCTCGGCGCCGATTCTGACAATTCCGCGCTCGTCAAGATTTTTAAGCGCGTCGTCGCCCACATTGGGAATGTCGCGTGTTATTTCCTCCGCGCCCAGCTTTGTATCGCGGGACTCGGATTCGTATTTTTCGATATGCACCGAAGTGAAAACGTCGTCGCGCACAAGATTTTCGTTTAGCAGCACGGCGTCCTCGTAGTTGTAGCCTTCCCAAGTCATAAAGCCTATGAGGACATTGCGGCCGAGGGCAATTTCGCCGTTGTCCGTAGCAGGGCCGTCGGCAATAATATCTCCCTCGTATACTGTCTCGCCGGCCTCGACTATGGGACGCTGATTTATACAGGTGCCTTGGTTGGAGCGCATGAATTTAAGCAGCTTATAGCTGTGACGCTCGCTGTTTTTATCCTTTATGACAATTTCGTTGGCGCTTACTTTTTCAACAACGCCGTTCTGCTTTGCAAGCACAACAACGCCCGAATCCTTTGCCGCCTTGTATTCCATGCCCGTGCCGATTATCGGCGACTGAGGCTTAAGCAGCGGAACCGCTTGGCGCTGCATATTCGAACCCATAAGGGCACGGTTCGCGTCGTCGTTTTCGAGGAAGGGAATCATTGCCGTCGCAACCGACACAACCTGCTTGGGCGAAACATCCATATAGTCAATGTTTCCGGCAGTAACCTCAATGATTTCGTTGCGGTAGCGGGCGGAAACCTTCGCCCTCGCGAAGCGCATTCCTTCGTCGGTCGATTCAAGCGGCTCGTTTGCCTGAGCGACAATATAGTTGTCCTCGACATCCGCCGTCATATACTCAATCTCATCGGTAACCACGCCCTTGCCTTTAATAACCTTGCGGTAAGGCGCTTCGATAAATCCGTACTCATTTATGCGCGCGTAGGTTGAAAGAGAGCTGATAAGACCGATATTGGGGCCCTCCGGAGACTCAATCGGACACATTCTGCCGTAATGGGTATAGTGAACGTCGCGCACCTGAAAGCCCGCTCTTTCGCGGGAAAGTCCGCCGGGGCCGAGAGCCGAAAGACGGCGCTTATGCGTCAGCTCGGCAAGGGGATTGTTCTGATCCATAAACTGTGAGAGCTGCGACGAACCGAAAAATTCCTTAATCGCGGCAACCACGGGACGGATATTGATGAGCGACTGAGGAGTTACAATATCCAACTCCTGAATACTCATTCTTTCGCGCACTCCGCGATCCATACGGGAAATGCCGATGCGGAACTGATTCTGAAGCAGCTCGCCGACGCTGCGCAAACGACGGTTGCCCAAATGGTCGATGTCGTCAACGTTGCCGATTCCGTGAGCAAGGTTCGTGCAGTAATTGATGGACGCAAAAATATCGTCCACGATTATATGGCGCGGCACAAGCTCGTTAAGACGCTCGTCCGCAAGACGGAGAATTTCGTCGGTATCGCCGCCCGCTTCTTCGAGAATTTCGTCCAGCACAGACTTGCAGACTCTCTCGTGTGTAACGTCCCAAAGGCTTACTCCGGCGTATTTGACAGGGTCAACCATGTTGTTGCCGAAAACGACAATATCCTTTTCGCCCGTGTTTATTTTAACCTTGTTTATGCCTGCCGCGTCAATTTTGCCGGCAATTTCCTTGGTTATTTTTTCGCCCTTCGAAACAAGAATTTCTCCGCTTGAAGGATCCGCAATATCCTCGGCCGCGATCTGACCGGTTATTCTTGCGGTAACGGCAAGCTTTTTGTTGTATTTGTAGCGTCCCACCTTCGCAAGGTCATAGCGCTTCGGGTCAAAAAACAGATTCATCAGCATTGAATTTGCGCTGTCGTATGTCGGAGGCTCGCCGGGACGGAGCCTCGCGTATATCTCGAAAAGCGCCTTTTCCCTACTGTCGGTGGCCGCGTCCTTGGAAAGGGTTGTAAGAATTTTTTCGTCCTCGCCGAAAAGATCGATTATCTCAGGGTCTGTTGTCAGTCCCAGAGCCTTTATCAGAACCGTAACGGGTATTTTGCGGTTGCGGTCGATGCGGACATAAAAAATGTCGTTACTGTCGGTTTCGTACTCCAGCCACGCTCCGCGGTTGGGGATAACCGTCGAATTTATGAGCTTTTTTCCGTCCTTGTCGAATTTCTGCTCATAATAGATTCCGGGAGAGCGGACAAGCTGAGTTACGATGACGCGCTCCGCACCGTTGATTATGAAGGTTCCCTGCTCGGTCATGAGAGGGAAATCCCCCATGAAAATTTCCTGTTCCTTAATTTCGCCCGTTTCCTGATTTATCAGTCGTACCTTAACGCGCAAAGGAGCGGCATAGTTGGTATCGCGTTCCTTGCTTTCGTCAATGCTGTACTTGGGCTGCTCGTCAAGTCTGTAGTCCGTGAATTCGAGAATAAGATTTCCGCTGTAGTCAGTGATGGGAGAAACATCACGGAACACCTCCTTCAGACCTTCCTTAACGAACCATTCATAGGAGCTTTTCTGAAGGTCGATGAGGTTGGGCATTTCCAAAACTTCGTCGATTTTCGCAAAGGACATTCGCTCGTTTTTGCCCAGACGGATGGGTTTGATTCTCTTGGCTTCCTCCAATTTGGTCGGCTTCAATCAAAATCACCTCAATCTAAAATTGTACGGGACGAGCAACGGTCAATCTCCATCCGCTTTCTCGGTGTAAAATGCACGCAAGGCAGCGCAGGGGACAGAATTTTTCCCGATAGCCGCGCCGCTCCATAGAATGTGAAGGGCGCAAAATGTCGATAACTGTTGCGTTTTCCACTGTTATTCGGGTAAACGCCGCTAATTTAACTTAGCGTGGCGCAGTGTATTATTATACCATAAATTTTAACGACTGTCAATAACTTTTTAGGGAAAATTTACAAAACGTAAAAATATTTTTAAAAATTATAAGGGCCGCAAAACGCGGCCCTCCCCTTCCTCCGAGGTAATAAACGCTTCCCTCAATCTCTTAAGGAAATGCCGGCAGCCCTTGCTTCGGCGCAAAAAAAATTTTGCGAGTCAACCTCCTCAGCTTCAACGGAACGGGCCGCATACGCATATTCTCCGTCGGGGCGAAGCTCCCGCGCCTTTACGTTGTCTCGAAGCATGATGTCGAACATCCGCCGCACCCTTGCCCTCAGTCTGCCGTCACGAAGCGGAACCGCCACCTCGACGCGCTTAACGGTGTTGCGCGTCATGAAATCGGCGGAGGAAATATAAATTTTCTCCCGTTCGGGAACGCCGAAAATGTATATCCTCGAATGTTCAAGGAATCTTCCGACAATGCTTATCACCCTTATATTTTCGGTTAAGCCCTCGATTCCGGGAATGAGACAGCATATTCCCCGTACTATCAGTTCGATTTTTACGCCCGCAACGGACGCTTCTATCAGCTTTTCCATGATTTTTTTGTCTGTGAGAGAGTTCATTTTCGCGCCGATATAGCCCTGTCCGCCGCCGCGCTGCACCGCGATTTCCTCGTCTATCATCGATAATATTTTGTTTTGCAGACATTTTGGAGCCGCGAGAAGCAGCTTTGTTTCCTCCACAACCTGTCCCATGGAAAGCTCGTTAAACACCTCCAGCGCCTCTCTGCCGACGGCGGCGTCCGCGGTCATAAGGGAAAGGTCGGTATAGAAACGTGCTGTTTTTTCGTTATAATTTCCCGTGCCTATCTGGGTTATATATTCAATTCCGCCGTCGCCGCGTCGGGTTATAAGACAGAGCTTGGAATGCACTTTAATGCCGTCAAGTCCGTAAATTATGCGGCAGCCCGCGTCCTCAAGGCGGCGTGACCATTCAATGTTGTTGCTTTCGTCAAAGCGGGCGCGCAGCTCCACAAGCACCACAACCTCCTTGCCGTTTTCGGCGGCGTCGATTAACGCTTCGACGACCTTGGAATACTTTGCCACGCGGTAAAGCGTCATTTTTATCGAAACCACATTTTCGTCCCGACAGGCCTCGCGGAGCAAACGGAGAAAGGGCTTCATGCTTTCATAGGGATAGCTGAGAAGTATATCCCTTTCCCGTATAAGCGAAATCATGGTACGGGCTTCACTGATCTGCGGCGGATCGCACGGCGAAAATTCCTCATAAAACAGCTCCTTCCTGTTTCTCAGGTCAGCGCATATGTCATAAATAAACGACAAATCAAGCGGTGCGGCCGAAAAATAGGCTTGGCTTTCCTTTAAGCCCAGATACCTGCATATCGTTTTAAGCATACCCCTGTTTATTTCACGGCTGTATTCCATCATTACGGGGCGGAGCTTTGTGCGGCTCTTTATGATTTCGCTCATGGCTTCGCGGTAGTCTATGTCATAGTCGTACATTGCCTCGTCGGCGTCGATGTCGGCGTTGCGGTTTACTCTTATCAGGGTTTTCCGCCTGACCCTGTAGTGCGTAAAAACCCGCGGCGCGAAGTGGAGAATCAGCTCCTCCGCCGGCATATAGCGTATATTTCCGTCCGAAGAAGCGGGCGGAAGCTTAATCAGCCTGTCAAACGCTCCGCTGCACGGAATAATTCCCAGCTTTTCGTTTGTGTTTTTTGTTTCCAATTCAACGATAGCGTATATTTTTTGATTTTGCAAAAAAGGGAAAGGCTGCCGCTTGCCAACAATCTGCGGAGAAATCAGCGGCTTTATTTCCCTGACGAAATAGCTTTCAAGGAGTGAAGCGTCCTCGCGGGAAAGCTCGCGGAAATCAATAAGCTCCGCTCCGCAGCGGCGCAGCTCCTTCATATTACGCAGATACACCCTGTCCCTTTCCCGATTCAGTCGGCGAACGGTTTCAAGCACGGCATTAAGCTGTTCGGCGCAGCTCATATTTGTTTTATCGTCGTTTTCGTCGCCGGCATTTATTCTGTCAATCAGAGAACCGACGCGCACCATGAAAAACTCGTCCAGATTGGAAGCGTAAATTGCCGAAAAATTCAGCCTTTCACACAGAGGATTCCGCCTGTCGGCGGCCTCCTCGAGAACACGCCCGTTGAATTTGAGCCATGAAAGCTCCCTGTTCGCAAAGCATTTCCGAACCATGCAGTCCCGCCCCTTCGCATATCGGGCCTTGCCGCCCGCATTTCCGATGATATTATTTCTTTTGCTAATATTATTCCTTTTGCGGCGATTATTATTATTGCGGCGGGGAATACGCTCAAAAATTTCCTCAGTCCTCGTCCTCGGGAAATTTTGCGTTCAGGAACCAGAGCGGCTCAAAGCTTCCCGCGTCGGGACAAGGGTCGGGAAGTTCCTGCGCGGCTTCGGGATTCGGCAAAGGCAGAGGCGGAATCGAATCCATACGAAAAGCATATGTAATATAACACCAGCATTTTTTGTTTTCCAAAAAAATCACCTCAGTGCATCATATGCCTGAGGTGTCTTTACCGTTAATTTATTTTAAAAAATTTTTTCGCGTTATTTTTTGTTGCTTCGACGACCTCGTCTGTATCCATGCCTTTGATTTCGGCTATTTTTTCGGCAACAAGGCGCACAAGCGAGCTGTCGTTGCGCTTGCCGCGGTACGGTACGGGAGCAAGATACGGGCTGTCTGTTTCGATGAACAGACGGTCAATCGGAGCATATGCCACCGTATCCACGGTTTTCACGTTGTTTTTAAAGGTAACCGTCCCTCCGACGGAAAGGTACATTCCCATATCCAACAGGATTTTTGCGGTTTCGCGGCTGCCGCCGAAGCAGTGCATAACGCCCGCTCTTTCGCCGACGCCCTCGGCCTTCAGAATGTCAAGGCAGTCCTTGCAGGCTTCGCGCTCGTGAACCGCAAAGGGCAGCCGCGTCTCCTTTGCGAGGGCTATCTGGCGGGCAAACACGGCGCGCTGAACATCGCGCGGAGAAAAATCATAATGATAGTCCAGTCCGATTTCGCCTATGGCGACAACTCTTTCGTTTTTCGCCATACGGCGCAGCTCGTCGGCGTCCGCTTCCGAAAATGACGCCGCGTCGTGGGGATGAACGCCGACGGCGGCGTAAATATACGGATACTTCTCCGCCAGTTCAATGCTTCTTCGCGAGGACGGAATATCGCAGCTCGCATTTATCACAAGCTCCACGCCCTTTTCGGGCAGGGAAGCGAGCAGCGCGTCCCTGTCTCCGTCAAAGCGTTCATCGTCGTAATGGGCATGGGTATCGAACAGCATCAGCGCACCTCGCTGCCGAGGGGAATGTCCGAAGCGGGAGTGACAATCGTCAGCGCGTCGCCCTCGCTCGCGCAGAGAATCATGCCTCGGCTTTCCTCTCCGCAGAGCGTAACGGGCTTAAGGTTTGCCACAACGACCACTCGCTTTCCGACAAGCTCCTCGGGCTTATAGCGGTCGGCAATTCCGCTTACTACCTGCCGTTTTTCATAGCCCAAATCGAGCTGAAGCTTCAAAAGCTTCTTGGATTTTTTGATTTTTTCGCACTCCGTGACCTCCGCGACTCTCATTTCGGCGGCGGCAAAGGCGTCTATGCCGATTTCGGGTTTATGCTCCGGTTCGGGAATTTCAACCTCCGGGGAGGGCAGACTTTCCTCGATTTCCTTAAGTGTTTTTTCAACGTCAAGCCTCGCGAACAGCACAGCCGCTTCGCCGACCCTCGTTCCCGCTTTTGTCGCTCCGAAGCTTTTTACGGAATCGTAGCTCAATTCCTCCGCGTTTATCTGCGCCGCTATTTTCGCCGAGGTTTCGGGCATATACGATGAAAGCAGCGACGCGATTATTCTGATTGTTTCTGTAAGATTATAAAGCACCGTGCCAAGGTACGGCAGCGACGCCTCGTCCTTCGCCAAAATCCAAGGTGTTGTTTCGTCGATATATTTATTCGCGCGATTCACGACAGCCCAGATTTCGTCAAGGCTGTCGGCAACGTGCAGAGTTTTCATTTTTTCCTCAATTTTGCCGATTGCGCCGACGGCGACAGACTTCAGGTCGTCGTCAAACTCGCCCGCGCAGCCGCATTGCGGGATAATTCCGCCGAAATATTTGTTTATCATCGCAACCGTGCGGTTCACAAGATTTCCGAGGGTATTCGCAAGATTGCTGTTATATCTGCTCAGGAACACGTCATACGTTATATTTCCGTCGCTTGAGAAGGGCATTTCGTGGAGGGAATAATAACGCACGGCGTCAACGCCGAAGCGTTTCACCAAATCCTCGGCGTAAATTACGTTTCCGCGCGATTTGCTCATTTTTTCCTCTCCGAACAGCATCCACGGATGCCCGAACACCTGCTTGGGCAAAGGCTCGCCGAGCGCCATGAGCATAATCGGCCAATATATTGTGTGGAAGCGGAGAATGTCCTTGCCGATTACATGAATGTCGGCAGGCCAATATTTTTTGTAAAGCTCCCCCTTCTCGTCGGGAGTGTAGCCGAGAGCCGTAATATAGTTTGAAAGCGCGTCAATCCAGACATATATAACGTGATCCGGGTCAAAATCAACCGGTATCCCCCACGTAAAGCTCGTGCGCGACACGCAAAGATCCTGCAGCCCCGGCTTTAGGAAATTGTTAATCATTTCCTTTTTGCGCGACTCCGGCTGAATAAATTCGGGATTTTCCTCAATGTATTTAATCAGTCTGTCCTGATACTTTCCGAGCCTGAGGAAGTATGCCTCCTCTTTGGTTTTTTTGACCTCACGGCCGCAGTCGGGACACTTGCCGTCCTTCAGCTGAGTTTGCGTCCAGAAGCTTTCGCAGGGCGTACAGTACCAGCCCTCATACTCGCTCTTGTATATATCCCCCTGGTCGTAAAGCCTTTTAAAAATCCGCTGCACGGCTTTTACATGGCTTTCGTCGGTAGTACGGATAAATTTGTCGTAGCTGATATTCAGCATATCCGCGATTGCGCGGATTTCTCCCGCGATTTTGTCCACGTGCTGCTGGGGAGTTATTCCTGCTTTTTCCGCGATTTCCTGAATTTTCTGCCCATGCTCGTCCGTACCTGTCAGGAAAAACACATCCTTGCCGATATATCGGTTAAAGCGCGCAATCGCGTCGGTCAAAATTATTTCATACGTATTGCCTATGTGCGGAGTTTTCGACGTATAGGCAATCGCTGTGGTTATATAAAATTTTTCCTTCATTTCCAAATCCTCGTTCCTGATTAAACTTTTACCGCGCCTATAAGCTCGTTTACGTCCTCAACGCCGTAGCTGCGCATATAGTCCTTTATGCCGTCCCTGACCTTCAGCGCGGCAAAGGGGTCTGTGAAATTAGCCGTACCGACCATGACAAGGCTCGCGCCCGCAAGCATAAATTCAACCGCGTCGCTGCCGTTCATAATGCCGCCCATGCCGATTATCGGCAGCTTTACCGCCTTGGAGCATTCGTAAACCATCCTCACGGCAACGGGCATAACTCCCGGCCCGCTGTAGCCGCCCTTTATGTTCGCAAGCACGGGACGGCGGGTTCTGACGTCGATTTTCATGCCCATGAGCGTGTTTATCAGAGAAAGTCCGTCGGCTCCGCCGGCTTCGGCGGCCTTTGCCATTTCGGTTATGTCGGTGACATTGGGGCTGAGCTTCATGACGAAGGGCTGACCGGCTTCCTTTTTGACCGCTTTCGTCACCCTTTCCACGATTGCCGCGTCCGTTCCGAAGGCCGCTCCGCCCTCCTTTACGTTGGGGCAGCTTATGTTCACCTCCAGCATATCGACCTCCGTGTCGCGGAGCTGCCTTGCCATTTCCGCATATTCGTCAATTGTGCTTCCGGCGATATTCGCAATTATTTTGCAGCGTTTTTCGGCCTTAAGCTTGGGAAGATAATAGCTTTTGAAAACCTCGATTCCCGGATTTTGCAGTCCGACGCTGTTTAACATTCCGCCGTAGGTTTCGGCAATGCGCACCCCGGCGTTTCCCTCGCGCGGCTTTAGAGTAAGCCCCTTGACGCTTATCCCGCCAAGCTCGGAAATATCATAATATTCGTCATATTCAAATCCGAAGCCGTAGGTTCCCGATGCCGCAAGTACGGGATTGTCAAATTCCGTTCCGCAAAAATTTACCTTTAAGTTCATGCGTCCGCCCCTCCTAATCGAAAATTATTTCCGAAGCGTCAAACACAGGTCCCTGCGCGCAAACCTGACGGTTGCCCGTCGTCGTTTTGCAAACGCACACAAGGCAGGCTCCGATGCCGCAGCCCATACGCTCCTCCATTGAGATTTCCGCTTTTTTGCCGTATTTTTCGGCAAGCTCCTTGACGGCCTTAAGCATCGGACGCGGGCCGCAGGCATAAATTATGCCGCACTCGTCGATTCTTTCCTCGGCAAGGGAAATTGCGAAGCCGTGATAGCCGTAGCTTCCGTCATCGGTAGCAATGTGAAGATTCCCCGCGGCGGCAAATTCGTTTTCCATGACAACCATAGCCTTATTTCTGAAGCCGAGGAAAATCTCGGGCTTGTAAAGCGCCTTACAGAGCTTATACAGCGGAAATGTACCGATTCCGCCGCCGATTACAAAGGCCTTTCCCGATTCGGGATAAATATTGAAGCCTTGTCCGAGAGGGCCCATGAGGGTCAAAAAATCGCCTTCCTCCCTTTCGGAAAGCCACTTCGTGCCTTCGCCCTTGACTTCAAAAATTATACGCGTATTTTCACCGAAGGAATCGCAGACGCTTATAGGACGGCGCAAAATATTCGCGCCGTTTTCTATGGCAATATGCACGAACTGTCCCGCCCGTGCTTCCTCGGCAAGCCGTCTGTTTTTCAGAATAAATTCAATCTGCTTGGGCGCAATTTCGCGCTTGCAGATTATTTCGCAGCGCAAATCCTGTTTTTTCAAAATCGCTCCTCCTTATTTTATGTGCGACAGTATGTCGTCCCTCATTCTTATCGCTTCCGCTCTCGCCGCCTCGCCGAACTCTTCTTCCTTCCAAGCGCCCTTTTTATAGGCGCACATGATGCCGCGGCTGGAATTTACGATTGCGCCGAGACGATTTTTATCAAAGGCAAGCGCAACGTCCTCCGCTTTTCCGCCCTGCGCTCCGTATCCCGGCACAAGGAAAAAGGTGTTCGGCAGCTTTTCCCGCAGTTCGCTAATCTGTTCGGGATAGGTAGCGCCGACAACCGCGCCGACCCTGCTGTAGCCGTATTTCCCTATGCTTTCTTCGCCGAGGCCGCGCACAAGAGCGGCTGTTTTTTCGTAAATATGCTCGCCGTCAACAATCAAATCCTGCAATTCCACTCCGGAAGGATTGGAGGTTTTGACAAGTATAAACAAGCTCCTGTCGTTTTCCTCCGCGTCCTTGACGAAAGGTCTGAGTCCGTCGGTGCCGAGATAAGGATTAACTGTCAGGCTGTCGGGGGAAAACGCGCGGTATTTTCTTTCTCCGATTGCCGTTACGCCGAGATAAGCATGGCTGTACGCTTCGGCGGTCGCGCCTATGTCGCCGCGCTTGGCGTCGAGAATCACATACATTCCCTTTTCCTGTGCGTATTCCATTGTTTTCTTCAGACATTTAATTCCCTCTGTGCCGTACATTTCATAATACGCGGACTGCGGCTTTACGGCGGGAACGATGTCGCAAAGGCTGTCGATTACGGTTTTGTTGAACTCGAAAAGCGCGGCTGCCGCACCGCCGAAGGGATCTTCTTCGGTAATATATTTCTCGAGAATAAATCGCGGAACATAGTCGAGCTTCGGGTCAAGCCCTACGACCGTGGGATTATAGCCCTTGGAAATTATGGCTTCAATCAATTTATCCATTATTTTATCACTCCGTCCAGCACTGTATTGTATACCCTTCCGTAAAGCTCCATTCCGTCATACGGACAATTCTTGCTCTTGCTTTGAAATTTTGAAACGTCCACCTTGAATTTCTCGTCGGGATTGAATATCGTCAGGTCGGCAGCTCTGCCAACCTTGATTTGTCCGGCTTCAAGTCCCAGAATTTCGGCGGGGCCCGCGCTCATTTTATATATAAGCTCGCCGAGAGTTATTCTTCCTGTTTTCACAAGCCTCGTAATTCCCAACGGCAGGCTTGTCTCAAGCCCGATTATCCCGTTAAGCGCAAGCTCGAATTCAAGGCGCTTTTCGTCAATATGGTGCGGAGCGTGGTCGGTCACGATTGCGTCAACCGTGCCGTCAGCTATCGCTTCGATTATCGCTTCGACGTCCTCGCGCGTGCGGAGAGGAGGATTCATTTTGGCGTTGGTGTCATAGCTGCCGACGGCTTCCTCCGTCAGCGTAAAATAGTGAGGGCAGGTTTCGCAGGTCACTCTTACGCCCCTTTTTTTCCCTTGGCGCACAAGCTCGGCGCTGCCCTTTGTGCTTATATGGGCAATATGCACGGGAAGTCCCTCATGCTCCGCAATCAGGATGTCGCGGCTGACCATTGTTTCCTCAACCGCGGGAGAAATTCCGCGCAGCCCCAGCAATGTCGCCGTAACGCCCTCGTTCATGACGCCGCCGTCCATAAGGCTCATTTCCTCGCAGTGGCTTATGACCTTAAGTCCGAACATGGACGCGTATTTTATCGCGCGCTGCATAACTCCGCCGCTTTTGACGGGCTTGCCGTCGTCGGAAACCGCAACCGCTCCGGCAGCCTTAAGCTCGCCCATCTCGCTCAGCTCCTCGCCCATCATTCCCTTAGTCACCGCGCCGATCGGATACACCTTGCACATTCCGACCTCCCTTGCGCGGCTGATTACGAACCTCACAAGCGCGGCATTGTCAATTACGGGCTTTGTGTTCGGCATACAGCATACCGCCGTAAAGCCGCCTCTCTGCGCGGCTTTTGTGCCGCTTTCGATGTCCTCCTTATATTCATAGCCCGGCTCGCGCAGATGCACGTGCATATCAATAAGCCCCGGAGAAACATACTTACCCGACGCATCGTAAATTTCCGCGCCGTCAATTTCTATATTTTCGGCGATTTCGGCAATTTTGCCGTTTTCTATCAATATGTCACGGATTTCGTCAAGATTATTCGCTTTGTCAATAAGGTGTCCGTTTTTAATTATTAACACTCTGCTTCCCCCTTGTAAGTAAATCCAAAACCGCCATACGCACCGAAACTCCGTTGGTGACCTGCTCGTCTATGAACGAGCGATCGCAGTCAATCACCGCGCTGTTCATCTCAACTCCCCTGTTCACAGGGCCCGGATGCATTACAAGCACATCCTTCGCCGCCAGCTTCAGACGTTTTTCGTTCAGTCCGAAGCGGGCGCTGTACTCGCGCACCGTCGGGAAAAGAGCGGATTTCTGACGTTCAAGCTGAATCCGCAGATTTATTATCACATCCGCGCCGTCAATCGCCCTGTCAACATCGGTGTAAACCTCCGCGCCGAGACTTTCCAGGCCCTTCGGCAGCAATGTCGCAGGGCCGGCAAGGGCTACCTCCGCGCCCATTTTTTTCAAAAGATACAGATTGCTGCGCGCCACACGGCTGTGAAGCACATCTCCTATTATTGCCGCGCGAAGCCCCTTAAATCCGCCTTTATGCTCTTTTATTGTAAGCGCGTCCAGCAGCGCTTGAGTGGGATGCTCGTTCATACCGTCGCCGGCATTGACAACTCCCGCCCTGACGTTCCCCGCAAGGAAGTGCGCCGCTCCGCTGCACGGATGGCGCATTATTATAATATCCGTACCCATACGGTCAATCGTATGTCCCGTATCGAGCAGGCTTTCGCCCTTCTGCACGCTGCTGCCCGTCGCGGTTATGTTTGCCGATGAGGACGACATATATTTACTTGCAAGCTCAAAGCTGAGCCTTGTACGCGTGCTGTTTTCGTAAAACAGCGTCACGACGCTCAGACCCTTAAGCGTATCCAGCTTTTTACCGTTTGAAAGCACAACCTTTTTCATTTCCGCGGCATCGGAAAGTATCAGGTCGATTTCCTCCGCCGTCAGATCTTTTATCCCTAAGAGGTCTTTTTTCCCGTTAAGCATGATTTTCCTCCTTTGTCGATTTAGACCATTTTAATAATTATACCATTTTAGGGAATCAAAGTCAACAAAAAATTAGTCGCTTCGGCAGTCGTCTAAAATCCGAGCGGCTCCGCCACAAGGATTACCTTGATTCTGTTTTTTTGCCGCTGGGGGCCGCTTATAAGATAGTTGCAGCAGATTCTGCCGTCTCCGCCGCAGCCGTCGGTTATTTCTCCGTCAACGCCTTTGCATACCCCCGTTTCACGACAGTATGTGGCACAGGAAAGTCTTTTTGCGTTGGGAGGCGCGGACTGCTCCTTGACGCGCTCGATTGCGTCGGAAAGATTTCTCACGATTTTATTCGATCCGACAACCATAATAACGCTTTCCGGCCCGTAGGCAATGGCGGAAACGCGGTTGCTGTTGCCGTCCACATTATAAAGCTCTCCGTTTTCCGTCACGGCGTTTGACGAGCAAAAATACGCGTCGGCGGAATAAGCGTCAATATATGCCTGCCGCTTGTCCTCATATTTTGTTCTATCGACAAAATTGTAGCCGCCGCCCGCAAGAAGAGCCGCAACTCCGCACTCCGCAAGGCTTTCGCTGCCGCCGCACGATACCTTGCAGCCTTCCTTTATAAGACTTTTCACCAGCGGCACAACCTCTTCCTTGGTTTTTACGATGTGAGGCTCCATGTTGTTCCTCTCAAGAGCCTTCGCCGTGCGTTCCATGCGCTGCATGAGAGTTTCTTCGGCAAATTTGTTCATAATTTTTCCTTCCTTTCTCGTTTTATTCCTCTTATGTTATTATAGCGCATATTCGGAAATATTTCAATATAAAAATAAAAAGGGCCGCAAAAAACGCACCCTTCCCGCGCCGTAAAGCTTTCGCGGTTCCTTTTTTTAATCGGAGCAAGCCTCGTCAAGCCTTTTCGGAACGGAGCTTGCGGATATGTCGCAGCGCGCGCAAGGGACGCTCGCTCCTCAGAATTTCGGCGGGAGATTATACTCCCGCCGAAATGATGAATGACGCCCGCCTATAAGTCGGCGGGCGCCATCTGCGCATAGGTTATAATTTTTTCAAAAACTCCCTGTCCTCCTCGCTGAGCGGGAAGCGTTTTATCATATCGGGACGTTTTTTCCATGTTCTTTCAAGGGATTTTTCATGCCGCCATTTTTCAATCTCACGGTGATTGCCGCCGAGCAGCACCTCCGGCACGGTTCTGCCCATAAATTCGGGCGGTCTGGTATACTGCGGATATTCGAGAAGCCCTTCGTAATGGCTTTCGGCGGCCGCGGTTTCCGCGCTGTCAAGCACGCCCTCGCGCATACGGCTGACGGAATCTATAACCACCATTGCCGGCAGCTCTCCGCCCGTAAGCACATAATCGCCTATCGAAACCTCTTCGTCCACAATTTCCTCCAAGACCCTCTCGTCCACACCCTCATAATGACCGCAGAGCAAAACAATATGCTTTTCCCTGCTCAGAGCCTTCGCCATTTTCTGATTAAAAACCTTGCCCTGCGGAGACATATACAGCACAAGCGGTCTGTCGTCGCCGGCTACGCTTTTGTACGCGTCGTATATCGGCTGCGGCCGCATAACCATGCCGCCGCCCGCGCCGTAAGGATAGTCGTCCACGCGGCGGTGCTTATCCTTGGAAAAATCACGGATATTGACAGTCTCAACCTCTATAAGCCCCTTTTCCGCGGCACGGCCGATTATCGAAATTTTCATAATGTCGAACATTTCGGGAAAGAGCGTCAGCACGCTAAATTTCATCTTCAATCAGCCCCTCAATCGGAGTTATGACAATTTCGCCGCGCGCAAGCGAAATTTCCTTCACAAAAGCATCGCACTTGGGAACAAGGCTCTTTTTTCCCGAAGCGGAGGTTATTTCCAGCAGCTCGCCGCCCGCGGTATCGCCGACGTCGGTGATTTCACCGATAACAGTGCCGTCGGGCAGCACAGCCTTAAGTCCCATGAGCTGAAAATAATAAAATTTGCCGTCGGGCAGCACGGGCAAATCCTCCGCCTTTGCAAAAAGCTCCGTTCCCTTAAGCTTTTCCGCCGCCGTCATATCCTCAATGCCCTCAAATTCCAACAGCACCGCGCCTTTATGAAAGTGCCGGCTTTTTATTTTATACTTCCGCGAGGCGTCCTTGCTGTACAGTGTATCCACAGCCTCGAAGAAGCTTTCCCCGTCAGTAAAGTGCAGCGCCTTCACGCAGCCCCTTGTTCCGTGGGTATTAACGATTTTCAGCACGTTTATCAATTCCGACGCCATAATATCTCATTCCTTGTTTTGTTATTTAAATCGGAGCAAATCTCCGTTTCGGGAGAGCCGGAGCGTTCCTCTGATTTAAAGGGCATACGCTTTTCAAGCGCACGCCCTTTTTTTGTATTTCTGTGAGCTTTAGTCGAGAATATCGACAACAACTTTTTTCTCAATTCCAAACTTTTTAGCGGCACCCTTCATAACAGTGCGTATTGACTTGGCAATCCTGCCCTGTTTCCCGATGACCTTGCCCATGTCGCCCTGCGCCACGCTGATTGCCAGCACAACGGCATCGTCTGTCTCGGTTTGGGTAACAACAACCTCATCGGGATTGTCAACCAAAGGCTTTACTATGGTTTCCAAAAGCTTTTTCATTAAGCACCTTCCTCTCTGAGTCCTTTCGCGGCGGGCTATTCAATCACGCCGTTCTTTTTCAAAAGGCTCTTAACGGTATCGGTGGGCTGAGCGCCGTTCTTGATCCACTGCTTTGCTCTTTCGGCGTCGATAACAAGCTTCGAGGGCTTTTCGAGAGGAGCGTAAGTACCTATTTCTTCAATAAAGCGGCCGTCACGGGGATAGCGCGAATCCGCAACGACAATCCTATAAAAGGGAGCCTTCTTCGCGCCGATTCTTCTGAGTCTGATTTTAACTGCCATGTGTTAAACACACCTCCGTAAAAATTTTAAAAAATATATAATAACATTCAGTTATTAACTCACTTAAAACGGAAGCCTCATCTTCCGCATTTTTTTGGGATCGGAAAACGCTTTGAGCATTTTCCGCATCTGCTCGTACTGGCGGAGCAAATTGTTCACATCCTGAATTTGAACGCCGCTGCCCGCGGCAATGCGCCGTTTGCGGCTTGAATTGATAATTTCCGGACGCTCACGCTCCTCGTTTGTCATCGAGGTTATGATTGCCGCAATCCTGTCAAGCTGTTTTTCGTCAATCTTAACGCCCTTGAGCGCCTTTGCGTTCACGCCGGGAAGCATTCCCATTATACTTTCCAGCGATCCCATATTGCGCATCTGGTCAAGCTGGCTGAGATAATCGTTCAGATCGAAGCGCTGAGATTTCAGCTTTTTTTCCAGCTCCGCCGCCTTTTTTTCGTCGATTGCCGCCTGAGCCTTGTCAATCAGCGAAAGCATATCGCCCATGCCGAGAATGCGCGACGCCATTCTGTCGGGGTAAAACGGCTCAATATCGCTGAGCTTTTCTCCGATACCGACGTACTTTATATTCTTTCCCGTCGCGGCACGGACGCTGAGAGCCGCGCCGCCTCTCGCGTCTCCGTCGAGCTTTGTCATGATTATGCCGTCGATGCCGAGCTTATCGTCGAAGCTGCCCGCAACCGTAACGGCGTCCTGACCTGTCATCGCGTCAACCACAAGCAGGATTTCCGTAGGATTGACCGTCGTTTTTATCCGGCAAAGCTCCTCCATAAGCGCTTCGTCAATATGAAGCCGCCCCGCGGTATCAATTATAACCGTGTCATAAAGCGATGTATCGCAGCCTTTCACCGCTGTCTCGGCAATTTTGACGGGATCCTTTGTGTCAAAATCGGCATAGACCGCCAAATCAAGCTGCTGTCCGACAACCTGAAGCTGCTTGATTGCCGCCGGACGGTATACGTCGCAAGCGACGAGCTTCACTTTTTTGCCTTGCTTTTTCAGCACTCCGCCGAGCTTTGCCGCCATTGTGGTTTTGCCCGCGCCTTGCAGCCCGACAAGCATATACACCGTCGGCGGCTTGGGCGAAACCGTCAGCTTTGCCTGCGCGCCTCCCATAAGCCATGTCAGCTCGTCGCGGACGATCTTTATAATCTGCTGTCCGGGCGTAAGACTTTCCATTACCTCGGCGCCCGTCGCCTTTTCGTAAACACGCTTTTCAAACTCTTTGACAACCTTAAAGCCGACGTCGGCCTCAAGCAGAGCAAGCCGAATTTCGCGCATGGCGTTTTTTATATCCTTTTCGGACACAACGCCCTGCCCTTTAAGCTTCTTAAAGGTTTCCTGCAATTTTTCGCCCAAAGATTCAAAAGCCATTACCGTTCTCCGTTCTGAATATAGTCCGCCGCCTCAATTATTTTTTTGGCAAGCCCGTGAATATTCACGCTGCCGCTCAGACGGCCGTTGAGCATGATAATGTCGTCGGCGCGGGAACGGATTTCGTCCAGCGCGGCAAAGCGCTCGCTCAACCGGAGCTTTTTGTCCGCTTCGGTCAGCGTTGCTTCTCCCCTTTTTATAAAATCGCGCACGCCCTGACGTGTTATATTCATAAGCTCGGATATTTCCGCAAGCGAATAGTCCTCGTTATAATAATAATCCAACGCCTCCGCCTGACGTTCGGTCAACAGCCCGCCGTAAATGTCGAGCAGAGCGCCGAATTTCAAATCCTTTTCCATTGCGTTCTCTCCATCTGTAAAGCTAATGAGCTTTACACTTTAGGTATTATACACTATCCCAAACGCTTTGTCAATAGGTAAAATTAAAAATTTTTAATTTAATTATTTTTAATTTCTGATATTGACACATTCCGCAGCTTATGTTAAAATAAAGAGCAATTATTTTACAGCATCGGAGGATTAAAGCATGAAAAGAATTATACCGTTAATTGCAGCTTTTATTACGCTTTTCGCCGCGCACGGCGTTTTTGCGGTCGGCGTAAGAGTAAACGGCAGCGAGATTGTTTTTTCCGAAAGCGACGGCGCGCCCTTTATTGAAAACGGACGCACTCTTGTGCCGCTCCGCGCCGCGGCGGAGGCCTACGGCGCCGCTGTCGGCTATGACGCGGAAAACGGCGCGGCAATTATCGAAAAGGACGGCGTAACCGTCACCGTACCGATCGGCGGCAGCTATGTTTACCGCAACGGCGAGCCGATTAAGAACGAGGTTGCGGCTCAGCTTGTGAACGGCAGAACCTATCTTCCCATACGCGTCGTAATGGAAGCGTTCGGCGCCGAAGTGGGCTGGGACAGCGCAAGCTCCGCCGTGACCGTGGACGATCCCGACGAGTTGTTCGTCTCCGACATCGAGAACGGCGTCGCCGTTTCCAAGGCAACCGTCTGGAACAAATGGAACAACGCAATATCCAAGCAAAACGGCGGCGACTATTCCGGCGCGATTGCGCTTTACAGGGAGGTCGCTCCGCGCTTTACGGACGAGGGAGTTACGAATATGGCTCTTCTTTTCCAGCATCTCGGCGAATGCTACGGCGCTCTCGGCGAATATCACAACGCGGCCGTATGCTATTCGCGCAGCGCGTACTATTGGCGGCAAGTCAGAGGTCAGGAGCAAACGGCGCTGCACTATGAAAATCTTGCCGGCTACGTTGATACGGATGTAAGGCTCTTTCTGAAAACCGACGACAAAGCATACAACCGCTCGATATATTTCGGCGCGCCGAACGAAAACGAATCGGGCATTCTGCTCGGCACGACAATCTATTCCGACACGGCCGAGCTTACGGGCGTGAAGCACGGGCTTGAGCTTCAGTATTTTGAATACGGCAAAAGCTTCAAAATATACGACGGCGACATTTTTAAACCGGCAAGAAAAAACGGCACGGTTTTGCAAATCGCGTGGCAGCCGCTGGGCGGGCTTGACGCCGTTCGGGAAAACGACTATCTGATTGAGCAGGCAAAATATCTGGAAAGCACGGGCTGCCGCATTATTCTGCGCTTCGCAAACGAAATGAACGACGAAACCTGCCCGTGGTACACCTCGGACTACAACAAGTATATCGAGAAATTCCGCACCGTGGCAAAGGTGTTCAGGGAGTACGCTCCGTCGGTGGGCTTGATGTGGGCGCCGAACTTCTATCCTCCGGACACCGTGGATCTGTACTATCCGGGCGACGAATACGTCGATTATGTCGGTCTGAGCGTCTACGGAGAATACACTCCCGAAAACGACCCCTTGGGCGAAGGAATCGAGCGCGGCCGCTGGAGCAGTGTTCTCGACAGGGTGTATGAGACATACGGAACACGCAAGCCCATTATTGTCGCCGAAGGCGGCTGCAGCTATATAAACATATACACGGGCGCGGATATAAGCGACTTCGCGGTTGCCCAAATGCTGGATTACTACACCTATCTTCCGATAAAATACCCGAATTTAAAAATGGTTGTGCTTTTCAACAAGGCGGATTCCGGCGGAAGGAAATTCCTTCTTTCCGACAACCCGCCGCTTGCGGAGGCTTATTCCAAGGGCATACACAGCTCCGGCAGATATATTTCCGAGTTCGGAGACGAAGCCGCGGAGGAATATTATTATGAGCTTCACAATAATTTCAGCCTCCCCGCGGAAAAAACGGAGCTTTGCAGCTATATTACCGCGCCGCTGAGCGATTTTGATTATGCGGTTTACGAAATAAACGGCACGGCAGCGGCGGCGTATGCAATTCCCTATACCGCGTCGGTAGACCTTTCCCCGTACGCGGGACAGACAATCGAGCTGACGGTGAAGGCATATATAAACGATACGGCTGTCGTTAAAAAGACCTTCAAAATTCAGGTAGAGTAAAAACCGACCGCGGCGCTTTGTCAACATAAAAAGCAAAAATTTTTTAAATTATGTCAACCAATCGTCCCCGCAATTGCGTTTCACGGACTTGACAATACGCGGTAAAGGTGATATAATTCATGGTGTAGGCTTCCGCCGAAATTCCGAGGGAGCTATGCTCCGTTCACGATTGCGGCCGTGAGCAGAATTTTTATCCGCAATATTCCGTTCGACGCAGAGGTGATAACCGTGGATTACAGCTTTGACGAGCCGACCGACATAAAGCTCATAATAATGAAAACAATACAATATTTCAAATCGGAAATGCCGGAGGATATTCTTACCGACATAATTATGTCGCACGGCTACGCCAATTTCTTTGACTTCGGTCAGGCTTTGTTCGAGCTTACCGAGAATCGTCTGCTGACATACTATGAAGAAAAGGGACGGCGGCTGTTCAGTCTTACCTCAATGGGCGAAACCGCCCTGGAAAATTTTCAGGGACGGATTCCGAGGTCTGTTTGCGAAAAGCTTTATCAAAGCGTCAGAATCAAAATCCGCGAATACGAAAACGGACTCAGCCTGATTGCCGACTACGAAAAAAGCGGCGACAACGATTTTACTGTCCGTCTGGGCATAAATGAGGGCGGATATGAAATTTTTACGCTCAGCCTTTCC
Source organism: uncultured Oscillospiraceae bacterium (assembly GCA_964537995.1). GTDB lineage: Bacteria > Bacillota > Clostridia > UMGS1883 > UMGS1883 > JAFLUQ01. The sequence goes on from CAZICW010000013.1 coordinate 28,002, forward strand.
ATACTCGACGAAAAAATGGCAAAAAACGTCTGCCGCGAGTTTAAAAGAAGCCCCGAGACGCTATATTCCGAAATTCTTTCCGTTTTGATAAAGGATAATTCCTGAGAAAGCGGCCGAATAGGTTCGTTAAAAATGCTTGAAATTTGACTGATTTGCATAAACAATAAATTAAAATATGGAAAACCTGAAAGGATCGATACCGATGAATGTTTATAAGCTTTCCGAAATCAGTCCGGAAAAACTGGACTTTATCATGAAGCGCGCGGAGCTTGACATAAGCGCGCAAATGAAGGTTGCGCGCGAAATTTCCGACGAGGTGCGCCGTGACGGCGACAGCGCCGTTCTTAAGTACACGGAAAAATTTGACCGCGTTTCTCTCACTGCCGACAGAATTAAGGTTACTCCCGAAGAAATCGAGGCGGGCTACGGCAATCTTGACAGGGAAACCCGTGAAGCCATCGAGTACGCGTACAAGAATATTTACGACTTTCACGAAAAGCAGCTCCCCGAGGAAATGTGGTTCACCTCGGTGGACAAGGGTCTGCTCGTCGGCGAAAAAACCACACCCATCGTAGATGTATGCCTTTACGTTCCGCGCGGAAAGGGCAGCTTCCCGTCGGTAATGCTTATGCTGGGCGTTCCGGCAACGGTTGCAAAGGTTCCGCGTATCTGTGTTGTAACCCCTCCCAACGAGGAAGGCGGCGTTGACGACGCGATTCTCTGCGCGGCAAAGGTTATCGGCATAACGGAAATTTACAAGGCGGGCGGGATTCAGGCTGTCGCGGCTGTCGCATACGGCACCGAGACCATACCCAAATGCCACAAAATTATCGGTCCGGGCAATTCCTATGCGACCGCGGCAAAGCGCGTGCTTGCGCAGCAAATTGACTCCGGTCTTCCCGCGGGGCCGAGCGAATGTATAATTCTCGCCGACGAAAAGGCCGACCCGAAGAAGGTCGCCCTCGATCTTATGATAGAAGCCGAACACGGCCCCGACAGCGCGGCTCTGCTTGTCACCCACTCCGCGGAGCTTGCCGAAAGGGTTATCCCCCTTGTTGAGGCACAGCTTCCCAAGCTCGGCGAAAATCGGCGCGGTTTTGTTGAAACGGTATTCTCAACCTACGGCGGAATTATCCTCACCGGCTCTCTTGACGAATCTATACGGTTTGTCAACGACTACGCTCCGGAGCATATGGAGGTTATGTGCGAAAAGCCGTTTGAGGTTCTGCCGAATATAAAAAACGCAGGCGAAATCCTGCTTGGGGAGTATACTCCCGTGACCTTGTGCAACTTCGTTCTCGGCCCGAACGCAATTCTTCCGACGGGCGGCTTTGCCAAAACATACTCCTCGGTTTCCGTTATGGATTTCCTGAAGCGTTCAAGCGTCGGATACGCGTCCAAGGAAGGCTTTGAAGCGGTACGCAAACACGCCGCAAACATAGCTAAAGTCGAGGGCTTTGAAACTCACCGGCTTGCGGTTGAGGAAAGAGAATAAAACTGTTTGGAATGAGGAATCATAAATGACAACGGTTACTCGTACAACCACGGAAAGCAATATTTCCGTAAAAATCAGTCCCGCCCCGATTGCGGCGGATTACCGCGCGAAAATCAATACTCCGCTTCCGTTTCTGAGCCATATGCTGGAGCAGATTGTGTGGCGGTGCGGCTTTAATATTGAGGTGAGCGTAGAATTGGACAAATTCGAGCTTGCCCACGTTGTCTGTGAGGATTTGGGTCAAACCGTCGGCCGCGCGTTTTTTGAATACGCCGCGGCGGCGGAAAGCGTCGGCGGCTTCGGCGACGGTCTGGGAATAATCGACGAAGCGAAAGCGGACAGCGCGGTCAGCCTTGAAGGAAGAAGCGGCTTTTTCTTCTCGTCCGCCGTTGAGCTTCCTCCTAAGGCGGAGGATATGCAAAGCGAGGATTTGCTGGTTTTCCTCGACGGCTTTGCGCAGGGCGCCGAGGCGACAGTGCATATTGACGTTCATAAGGGCGAAAATTCCCACCATATATGGGAGGCCGCTTTCCGTGCGTTCGGCGTAGCTCTCGGACGCGCCTACGGCGAAAATCCCGCGCGAAAAGGTATGTCCAGCGGCGTCGCGGGGAAAATTAACTATACGGTAACAAGGAAATAATTAATGAAGCCTGCTGAATTTTTGAGTAAATACAGCGCCGTAATTTTTGACATGGACGGCGTAATAACGAGCGAACAGAACTACTGGGACATTGCGGCGCTCTCCGTGTATGAGCTTCTTAACGACAGCCTGTACTTCGGCCGCGGCAATGTCGGAACGGAAGCGCAGGCGCGGAAGAAGGAAATCCGCGCCGATCTTTTCTGCGGCGACCGCTTTATAATCGCCGCTAAAGAAAGAGGCGTAAATTCCAACTGGGATTTGGCGTATCTAGCGTTTTGCCACCTGCTATGCGGCAAAGCTCCCGACGAAATGACACGGTATGTCGAAAGCAGTCCGCTCACCGCCTTCGAACTGTATGACGAGGCGGCCGCGGACGCGGCGGCTCTGCTTGATATTCCCGCGGAAAAAGCGGTTCGCGGCGGCGAGCTGTGGCTCTCCGTGCGGGATCGTTTTCAGGAATGGTATCTCGGCGACGAGCTTTTTGAGAGGATGATGGGCGCGAAATCCTCCCGTAAGGGCAAGAGCGGAATGTGGCAAACCGAGGATCCTGTAGTTCCCCTGGACAAGCTGACACTCCTGCTTGAAACTTTGACGGACGCCGGACTGACCCTCGGCATTGCTACGGGGCGGAACAAATTTGAGCTGACAAGTCCGCTGAGAAGCTGGGACTGCGAAAAATATTTTTCTCCCGAGCATACCGTGGACTACGACTATGTGACGCGCGGCGAGGAAAGGCTACGCAGGGCGGGTATTTCCGCACGGCTCACCAAGCCGCACCCTTATATGTTCCTGAAAGCCGCCTACGGCACGGCTTACGACGATGTGATGCTGTGCAGCGGAGCTTATGACGCATCAAAGCTCGGAGAGGTTTTGATTGTCGGCGACGCCGGCAGCGACATTCTTGCGGCAAAGGCTATGGGGGCGGACTTTCTCGCGGTGCTTACCGGCATAGGCGGGGAACGCGGCAGACGCTACTTTGAAGAAAGCGGCGCGGAATATATTCTCCCCAATGTATTATATATGGCGGAAGGCTGGGACGGACAATGACGGCAATAAAGGTAAATGCTCCTCTTCCGCGCGCTGAAGCCGCGCTTCTTCGCGCAGGAGACGAGGTTTTCATAAGCGGATATATCTACACCGCCCGCGACGCGGCTCATAAGCGGCTTTGCGAAATGCTTGACAGGGGCGAACCGCTCCCGTTTGAAATAAAGGACAGCGTAATTTACTATGTCGGCCCCGCTCCGGCAAAGGAGGGCGAAATAATCGGAAGCTGCGGCCCGACGACGAGCGGGCGCATGGACGCCTACGCTCCCCGACTTATAGCTCTCGGGGAAACCGGCATGATAGGAAAAGGCGAACGACTGCCTTCCGTTATTGAATCAATGAAGGAGAATTGCGCAGTCTACTTTGCGGCAATCGGCGGCGCCGGCGCTCTCTTGGCGGGAACCGTAAAAGAGCGCGTTCCGGTTGCTTTTCCCGACCTCGGAGCGGAGGAAATTGTCCGCCTTAGAGTCGAGGATTTTCCCGCCGTTGTGGTGATTGACAGCTTGGGCAATAACGCATATAAAACCGAAAGGGAAAAATATGCGCTGAAATAGCACAATTTATTTATGAAAGGAATTGATAAAATGGCAGCAGTAACAAAGGACATGATAATCCGCGACGTACTTGCGCTTGACCCCGGCACAGCCGAATTTTTCTTTGAAATCGGAATGCACTGCTTGGGCTGCCCCAGCGCGAGCGGGGAAAGCGTTGCGGAGGCTTGCGCGGTTCACGGAGCCGACGCCGACGCCTTGGTCGAAAAGCTCAATTCATATCTTGAGAAATAAAACAAGGCTGTAAGAAACAGACCGTTTGTCACGGGCAATCGTCCCGTCGGCAAGCGGTCTGTTTGATTTACGGTTCTCTATTCCAGCTCGAATGCGCCGGTATACAGCTGATAATACTGTCCCTTCGCGGCGATAAGCTCCTCATGACTGCCGCGTTCTATTATATTGCCGTGGTCAAGCACGATAATAACATCGGAATTTTTAACCGTGGACAGCCTGTGCGCAATCACAAATACCGTTCGTCCCTTCATCAGCGCGTCCATGCCGCGCTGAACGATGGCCTCCGTTCTGGTATCAATCGAGGATGTGGCCTCGTCCAAAATCATTACGGGCGGGTCGGCAACGGCGGCGCGGGCTATCGAAATAAGCTGCCTCTGTCCCTGCGAGAAATTGGCTCCGTTTTCGATAAGAGGAGTGGCGTAGCCCTCCGGCAAACGTGTTATGAAATCGTCCGCCCCCGCCAGCTTTGCCGCAGCGATACATTCCTCGTCAGTCGCGTCAAGCTTGCCGTAGCGAATGTTGTCCATAACCGTTCCCGTGAACAGATTCGTATCCTGAAGAACTATGCCGAGAGAACGGCGAAGGTCGTCCTTGCGGATTTTGTTTATATTTATGCCGTCGTAACGGATTTTGCCGTCGGCAATGTCGTAAAACCGATTCAAAAGATTCGTAATCGTGGTTTTGCCGGCGCCTGTCGCACCCACAAAGGCGACCTTCTGACCGGGCTTGGCATAAAGCGACACATTGTGCAGCACGGGCTTTCCCGCTTCATATTCAAAATCGACGTCAAACATTCGTACATCGCCCGTCAGCCTCGTATAGGTCACGCTCTCGTCCGCCCGATGCGGATGCTTCCATGCCCACAGCCCCGTATGCTCCGCACATTCCGTGAGAACGCCGTTCTCCTCCTTTGCGTTGACAAGAGTGACATAGCCGTCGTCAACCTCGGGCCGCTCATCAATCAGGGCAAAAATTCTCTCGGCTCCCGCAAGGCCCATGACAACCGCGTTTACCTGATGGGAAACCTGCCCTATGTTTCCGGCAAACTGCTTTGTCATGTTGAGGAAAGGCACAACTATGCTTATGCTTATCGCCATACCGGACAAGCTTACGTTCGGAACGCCGGAAATAAGCAGCGCTCCGCCGACTATGGCTACAATAACATAAAGCACGTTTCCGATATTGTTCAAAATGGGGCCGAGAGTGTTGGCGTACTTGTTGGCACGCTCGCTTTCGCTGAAAAGCTTGTCGTTGATTTTGTCGAAATCAGCCTTGCTTTCAGCCTCATGACAAAATACCTTTACGACCTTCTGTCCGTTCATCATTTCCTCGACAAATCCTTCGGTTTCGCCGAGCGCGATCTGCTGGTGAAGGAAGTACTTGGCTGAGCCGCCGCCGATTTTTTTGGTAACGAGCGCCATAATAATTGTTCCGATAACCACAACAAGCATAAGCCATACACAATAGTAAATCATTATAGCGAAAATTGTTATAAGCGTTATTGACGAAACCAGAAGCTGCGTAAAGCTCTGAGAAATCATCTGGCGCAACGTGTCAATATCGTTTGTATAATAGCTCATAATGTCACCGTGATTGTGGGTGTCGAAATATTTTATCGGCAGACGCTGCATACCGTCGAACATCTTTACGCGCATTTTTTTCAGCGTACCCTGAGTAATAATCGCCATGAGCTGATTATATATAAAGCCCGACGCAAGAGAAAGCACATAAAACAGCCCCAGCAACGCCACAAGACTCAAAATGTGTTCGCCGACATACTCCCAGCCGCCCGCTGCTCTGTCGCTTTCAATTGCGGCAATTACCTTTTGCATGAATACGGAGGGTACGGAGCTTACGACGGCGTTAAAAATTATACACAAAACAGTAAGCGGCAGCATCACGGGATAAAATCCCAGCATTGTTTTCAGCAGTCTGGGAATTATTCCTTTTTTTAATGTTTCAGTTTTCAATTTCGTTGCCCTCCTTATTCTGAGATGTGTATACCTCGCGGTATATTTCGTTTTCCGCCAGAAGCTGCTTATGCGTTCCCACAGCGTTCACCGTTCCGCCATCCATAACGATTATGCGATCCGCGTCCTCAACCGACGCCGTGCGCTGAGCAATAATAATCTTCGTTGTCTCGGGAATGTATTCGCGCAAAGCCTTTCTTATCTTCGCGTCGGTTTTGGTATCGACGGCGCTGGTGGAATCGTCCAAAATAAGTATTTTCGGCTTTTTCAGCAACGCCCGCGCAATGCACAGCCGCTGCTTCTGCCCTCCCGATACATTGGCTCCGCCCTGTTCTATGTAAGTATCGTAGCCGTCGGGAAATTGGGAAATAAATTCGTCGGCGCAGGAAAGACGGCACGCCTGAAGCATTTCCTCGTCGGTCGCGTCCTTATTGCCCCAGCGCAAATTTTCCTTTATCGTGCCGGAGAAGAGAATATTCTTTTGCAATACGACCGCAACCTGATTGCGGATGGTTTCAAGGTCGTAGCCGCGCACATCCTCTCCGCCGACCTTAACCGACCCTTCGGTTACGTCGTACAGACGGGGGATCAGCTGTATAAGCGACGACTTCGACGAACCCGTTCCGCCGATTATGCCTATTGTTTCTCCCGATTTTATATGCAGATTTACATTTGAAAGCGCCATACGCTCCGCCTTTTTTGAGTATTTGAAGCTGACGTTTTCAAAATCAATCGAGCCGTCCTTAACCTCGTAAACAGGATTTTCGGGATTGGAAAGAGTGCTTTTCTCGCTTAGTACCTCGACAATTCTCTTGCCCGATTCTCCCGCCATGGTTATCATTACGAAAACCATCGAAAGCATCATAAGGCTGCTGAGCATCATAAAGCTGTATGTCAGAAGCGAGGAAAGCTGCCCGACGTCAAACTCCGTTGCGTTCGTGCTGATTATAATATAAGAGCCGAACGACAATACAAACAGCATAACCGCATAAATACAGAACTGCATAAGCGGATTGTTGAGCGCCAAAATCCTTTCCGCCTTTGTGAAATCATTGCAGACATCTTCTGCCGCGGCGGTAAACTTTTCCTGTTCGTATCCTTCCCGCACAAAGGATTTAACAACCCTCATTCCTTTGATGTTTTCCCGAATGGAGTTGTTAAGTTTATCGTACTTTTTAAATACACGTCTGAACAGAGGCATTGTCTTATAGATTACCAGCGACAGCCCCGCTCCCAGTACGGGTATCACGAACAAGAAAATCCACGCTATTTTCCCGCCCATGGCAAACGCCATGACAAACGCAAACACCAGCATCAGCGGCGAACGTATTGCGGTTCTTATAATCATCATGAACGCGTTCTGAACGTTTGTGACGTCGGTCGTCATTCGCGTAACAAGCGACGCTGTTGAAAATTTGTCGATATTTTCAAACGAAAAGTCCTGTATGCTGTAAAACATATCCTTCCTCAGATTCCTCGCAAGTCCGCATGACGCGGTTGAGCAGGTCATACCGGCAAGCGCGCCGAAGGCGAGCGACAGCACCGCCATGAGTATCAGCACCAGTCCGTATTCCACAATTTCCCCAAAGCTGCAGCCATCGCTTATACGGTTTACGAGCGCGGCAATTATAAACGGAATTATACACTCCATGATTACCTCGCCCGATACCAGAATCGGCGTCATAATTGCGGATTTCTTGTATTCTCGAACGCTTTTCGCAAGCGTTTTGATTGTTGAAGCCATTAAGCGTTTCTCCTTTCGGTACGGTAAAATTCTGTCTGATTATTTTAGCATATAATTCATAAAATGTCAAGCCGTACAAAGCAAAATTTGGATAGCTATG
>CAZICW010000014.1:0-33164 GCA_964537995.1 uncultured Oscillospiraceae bacterium
AGCGCAGATGTCCCCCGCCTTTAAGGCGGCGGGGTCCACTTCAGAATTTCAGTGGAAGTGATAATCTCCCACTGAAACCCTGAGGAGCTTACGCTCCCTGCGCCGGTTGCAATCTATCGCAAGCTCCACTCCTTGCAAGCAAAGTGGAGCGTTGCTCCGATTTAAACGCGCCGAAAACACGGCATCCGCCAAGCCCTTATCCTATAAACATCGCGTCACCGAAGCTGAAAAAGCGATAGCGTTCCTCAACGGCATGGCGATAGGCGCGAAGCACGTTTTCCTTGCCGGCGAAGGCACTGACAAGCATAATGAGCGTGGATTTCGGGAGATGAAAGTTTGTTATAAGTCCGTCGGTCATTTTAAATTTATAGCCCGGATAGATGAAAATATCCGTGTTCCCGCTTTTGGGAAGCAAAATTCCGTTTTCGGCCGCGCTTTCGATTGTTCGGCAGCTTGTTGTGCCGACACAGACAATGCGCCCTCCGGCGGCGCGCGTACTGTTAACAAGGTCGGCCGCCTCGGAGCTTATGCTGTAAAATTCGGAATGCATCTTATGCTTCTCTACATCGTCCACCTTTACGGGACGGAAGGTGCCGAGCCCAACGTGCAGCGTCACAAAGGCGGTTTTTACACCCATGGCGCGAAGCTCGTCAAGCAGCTCGTTCGTAAAGTGCAGTCCCGCCGTCGGCGCGGCGGCGCTGCCCTTATGAACCGAATATACCGTCTGGTAGCGTTCCTTATCGTCAAGCTTTTCGGTTATGTACGGCGGCAAGGGCATTTCTCCCAGTTCGTCAAGTATATTTTCAAAAAGACCCTCATACTCAAATTTTACAAGACGGCCTCCGCCGTCGGTAACTTGGAGTATTTCCGCGCGAAGCCGCCCTTCGCCGAATTCAAACCGCGCGTGCGGCTTTGCCTTTTTGCCCGGACGGAGAATTACCTCCCAAGTATCGTTTGAGATTCTTTTCAGCAAAAGAAACTCAATAGCTCCGCCGCTGCCTTCCTTTTTGCCGTAAAGACGCGCCGGAATTACGCGAGTATCGTTCAAAACAAGACAGTCGCCCTCGCGGAGGCAGTTTTTTATATTTTTAAAGCAGTCGTCCCTGTATTCTCCGCTTTGTCTGTCAAGCACCAAAAGACGGGAAGCTGTTCTGTCTTCCGTCGGATGCTGGGCTATAAGCTCTTCGGGAAGGCTGTAGTCAAATTCATCGGTAGTCATGCTTTATCCTCCTCGCTTTCGTTTTCGCAAAAATATCTGCATATCCGTTCGGCGGCTTCGGCGCCTATGCCCTTTACGGCGCGAAGCTCTTCAGCGGACGCTTTTTTTATACCGGCGACGCTTTTGAACCGCTTTAAAAGAGCGGCTTTTCTGACCTCGCCTATGCCTTCGATTTTGTCAAGCTCGCTTTCCGTTATATGCTTGTTCCTCAGCTTGCGGTGATACTCGATTGCCACGCGGTGAACCTCCTCCTGAAGCTGAGCAACCAAGCGAAACGCGCTGCTCCCCGGTGGAAGCGTAAGCTCCCCCTCGTCGCCGACGATGCCCCTGCTGCGGTGCTTGTCGTTTTTTACCATGCCGAAAACGGGAATGTCAATATTCAGGCGGCGGAGAACCTCCTGCGCGGCGTGAACCTGACCGAGTCCGCCGTCCATCAAAATCAGATCCGGCAGCTCGCCGAATCGGTTGTCTCCCTTGCGCTGCTCATGAGTGAAGCGGCGCGTGAGCGTATGCCGCATGGATTCCGCGTCATCGTTGCCTATGTCCTCGTCAAGCTTGAAAATTCGGTAATCCCTTTTTGCCGGACGTCCGTTTTTGAAAACCACCATCGACGCAACGCTGTCTTTCCCCGAAATATGCGAAATGTCGTAGGCTTCTATTCTGTCGGGAACAACTTCAAGCTTCAGCGCGGCGGCAAGCTCCAAAACGGCGCTTTGCCTAAGCTGCTCCCTTACCTTTTCGGTTTTTATGTTGACTATATTTTTTTCGGCGTTTTCGACAGCCATATCCACAATATGTTTGTTCGCTCCGCGCCTGGGAACCTTCACTTCTGTTTTTTTGCCGTGAAGCTCGTAAAACCAGCGCTCAAGCATATCCGTATCGGCCGTTTCGCAGGAAAGCAAAACGGTTTTCGGAATATAGTATTCCTCACGGTAATACTGGGTTACGAAGCTCTCAAGTATTTCCCCGCCGCTGTCGGCGACGGAATTTGAAATATTGAAGCAGTCGCGGCCGATAAGCTTCCCGTGACGGATATAGAAGGCCTCCACGCAGGCAAGGCTGTCCTCGGCGGCAAGCGCAAAAACATCTATGTCGGCGTCATTGTCGGTTATAACCTTTTGCCGCTCGCTCAGCCGCTTTACGGCCTCGATTTTGTCGCGCAGAGCGGCCGCAAGCTCAAATTCCAGCCTGTCGGAGGCGCGGTACATATCCTCGGTAAGGCTGTCGATTACCTCCTTGTCTTTTCCTTCCATAAACGACGCGATGGAACCGAACAGCTTTTTATAGTCCTCGCTGCTGATGTTTCCCTGACACGGAGCCATGCACTTCCCCATGGCATGATAAATGCAAGGACGATCCTTCCCTATGTCGCGGGGAAATTGCTTCTTGCAGTGGGCAACCTTAAATATATTTTTCAGCAAATCGGGTGTTTCGCGCATGGAATAGCCCGGCGGATAGGGACCGAAATACTTCGCGCCGTCGTTTTCCATTCGGCGGACATAAAGTATACGCGGATATTCCTCGTTAAGCGTCAGCTTAATGTAAGGATAATGCTTGTCGTCCTTTAAAAGGATATTATACTTGGGCTTATATTCCTTTATAAGATTGCTTTCAAGCACAAGCGCCTCCATCTCGCTGTCGCAGATTATATAATCGAAATCGGCTATATTTTCGACCATTATTTTGGTTTTGAGATTATGCCCCGCAGAGGAGTGGAAATATTGGCGCACACGGTTTTTCAGCACCTTTGCTTTCCCGATGTATATGATTTTCCCGCTTTTGTCCTTCATCTGATAAACTCCCGGACAGTCGGGCAGCTTTTTCAGCTTTTCTTCTATTTCGGCGCCGAATGACATTTTTCATCTCTCCAATCTCAGCGTGCGCAGATAAGCCTTCGTCGCGGCGGGAATGCGCAGACTTTCAGTCGCCTTCTGTATGGACTTATTGTGTACCCACGGCGAAAGCCTCCGCTGCTCGATATAGACAACGGCTTTATCGTACCGCTTGGCAAGCGCGGTCGCGAAATACCACGCGAGCATCATATTGACATAGTATTCCTCGCTCCTTACCGACGCGGCGAGAGCAAGATATTCGGGCTTGAAATTTTCGTCAAGATAAAGCTTCATCAGCAGACCGAGAGCGTAGCGCACTGTGTAGGTTTGACCGCTTTCGAGCCACAGGCGGATTTCGGGAAGCAGCCTGTCGGGGTTTTTCAAAAACGCCTTAGGCACAAACGAATCGCAAATCGCCCAATTGTCGATATACGGAAGAAAGCGGTCGGTTTCGCGGAGAGCGGCGTCATAGTCGCTTATTCCTTCAAGAATAAAGGCGTGGAGGGCGTTTTCCTCGTGATATTCATGCGGCAGAGCGTTCATGAATTTCTCGACCGCCGGAGCTTTCGCAAGCTCCTTCGCGTATTTTCTTAACAGAGGAGTGCGTACTCCTATTATTTTCTCGGGCGAAACGGTCGGAATAAGTTTGGCGTTGAAATCACGGTACTTTTCGTCCCGCATTGAAAAAAGCCGCTCTGTAATGTTCTTGCTGTTCATGGTTAGTCCTCTCCGCGTTTAAATTCCTTATTATATTTTACGTTCGGCGGCAAAGGTTGTCAAGAGCTTTGAGCTTTATTTTTGAAAAATTTATATTGATTTATACGTTCGGCTATGGTATAATTTTAATAAAATCGACAATGGAGGGAAGCACTATGGGAGAGAAGGAAGAAAACGCCGCGCGAAAAACGGTTCGCCGTTCGTTTGCCGCGGCTTTTCCGCACACGATTCCGATTCTGGCGGGCTTTTTGTTCCTCGGATTTACATACGGAGTTCTTATGAACGTATCCGGCTTTCCGTTCTGGTATCCTATGCTGATAAGTATGACCGTGTTCGCCGGCTCGATGGAATTTGTGGCGATAAATTTGCTTTTGGGGGCGTTCAATCCGCTGCAGGCTTTTGTGATGGCTCTTATGGTAAATGCACGCCATATTTTTTATGGTATATCTATGCTTGACAAATATCGCTCCAAGGGCAAAAAAAGCTTCTTTCTGATTTTCGGAATGTGCGACGAAACCTTTTCCGTAAACTGCAGCGCCGAGGTTCCCGACGATGCCGACGAGGGGTGGTTCATGTTTTTCGTCACTTTGCTGAATTATCTTTACTGGGTTTTCGGCGCGACTATGGGCGGAATTTTAGGCTCGGCAATCAGCTTTGACACCGAAGGGCTGGACTTTGTCATGACGGCAATGTTCGTTGTTATTTTCATGGAGCAGTGGCTGAAAGAAAAAAATCACATAAGCTCGCTGCTTGGGCTTGGACTTTCGCTGCTCTGCTTGACTGTCTTCGGCGCGGACGGCTTTATAATTCCCTCGATGCTCGCGATTTTTGCCGCGCTGACGCTTCTGCGCGGGCGCTTGGAAAAGGAGGACGCCTTGCAATGACGGGAACACAGCAATTTATAACTGTTGCGGTTATCGTTCTCGCAACCATGCTGACGCGCTTTCTTCCTTTTATGGTTTTTCCTTCGGGAAAGCCGACGCCGAAATTTGTGCAATACCTCGGCAAGGCCCTGCCGCCCGCGGTTTTTGGCCTCCTTGTCGTATACTGCCTCAAAGGAGTCAGCCTTTTTTCGGGCAGTCACGCTTTGCCGGAGCTTATTTCCGTTGCGGTCGTGGTTTTGCTTCATCTTTGGAAAAGGCAAATGCTGCTTTCCGTTGTCGGCGGCACCGTTTGTTATATGCTGCTTGTGCAGCTTGTATTTTGAGGAAACCCCGTGCTTCCTCAAGAAAAACGTCAAAAGCGCTTGCATTTTAATTGTAGATATAGTATAATAATATAGATAAGGCAATAATTGGATTTTTTACTTTGTTTATTGCAAAGAGGAGAAATGCAAAGATGAAATTCAAATGGAACGACGACGACCAAAAGTATATAAAGCTCGGTCTTACGGCACTTGCTGTCGTTATTCTCAGTATTCTTTCAAATCAGGTTCTTCACCAGCTTCCTCTTCTTACGGAGGGAGTGATGAAGTTTTTCGACTGTCTGCGTCCCATTTTTTACGGGCTTGTGTTCGCGTATGTTTTGACTCCGGCTCTGAAGCTTTTTGAAAAAGGGGTTTTTTCGATCGGACGCAAGGGTAAAAAGCTCTTCGACAGGGACAAAACGAAATCGCGCAGATTTGTACGCGGAACGGGCATAGCCGTCATATGGGGACTTACGCTTTTGGTTATTTCTTTTTTGCTGAAAATGGTAATCCCCGAAATCATTTCCAGCGTAAACGGTATTCTTTCCAATCGCGCAACCTATGTTAACAATCTTACGAGCTGGGTTTCAACGATTCTGAAGGACAACCCCGAAATAATGGAGAAGCTGATCAGTCTGATACGCACCTCATACAGCGATCTCAATTCGCTCATCGCAAGCTTTTCCGAGCTTGTGCCAAGCATAAGCGAATTTCTCTCAAATCTGTCAAGCGGCGTTTTCAGTGCGGCGTCGAGCGTAATTGACCTCGTTATCGGCATAATCGTTTCCATATATCTTATGGGCGCGAAGGAAAAATTCGTTGCTCAGACCAAGAAAACCATATACAGCGTTTTCAGCGCAAAGCACGCAAACGCCATAACCTCGGTCGCGCGGTCGGCAAATAAAAAATTCGGCGGTTTCTTTATCGGAAAAATTATCGACTCCGCGATAATCGGCATACTTTGCTTTATTCTGCTCTCGATTTTCAGAATACCGTACTCTGTGCTTATAAGCTGTATTGTCGGCATAACAAATATAATTCCGTTTTTCGGGCCGTTCATCGGAGCGATACCGAGCGCGGTGCTGATTTTGCTTGTCAGCCCGATTAAATGTCTGTATTTTATAATCATTATAATTGTTCTTCAGCAGTTTGACGGTAATATATTGGGGCCGAAAATCCTTGGAAATTCAATCGGAATTTCCAGCTTCTGGGTCATGTTCTCTATTCTCCTGTTCGGCGGAATGTTCGGCTTCTGGGGACTTCTGTGCGGCGTACCGGTGTTTGCCGTCATATACGACATTGTGTCGGAATTTTTGAACCGGCGCTTAAAAAACAAACAGCTTTCGACAGTCACCGCCGACTACCGCCATCTCAACCGTGTAGACGCGGAAACAGGCGAAATTATAAACAATGAAGAAAAGGAAGACAGCAAAGATGTACTTGAAAACCGACAGGACTAAGCTCGGAGTTAAGGTTAATCCGCAAATGATAGGTCTGTTCTTTGAGGATATCAACTACGGAGCGGACGGAGGGCTTTATGCCGAGCTTTTGGAAAATCGTTCGTTTGATTTTTTCCCTACCAAAATCAATAAATTCAATTCTCCCCTCACGGCGTGGAAACCCGTTGGAAACTGCTCCTTCGCAAGCTGTACAGAAAAGCCCGTGAACGAGGTCAATCCGCAGTATGTTCATATAAAAGCGGAGGCGGGGAGCGGAATCGCAAATCGAGCCTACGATGGCTGCTATCTTGAAGCGGGAAATGAGTACGAGTTTTCGTTTTATTCAAGAGGAAAATATGAAGGAGAGATTTCCTTCCGCCTTGTAAGCGGAGGAGAAATCATAGCTTCGGCAGTGTTTGACGGCGCCTCGGAAAATTGGGAAAAACGCGAAGCCGTGCTTACGGCGGCGAAAACGGTATACGATGCCGAGCCGCAGCTTATACTCGTGAGCGGCGGCGAAATTGACGCGGATATGTGTTCTCTTTTCCCGAAAAAAACCTTTAAAAACCGCAAAAACGGGCTTCGTCCCGATATGGCGCAGGCTCTTGCCGATGTAAAGCCCGGCTTTCTGCGCTTCCCGGGCGGCTGTATTGTAGAAGGAAACGGTCTTGACAACCGCTACCGCTGGAAGGACACCGTTGGGCCGATCGAAACCCGAAGGGGTAACTGGAACCGCTGGCAGGACGGCGGCGTCAAAGTATTTGCTCCCGATTATTACCAGAGCTGCGGACTTGGATTTTACGAATATTTTTTGCTCTGCGAGGACTTGGAGTGCGAGCCTCTTCCCGTGCTGAACTGCGCAATGGGCTGCCAGTACCAGTGCGACGAAGCCGCGCCGACGGACGCGCTTGGCGAATATATTCAAGACGCGCTCGACCTGATTGAATTTGCGAACGGCGCCGCCGATACGGAGTGGGGAGCAAAGCGCGCGGAAATGGGACATTCCGAGCCGTTTAACCTGAAATATCTTGCCATAGGCAACGAACAGTGGGATGAAAAATATTTCGAGCGCTATGAGCTTTTTCAAAAGGCAATTGCGCCGAAGCATCCCGAAATTATGCTGATTTCCTCCTCCGGCCCTTACTGCGGAGGGAAGGAATTTGAAAACGCGTGGAATTGGCTTGAAGGGAAGGGGCGCGATTTTGCTTTCGCGGTTGACGAGCATTACTATGTTCCGCCGCACTGGCTGTTTGCCAATACACATCGCTACGACAGCTACGACCGCTCCATGCCAAAGGTTTTCGCCGGAGAGTATGCCTGCCACATCGGAAATGAGCAGCCCCGCCCGAACAATCTGGAGTGCGCGCTTGCGGAGGCGGCAATGATGACGGGCTTTGAGCGAAACGGCGACGTCGTTCATCTCGCCGCTTATGCTCCTTTATTCGCGAGAGAGGGCTATACTCAGTGGACGCCCGACCTGATTTTTGTGAATAACCATGAAATTATGCTGACGCCATCATACTATGTCCAAAAAATGTTCAGCCGCAATTTGCCCGACTATACAATAGAATATGCGTGCAATTGCGGTGAGCGGCTTTATATAACCGCGGGAATAAAGGGCGATGAAACCATTGTCAAAATCGTCAATCACACAGACCGCTCGGAGACCGTGAATTTCGGCTGCCGCGGCGGAACGGCGGAATATCTTACCGCCGCGGGCGATACGCCGAGGGAAATCCTTGAGGCGGAAAACACCATGAAGGAAAAGAACAGAGTAAGACCCGTTACCGAAAGCTTCGAGGGCGGCGAATATACGCTGAAGCCCTTTTCGTTCACTGTTATAAGGTTTGGCAGCAATTAAGGAGGAGATTCGATATGATAAGGAACGAAAAAACCAAGACGCTGGTTTTGTTTGCAATGTTTGTGGCAATAATTGCCATTCTCGCCGTAACCCCGCTGGGGATTATTTCAATCGGCTTTATCGGCGCGACAACGATTCACATTCCCGTTATAATCGGGGCAATTATGCTTGGGCCGAAATTCGGCGCGGCGCTCGGCTTCTGCTTCGGCGTTATAAGCTGCCTCAAGTCAACCTTTTCGGGAGTTGTTACCGGCTTTTTGTTTTCGCCGGCAATTCCTGTTCCCGGGACGGGTCACGGCAGTCCGTGGGCATTGGTAATAGCCCTTGTCCCGAGAATACTTATCGGAGTGGTTTCGTACTATGTCTATGCCGGACTTTCAAAGCTCATAAAATCCGACGGCGTTTCCATGGGCATAGCGGCGTTTTGCGGCTCTCTTACAAACACCGTCCTCGTTATGGGACTTATATACATTATATTCAAGGACGCTTATTCTCAGGCGATTGATTTGGCGGGAAAAACAATTGAGGTCATAATCGGCACGACTGTCGTCGTGAACGGCATTCCCGAAGCCATTGTCGCGGTTATCATATCCGTTGCCGTGTGCAAGGCGCTGAAAACCTATATGAAAAAGAGGACGTTAAATGCATGAAATAAATATAAACGAAATCGAAAATGTTAAAATCGGCTCCGCGCAGGATTATGAAGGCGGCACGGGCTGCACGGTTATAATCTGCGAAAAAGGAGCGCCGACGGGAATCGATGTGCGCGGAGGAGGCCCCGCCAGCCGTGAAACCGAGCTTTTGAGTCATCAGGCGACCTGCTCGGAAATTCATGCCGTGCTTCTCGGCGGAGGCAGCGCCTACGGACTTGATGCGGCGGGCGGAGTAATGGAATATCTCGAAAAAAAGGGCGTGGGACTTCCGATGAAGAACGGCGTTGTGCCGCTTGTATGCCAGTCATGCATTTTCGATTTGGGCGTAGGGCGCTGGGATGTTCGCCCCGACAAGGAAATGGCGAGGCGCGCCTGTGAAAATGCCGAGCTTAACCGTCCTCAAAGCGGAAATTTCGGCGCCGGAACGGGCGCGACCGTCGGGAAGCTGCTGGGGCCCGATTTTGCCATGAGCAGCGGACTCGGAATTTACGCCGTCAGGCTCGGAAGGCTGAAGGTAGGCGCCGTCGTTTCGGTAAATGCCTGCGGCGATGTTGTTGACTTTGAAAGCGGAAAAATAATCGCGGGTCTTCTGAACGATGAAAGGAACGGCTTCCGCGACAGCGAAAAAACAATGTACGAGCTTGCCGAAATGCCTCGCGGAAATACTACAATAGGCGTTGTTGTGACCAACGGAAAATTCAGTAAGGCACAGATGACGAAAATCGCGCAGATGGCACAGGACGGCTATTCGCGCAGCATCCGTCCGGTACATACCACAATGGACGGCGACACGGTTTACGCAATGAGCGTCGGAGATACGGAATCGAATGTCGATTTATGCGGAACGCTTGCGGCGCGGGTTACGGCTGAAGCGATAAGGAACGCGGTTCTTTGCGCGGAAGCGAAATTTAATCTGCCCTGCGCAAAGGATATTCTGTAAAAATTTAAGAGGTGATGAAAGTGGAGGACATATTGGCAAAGGTCTTGACGTACATTTTTGTTCTGATAATCTACCTTTTCATCTATGCGATAATAAGAATGATATTCTTGGATATACGCGCCATGAACCGGAAAAAAAGCGGCGGGCTGGCGGACGCGTATCTCAAGCTGATAAACCTCCGCCGCGACCTCGATTTCAATATGGACGAAAGCTACGAACTTGACGATGATGAAATAATCGGGCGGGGAAACAAATGCACAATCCGTCTGCCCGATAAATATCTCAGCGTCAGGCATTGCCGTATATATAAGTCCGACGGGAGCTTTTTTATCGAGGATCTGGGAAGTACGAACGGCACTTATCTCAACGGCGACGAGCTGACGGACGAGGCTGTGGAGCTTATCGACGGCGATAAAATTTCAATCGGCAGGCTTAATTTTATTTTTGTAATGCCTAAAAAAGAGGATTGAGAAAAATGAGCGAGGAAAGAAGCATTAAGCCTCTTATATATATCATTCTTCTGAATATTATCGGCGCGGCGCTGATTTCAATCTGCTACGGAGGCATAAACTCCGAAGCTCTTTTGCTGACCGGCGCGATTTGCCTTACCGCCACTGTGAGCTATCTTATTGTGTCGCTTGCCAACCTCGGCGACCCGTATCTCTATCTTATAATTTCCGTTCTTGCCTCCGTCGGCGGAATTATGCAGCTTCGCATAAAATTATCGTATGGCATACGCCAGCTGAAATGGTTTCTGGTGGGGACGGCGTGTTATTTTGCGGTCATGTTGCTTTATATGCTGCTGAACAAGCTGCTTCCGAAGCTGGCGTGGCTCTATTTCGGACTGAGCATAGCGCTGTTCGCCGCGACGCTGATTTTCGGCAAGGATTCCCACGGATCAAGAAACTGGATTTTTATCGGCAATCTGTCGATACAGCCGAGCGAGCTTATAAAAATTCTTTTTGTCATGACACTTGCGGCGATTTTTACAACCCGTCCGCCGAAAAAGCTTGCAAACAGGCTGAGCGCCCGTCCCAAACTCGCAAGGCTTCTTCCGGCGTCCGCCGTGACGCTTGTATGCGTCGGCTTCCTTGTACTCCAGCGCGAATGGGGAACCTTGCTGCTGTTTTTTGCGACCTACATCTTTTTCCTCTATGTCTACGGCGCAAGCAAAGGGTATCTTCTGCTCAACGCCGCGGCTGCGGCTCTGGTAGGAGCTGTCGGCATTATGAATGTCAGTCATATACAGACAAGGATTGACGCATGGCTCAATCCCTTTGAGGACGCTTCGGGAAAGGGATACCAAATTACTCAGTCGCTTTTTGCCATAGGCGAGGGCGGCTTCAGCGGCCGCGGTATAGGCGCCGGCAGCGTGTACTTCATTCCCGAGGTTCATTCCGATTTTATATTTTCAGCCATCTGCGAGGAAATGGGAGTCCTCGGCGGCATGGCGATTGTCATGCTCTATTTTGTGCTTGTTTACAGAGGCTTCAAAATCGCGCTTTCCTGCACGAACAAATATAACAAGGCCGTCGCCTTCGGTCTGAGCTTTATGCTCGGGCTGCAAACCTTCATAATAATCGGCGGCGTTATAAAAATGATTCCTCTCACAGGCATAACCCTGCCCTTTGTCAGCTACGGCGGAAGCAGTATGCTCACAACCTTCGCCGCCTGCGGAATACTTCAGGCAATAAGCGCGGTAAAGGGGGAAATAAGCGATGAAATACAATAAAAGAATAATCAAATCTCTGGTTGTTATGAGCTTGCTTTTTCTCTCTCTTTTTGTATATCTGACGTATTTTTCCCTTTTCAAGGCGGACAGTCTTGTTTCATCAAACTATAACCGTCGCCTGTGGGAAAAGGAGGACAGTGTTCTGCGCGGCAGCATATACGACCGCGGCGGAACCGTCATAGCAAAAAGCGAGCTTGACTCCGACGGCGTACAGAAGCGGGTTTATCCCTACGGCTCACTCTATGCTCATGTTGTCGGATACAACACTCGAAGCTACGGCAAAACAAACCTTGAATTGACATTTAACGATTATTTACTTAAAACAGAAACTCTTACCGAAATTCTTCAATACGGCATCGACAGCGACGAAATGAAACGCGGCTGCGACCTTGTGACGACAATCGACCATTCTCTCATGGAAACGGCGAAGTCCGCAATGAAGGGAAGGAACGGTGCGGTTGTGGCGGTAAATCCGAAAACCGGCGAGGTGCTTTGCCTTTACTCCGCTCCCTCCTTTGATCCGAACGAGGACGCCTTAACCGAGAATTGGGCGGATTTGTCGGTTGACGAGGACAGTCCCTTCCTTCCGCGCGCCACAAAAGGTCTTTACGCTCCGGGTTCGACGTTTAAAACCGTTGTCGCCGCCGCCGCTCTCGAAGCCGGCATGGACGATTACACGGTTGACGACGAGGGCAGCGTTAAAATTGACGGACATATATTCGGCAATTCCGGCGGCAGCTCCTACGGAAACATAAATCTGCTTCAGGGCTTTAAATATTCCAGCAATGTCATGTTCACTCAGCTCGGCGTGGAGCTTGGCGCGGACAGACTTAAGCAATCCGCCGAAAGCTTTATGATAACAAAAGCCATACCCTTTGACATTGATACAAGCTCTGCGCAGTGGGGCTATTCCTCAATGAGCGATACCGAGCTTGCCTCTGTCGGCATTGGGCAAGGGAAGCTGCTGACGACGCCGCTCAATATGGCTATGGTCGCGGCTTCGATTGCCAACGGCGGCGTTATGATGAAGCCTTATCTTGTGCAGCGCGCGGTATCCTCAAACGGAGTCGTTGCCTATGAAGCCTCGCCCGAGGCTTTGGCGCGTACCACAACCTCGTCGGTTTCGGCAAAAATAACCGAGTATATGCTTGCTTGCGTGGAAAGCGGCACCGGAGCGAATGCCCGAATCCGCGGAATTGACGTCGCCGGAAAGACCGGCACGGCTCAAAATGAGCGGGAAGGACGCGACCATGCGTGGTTTATAGGCTTTGCTCCGGCGGACGACCCGCAGATTGCCGTTGCCGTCATTCAGGAGTACAGCGGAAGCAGCGGCGGAGCCGCGTGCGCTCCCGTCGCGAAGGCTGTTATGCAGGAGTGGCTGGGGTATTGATAAAAAAACGAACGGAGGGTTGAGAATGAAAAAAGCAAAAAGAATACTTTTTTCGTCGCTGGCTTTTTTGTTGGCGCTTCAGTCCGCCGCATACGGAGATATGCCGCCGGAGGAGGATTTTATTCAGCTTGATTTCAACCGCGCGGCGGCATGGGTAAATCCCTTTGTCTGCGGCGAAAATCTTGTTGAAGAAAACATCGGCGGCGCATATATGAGCCTCAACGGGGAATGGAGCTTCGGTCTTTTTCCGTCGCCCGCGCAGGCGGAGGAAAGGCTTTTCGAGCCGCTCGCGGAAAGCGTAACCGTACCCTCGGCGTGGCAGCTCTGCGGCTTTGACTATCCGATATACAGCGTCGAGCGTTATCCTTGGGCGGGAAACGGGAGCATGGATTATCCGTTCGTTCCCGAAGCGGATAATCCGACCGCGCTTTATTCCCGCAGCTTTACCGTACCGGACGAAATGAACGGCGGAAGGGTATATCTCTGCTTTGACAGAGGCGGCAGCGCGATGAACGTATATGTGAACGGAAGCTATGCGGGCTACGGCGAAGGCTGCTTTCTTCAAAAAAGCTTTGACATAAGCAATTATCTCCATGACGGCGAAAACGAACTTACCGTCGAGGTTATGCGTTACAGCGACACCTCTTACCTCGAAAACCGCGACGGCTTTAATCTCAGCGGTCTTTTCGGTGACGTGAGCCTTCGCTCGCCCTATACCGACACGGTTTATTATGAAACCGCCTACGAAAACGGGAAGTGTATATTGAATCTTGACCGCGGCGACGCGGATGAGGCCTTTATTGAAATAGACGGAGAAAAGGTTGCGTTGAAAAACGGACGTAACGAGCTTAAAGATGCACTGCCGTGGAGCTGTGAGGCTCCGGAGCTTTACAGCATGACAATCGGTAAGGACGGGCGTTCCGATGTTTACCGTGTCGGCTTCCGCAGCTTTGAAGCAAGCGGCGAAGGGTTTTTGCTGAACGGCGAAGACTTCGCGGTAAAGGCTGTAAGGTATTCCGCTTTTACACCTGACGGCGGCTATTATGCCGACACGGAAACAATACAAAACGATGTTTCTCTGATGAAGGAGCTGGGCGTGAACACAGTAATAACCGACTCCATGCCGCTTCCGTCGGCATTTTACGACATTGCGGACGAGGAGGGCTTGCTTGTTGTTGACTGTGCGTTTTCGCTTCCGGACTTTTTCAATACCGGCAGCTATGCGGACGTGCTTTTGAGCTATATGAACCGCATGATTCTTCGTGACGGAAATCACTGCTCCGTGGTTATGTGGGGAGCCGGTACGGATGATGACGCTGTTCTTTCCCGTGCTTGCTCCATTGACAGCCGTCCCTTTTTCTCAAAAAGCGGACGCGTTTACGGCTCGGAGGCTTCACTTCCCTCGGACATTCCTTATTTTTCCGATGAAGCGCTGTACGCCAAAAAGGGAAATTATGAATTTACTCTGAAAAATAAAGCGGACGGCGGGAGCATAGGCGGACTCGGCGAAATAAAAAATTATGTCGGCAGCCGTGTCCTCGGCAAAGCGGAGCTTGACGCCGGCATTACGTTTTCGGACGAATTTACTCTTGAGCTTTGGCTCGGACTTGACGAGGAAACTTCACTCTCGGCGGGCGGCGTTTCCGTTGCCGCCGCTGACGGCAGAATTGAATTCTCCGTCGGGTCGGCTTCGGTATCCGTCGGCGGGAGGTATGACGAAGGTACGCTGCAGCATATAGGCGCGGTATACACGGGAAATGAGCTGCGTCTGTTTGTGAACGATTCATTCAGGGCCAATTTGAGCGTTACCTCCGAGGAAGCCGCGGTTGGCGGAAGCATAAGCTCCGACGGAATTATAGGCGAAATAAGACTTTACAACCGCGCGCTTGACATTGACGAGCTTTGCGGCGGAGAAACAGTCGAGGGGCTTGCGCTTTGGCTTACGTTTGACGAAGCTGAAATAATCAACGATTATTCCTTCGAATACCTTGGATATGGCGGAGATTTCGGTGATTACCCGAACAGCGGCAGCGGTGTTGCACGCGGTATTTTCACGGCTGAAAGAGAGCCTCTGCCCGAAGCGGCGGCACTTAAGGAGCTTTATCTGGGAGATGAGACGGTCGGCTCGCTTCCCGCCGAAAGGTCGGCAGCGGAGCTTGACGGTAGCGTCACAGCCGAACGGTACGGCGACGTTATAGCCGTAAACGGCAAAAATTTTTCCGCCGTGTTCCGTAACGGTCAGCTCTCCGAGTATGTTTTTAACGGGAAAAATCTGCTTTCCGCGCCGATTGAAAAGAGCTTTGTCCGCCCGAAGCTTTCTTCGGCGTCCGGCAACGATTATCTTCGCGGGGAATGGAAATACGCGGAAAGCTTTGAAGCGGACAGTGTGAGCCTTGATTCCCGCGGCTCCTATGCCGACATATCGACATACTTCGATCTCGGCGAGCTTGGTTCGCATACGGAAAGCTTCCGAATCTACGGCGACGGAACCGTCCTTGTTTACGCCGAAACAAACGGAAGCGGCTTTGAGGTCTGTGCGGATATGTTTGAGCTGGACGGCAGCTTCACGGCGGAATATCTCGGCTATGCCTCATCAACCTACAGTGATTTTATCTATGGCGGAAAAAGCGTCAAAACGGAAAACATCGCCGAAAAGCTCTGCCCGTATTTGCTGCCGCGCGAATTTGGCAATCACAGCGGCACGGATTACGCAATTCTTAAAGACGCTGACGGCGGCGGCTTGGTTTTTTCGGGCAACGGAATTGAATTTGACGCTCTCGCGTATTCCTTTGACGCGCTTGACGGCGCAATGCATAATTATGAGCTTGAACCCGACGGAAAAACCTATGTGCGTGTCGGCGGCTATGTCGCTCCCTTGCACGCCGATGCGTCCGATCGGGCCGTAAGCTGCTACAAATTTAAGGGAATTGACGGCAGCGAAAGGGACTTTGCGGCTCAGAGCGCGCCGCATGAGCTTATAACCTCGGTCGCTGTCGGAGAAAATGAGCTGAAAAATATTTCTCCGCTGAAATCCGTATATACCTCCCGTTACAGCGGAGGCGAAATTGTTCCCGTTTGCGTTGCCGGCGTGGACTGTACGGTTGAAAAAAACGAGGATTTTTGCGAAATTACCGCGTCATACGGTAATGTTGTTCAGGAAATCAGAATATACTTCCTTGACGAGCCGATATATATTTCCGACCTGACTCCTTTATCCGTAAAAAGTGAGCAAAGCGGTGAAATTGCATTCGACTCAAGCCGTAGCGGAGGGAAAATTACCGTAATGGGCGATCGTTGGCGCGGCGAGGAGGATAAAATTTACGACAAAGGAATTACGACGGCCGCCGAAAGCGAAATTTCCTTTGACGTTTCGCGGTTTAAGGACTGCTGCATAATTTTCACCGCCGCAATGGATTCCTCGGCAGCGAACTTCGGACAGACGGGACCGCCGGGCGGCTTCGGACGCAATGTCAATTTTTATGTTTACGGCGACGGTGAGCTGCTTGCGAGCGCGGAACGGGTCTCAATGTTCGGCGGAGCGCATACGATAAAAGCCGATATAAGCGAGACTTCAACATTGACGCTTGTTACCTCCGGCAGCGGCGGCGCGGCATGGTGCGGCGGAGAAATTACATCTCGAGAGCCGAAGCTTTTCGTAAATGAGAGCGGCGGGAGAGCTGAAATCACCGTTGTAAATACGACCGGAGAGGAAATTCATCCGCTTGTCTGCGCGATTTCGGAAAATGCTCAGACGCTAAACGCCGTTTCCCGCAAAATAAGACGCGGTTGCGTTGAGTCGTTCGAGGTTGACGTTCCGGAAAACGGAAGTGTCGTGCTTTATGAAGTCTCTTGCGGAGAGAAAAAATTGATTCCATAATTAAAAATTGTTTAAAAACAACAGAGTTTGTCGAACAGACTGTTTCGGCAAACTCTGTTGTTTTTCGTCAAAGGGAAAATTCAGCCGAAGGAGAATTTAACCTATGTGCGGATGTCCGCGCCTTAAGGCGGCGGGCTTCGCTCATCATTTCGACGGAGATATATGAGAGGTGATATTTTATATGCTGAAGGATTTTATTGAATGCGGGAACGCGCTCGTCGCCGTACTCGGCGGAGAAATTGACCAGTACAGCGCGGCGTGGCTCAGAAGCAAAATCGACGTTGAGTATGAGCTGAGCGGAATGAAAAATCTTGTGCTGGACTTAACCGACGTCAGCTTTATGGATTCGGCGGGAATCGGACTCATAATAGGACGGAGCAAAAAGCTGGTATCCGTCGGAGGCAGCTTCGCGCTGGCGGGAGTCGGCAAAAAGCTCCGGAAAATATTGGAACTCGGAGGAATCATGCGCTGCGTTGCCGCCTACCCGAACTACAGAACTGCTGTGGAGGATATGATGAAATGAAAAAAATCGAAGTAAACAACTACATGAAGGCGGAATTTGTTTCAAAAAACATCAATGAAAGTCTTGCGCGCGGCATTGCCGCCTTCTTCATTCTGCCGCTTGACCCGAATATCGAAGACAGCGCCGATGTCAAAACCGCCGTAAGCGAAGCGGTCACAAACGCGATAATTCACGGCTACCGTGCCGGAGAGGGCATTGTAACGCTGGAACTGCGCCTTGAAGGAAGATTGCTTACCGTAAAGGTCAGCGACGACGGCGTCGGTATAGAGGATATTGAACGCGCCCGCACTCCTATGTTTACAACTCAGCCGGACGCCGAACGCAGCGGAATGGGCTTTACGGTCATGGAGAGCTTTATGGACGAGCTTTATGTCGAAAGCGCCGTCGGCAAGGGAACCGTCGTCACGATGAAAAAACGGCTGTAGGTGATTACATAATGCTTGACGAAGTAAAGAACCTGATTTGCCGCGCCCAACAGGGCGACCGTGCTGCCATGGGAGAGCTTTTGGCGCGCAACCGCGGTCTTATCCGAAGCGCGGTTTCACACTTTCGGGGTCGCGGGGATCCGGAGGATTTGTTCCAGATTGGCGCAATAGGAATGATGAAGGCTGTGACACGTTTCGATATGAGCTACAATGTGGAGTTTTCCACCTACGCCGTACCGATGATAATCGGGGAAATAAAGCGCTTCCTGCGCGACGACGGACTTATAAAGGTCAGCCGCGTTTACAAGGAGCTTGCGCGTAAGGCGCACGCGCTTACGGAAACACGCGGAGATATGAGTATAGCGGAGCTTTCAGCGGAGTTAAGCGTTTCGCCCGAGGAGCTTACTCAGGCGCTCGAAGCTGCCCGCCTGCCTGATTCGATTGACCGTCCCGTAACAAACAGCGACGGGAAAGCCGTCCCTCTTATGGATACGATCCCGGCGGAAAACAGGGAAGATGATTTGATTCTGCGGATTTGTCTTAAGGAAGCCGTAAGAAGCCTTCCTTCGCGTGAGCGCAAAATTATTGTGCTAAGATATTTTAAAGATAAAACTCAGTCCGAGGTTGCCGGTATGCTCGGACTGAGTCAGGTTCAGATTTCACGTCTTGAAAAAAAGGTGCTTGCCAAAATTCGCGAGGAAATAGGGTAGGGGAGTATAGCTTCAATCTTTAAAAACCTCTTTGTTTTCGACGATATACGCAATCCAGCTCGCGAGGGTGAAAACAGCCGCAAACCAGAGCAAAACGACGCAAACGGAGGTGAGTCTCCGTTCAAAAATTATGGAAAACAAAACCGCGAAAATTTGAACGTTTGTTTTTACCTTGCCCCACCACGAGGCGGCGATTACCTTTCCCTTGCCCGCCGCGACGGCTCTCATGCTGACCACAAAAAGCTCGCGCGCAAGTATGATTGCCACCGGCCACACGTTTATTGTGCCGTTTTGAATGAAGCAGAGCAGCGCGCCGAAAATCAGAATTTTATCCGCAAGGGGATCCATAATCTTTCCGAACGAGGTTATAAGATTGCGTTTGCGCGCTATGTAGCCGTCAAAAAAATCTGTAAGGCTTGCGACCGCAAAAACGATTCCCGCTGAAATCGAATGTCCCGTGAGCATTAGAGCCATGGTGAGCGGCACCAAAATGATGCGGAACATAGTGAGCTTGTTCGGTAAATTCATGTTGCTTCCTCCTCATTATACTTGAACGCCGTAAAGATCGTACTCGTCGGAGTCAAGAATCTCAACCTCGATAAATTCTCCCTCCGAAAGTTCTTCTTTGCTGCCGAAATAAATTTTCGGGTCAACCTCAATGCTTTCGCCTTGGCTTCTTCCGAAATAAAGATTCCCGTCGAAGCCCTCAACAAGCACACAAAGCCGTTTGCCGATCATTCGCCGCCCGCGCTCCGCGGAAATCCGCTCCGCAACCGCCATGGCTTTGGCGCGGCGGGCTTCTTTCTCCTCGTCGCTGAGCTGCCCGTCAAGCCTTGACGCGGGAGTTCCTTCCTCGCATGAATAAGCAAACACCCCCACGCGGTCAAATCTTGCCTCCTCAAGCAGCGAAAGCAAGCCCGCGAATTGCTCCTCGGTTTCGCCGGGGAAGCCCGCTATAAGACTTGTACGCAGCGTCACATCGGGAATCTCCCCGCGCAGCCGTTCGACAAGCGACAATATCTGAGCGCGGTCGGTTTTCCGTCCCATACGGCGGAGAATCTCGTCGTCGCCGTGCTGAACCGGAATATCCAGATATTTTGCGATTTTATTCTCGGATTTTATTGTGTTTATCAGTTCATCGTCTATCGCTTCGGGATAGGAGTAGTGCAGCCTTATCCAATTTACGCCGTCAATTTCGCACAATCGGCGCAGCAAAGCCGACAGCCGCCTTTCGCCGTACAAATCTTCGCCGTAGCGCGTTGTATCCTGCGCGACGACAATAAGCTCCTTGGCTCCGTCGCGGACAAGGGCTTGCGCTTCGGCGATAATCTCCTCCATAGGACGGCTTCTGTAGCGACCGCGAATGTACGGAATAGCGCAGTAGGTGCAATGATTGCTGCACCCTTCGGCAATTTTAAGATAGGCGGTATACGGCGGGGTTGTGCGGATGCGCGGCAGACAGCGGGGAATATCGTCGTCGATTCCGCCGATAAGACTTTCGTTCTTGCCCCGCAGTCCCTCCTCAATCGCGTCGGCTATCCTGTGGAAAACCGTCGTTCCGATTATGACGTCAACCTCCGGCAGTTCGCGGCGTATTTCTTCGGGATAGCGCTGCGCCATACAGCCCGCCGCCACAAGCAAACGGCAATTCCCCTTTTTATATTCCGCCATCTCAAGAATTGTATTTATTGATTCTTCCTTGGCGCTGTCGATGAAACCGCAGGTATTCACAACAATGACGTCCGCCTCGGAGGGGTTATTTACTATTTTATAGCCTCTTTCGCTCAGAATACCGAGCATATTTTCGGTGTCGCACAAATTTTTATTGCAGCCGAGCGATACAAACCCAATCCTTAAAGCCATGCGTTTTTGCCCCCTTCAAAAGCTGTTCGGCTTTTATGCTTCAAAAAATTATTCCGTGTCTTCAAAAGAAACATCTTTAAAAGCGCACTTTTCGTTTATTGCGCCCCATATATCGCTCGGCGCATAGCCGCGTCGGGCAAAATAGCCGAAAATTCTTCTGCGTTCGGAGTTATTTCCCAAATCCGAAGATGAAAACCGTTTTTCTATAGCGGCTCCGATTATTTCACGCTGCCCCGCTTCGGCGTTTTCTTCGGCAAAAGCAATCTCTTCGTCTACTACGGCGCGAGCCACGCCTTTGCGGAGAAGCTCGGTTCTTATCCTGTTAAATCCGTAGCCGCGAAGCTTAAGCCCGTCGCAGATATATTTCCGCGCGTATTTTTTGTCGTCAATATATCCGTATTCAACCGCAAAGGCCATCGCTTCGGCAATTTCTTTCTCATCAAAGCCCTTTTCGCGCAGCTTGTCCGAAAGCTCCTTTTCCGTTCGATCCTTGAAGCTCAGCAGCTTGAGCGCGCTTTCTCTGCATTTTTCCGACATTCATACCACCCTATACAAATTCCGCAAACACTCGGTTTGCCAAATCTATGCCGCGCTGTGTGAGCGCGATTTTTCCCCCGTCGTGCCTGAGCAGTCCGTCATTTACCAAAGCATCGACGGTTTCGGGAAATTCCCCGTAATAATCTATTCCGCCCGTTTTGCGCAGACCCAGCCAAAATTTTTCGCGAAGCCGTTCCTCGGCGGTCACGGCTTCGGAATTTATTTTTCTTCCTTCGCCGCGGATATATGCCTCAATGTCGGGCGCATTGCCGTAACGCAGTCCGTCGTTGTATGAACAGGCAGCCGCTCCGATGCCGACATAGGGCAGTCCGCTCCAATATTTCAGGTTGTGGCGGCACTCATATCCCGCCCTTGCGAAATTTGAAATTTCGTACTGCTTCAGTCCGAGCTTGTCCAAAAATTCGCAGACGTACCAATATATTTCCCGCTCCTCGTCCTCGTCGGGAAGAGGCAGCTCCATACCGTAAAACGGCGTTCCTTCCTCGAGAATCAGCGAATACGCGCTGACGTGCTCGGGGGAGAGCGCGGAAATTTCGTCAAGGCTGTGCTTAACGCTTTCAAGCGTCTGATATGGTGTCGCAAGCATTAAATCAATGCTGATATTTTCAAAACCGGCTTTGCGCGCGGCGAAAAAAGTATCGCGCGCCTGCCGCGCCGTGTGTAT
This sequence comes from uncultured Oscillospiraceae bacterium, assembly GCA_964537995.1. GTDB lineage: Bacteria > Bacillota > Clostridia > UMGS1883 > UMGS1883 > JAFLUQ01. The sequence continues at coordinate 21,590 of CAZICW010000014.1, forward strand.
GCGTCCGAGAGCTTTAAGCTCATTGTCACGGAAGCTTTGAACGCCTATGCTCAGGCGGTTTGCTCCGGCAGCCCTCAGACCGCGCAGAAGCTCGGGCGTAACGGCTCCGGGATTTGTTTCGACCGTAAATTCGTCTGCCTTTGGCAGCTCCGCGCAAAGACGGATAAGCTCGTCTCCGATTGACGTGGGAGTTCCGCCGCCGATAAAAACCGTATCAAAGTTCTCGCCGCCGTATTCGCCGAGTTCTTCGATTAAAGCTTTTGTATATGCCGCTTTCATTTTCATGTCGGTTTGGGAATAAAAGTCACAGTACGGGCATTTTTTTACACAAAACGGGATATGAACGTAAAGCCCCTTATTCATCAAGCTTCAGCACCGACATAAACGCTTCCTGAGGAAGCTCCACGCTTCCGACCTGACGCATACGCTTTTTTCCTTCCTTCTGCTTTTCAAGCAGCTTTTTCTTTCGCGTTATGTCACCGCCGTAGCACTTGGCAAGCACATCCTTACGAAGCGCCTTGACGGTTTCGCGGGCAATGATTTTGCCGCCTATCGCCGCCTGAATCGGAACCTCAAAAAGCTGACGGGGAATGACCTCCTTTAGCTTTTCGGCTATTCTGCGTCCGCGGGCGTAGCTTTTTGAGGCGTGAACAATGAAGCTGAGAGCGTCCACGGTTTCGCCGTTGAGCAAAATATCGAGCTTAACAAGATCGCTTTTGACGTAACCGAGAAATTCATAGTCAAACGACGCGTAGCCTCTGCTGCGGCTTTTAAGAGCGTCAAAGAAGTCGTAAATAATTTCGTTGAGCGGCAGCTCATAGCGAAGATCGGCTCTGTCCGCGTCGATATAGGTCATGTCCTTGTAAATTCCCCTTCTGTCCTGACAAAGCTCCATAATGGAGCCGACATAATCCTTCGGAACATAAATGTGCGCCGTAACGAAGGGTTCTTCTATGTCGGCGATTTCGCCGGGGGAGGGGAGATTCGTAGGATTGGAGATATACAGCTCCTCGCCGTCGGTTTTTATAACCTTGTATACAACGCTTGGCGCGGTTGTCACAAGATCAAGGTTAAATTCGCGCTCCAGCCTTTCCTGTATGATTTCAAGGTGCAAAAGACCGAGAAAGCCGCAGCGGAAGCCGAAGCCGAGAGCAACAGAGGTTTCCGCGTCGAATGAAAGAGAGGCGTCGTTTAGCTGAAGCTTTTCCAGCGCGTCGCGCAGGTCGTTGTATTTCGCGCCGTCGGCGGGATATATTCCGCAAAAAACCATAGGGTTGACCTTGCGGTAGCCTTCAAGCGGCTCCGCCGCGGGATTGGCGGCGTCGGTTACCGTGTCGCCGACCTGAGTTTCGCGCACGGTTTTTATGCTCGCGGCAATGTATCCCACCTCACCCGCGCTCAGCTCGGAGGAGGGCTGTATGCCGTTCGGAAGCAGATAGCCTGTTTCCACGACGTCAAACTCTCCGCCCGCAGCCATGAAACGAATCCTCATGCCCGGACGTATCACGCCTTCCTTGACGCGAACGTATACTATTACGCCCTTGTATGAGTCGTAGTAGGAATCGAAAATCAGCGCGCGCGGCGGAGCGGAAATGTCGCCCTCGGGCGCGGGAATGTTCTTTACGATGTATTCCGGAATCTGCTCTATGTTTATACCCTGCTTCGCGCTTATGCGGGGAGCGTCTGCGGCGGGAATACCGATAACGTCCTCGATTTCCTTTGCCGTTTCGTCGGGGCGGGCGCTCGGAAGGTCGATTTTATTTATAACCGGCAAAATTTCCAAATTGTGGTCAAGCGCGAGATAGGTGTTGGCGAGAGTCTGCGCTTCAATTCCCTGAGCGGCGTCAACAACGAGAAGAGCGCCCTCGCACGCCGCCAAGGAACGGGAAACCTCGTAATTGAAATCAACGTGTCCCGGAGTATCTATAAGGTTTAGAATGTATGTTTCGCCGTCCTTCGCCTTGTAATTTAAACGCACGGCGCGCGCCTTTATTGTTATTCCGCGTTCGCGCTCCAGCTCCATATTGTCCAGAAGCCGGTCTTCCATGTCGCGGCTTTCGACGCCGCCCGTAAGCTCAAGCAGACGGTCCGCCAAGGTGCTTTTTCCGTGATCTATGTGGGCAATTATGCAAAAATTGCGAATTTTATCCTGCATTTTCAAAAACTCCCCAAGCCAAATAAGAATTTACACTTATTATAGCACAGAAAGCGAATAAATGCAAGGTATTTTTAACACTTAAAGCTTACGGTATATTTCCCGTCCGCGGGGGAAAGATATACACGGAGGTGAAAACAGAAATGTCAACGAAGGAGCTTTTGTATATCGAGGACGCTTTGGGACATGAAAAATATTTTCAAACCCGCTGCAAGGACGCTTTAAGCAAGCTTCAGGATCCCGAACTGAAATCTCGGGCGGAATGTATGGCAAAGAAGCATAGCCGGATTTTTCAAAGCATTTACGAGCTGCTGTAAATGCTTCTATATTGAAAACGTGAAATAATAAAGCCGAAGGCTTTTGAAGGAGGTGAAATTGCATGACTTCGTCAGATGATAAATGCCTGATGGAAGGGCTTCTTCTGCTTGAAAAAGGGGGTTGCGACCTCTATATGCACGGCACAATCGAATCTTCAACGCCCGGTGTGCGCAGCGCTTTCGATTCGGCGCTCAGCGACTCTCTTAAAATGCAGGGCGAAATCTATGATTCTATGAGCAAAAAGGGCTGGTACTCCGCGGAGCAGGCGGAACAAACCAAGATTGACGCGCTGAAGACCAAGTACAGCAGCACGGTTGTTGTCGCATAAATCGAACCGTAAACAAAACGAACCTTTGACCGCGACGGGTCAGAGGTTCGTTTCGGACATTGCGCGATTTTCGCAATCCTCCGCCAAAACGCTGAGAAGCTGTCACTTCACGCGTTCAACACGAATAACCGTAACGGATAACGGAGGAAATTCGGCGTTTAATCTGCCGCTGAAGGATATATCCGTTTCCTTGGGAGATATAAGCTCCTTTTCAAAGGTGTTCGTATCCGTTTTTTCATAGCCGCTGAGAGAATAGCGTTTGCCCGCGAAGCTGCCGGAGCCGAGACTGATCGCGGCGGAGTATTCGGCTTCGCGGACGTTTACCGCCTTGATTATAATTTCGCCGCTTTTACCTGTTTTGCTCGCGGTTATATAAATATCCTCAATATCGGGGATTTTGTCCTCGCATACATTCATAATTTCTCCGTTGACAAATGTTGTAATTTTCCGTCCGTCAACGCGAAGGCATAAATCGTAATCAACGCCCGTTTCAATGCTGAATATATGCTGGTCAAGGCAGGCGTCAAGCCCTTGATTGCGGCTTGAAACAAGACAGTCCTGATTTTGCCAGCCGCCTATTTGCCAAAAGAGAGTGTTTTCGTCGTCTCTTTTGCCGAAGCTTACATAAATTCCTTTGTCAACGCGACCGCCGCTCTTCCTGAACTCGAAGCGCAGCTCGTATGAAGTGAGGTTTATTTCGCTGAGAGTGGTTTTAAAATCCGCCGCAACATCATAGCTGCCGAAATTTACTTCATCTCCGTCGGAAAGATTTATAAGCCGCACGTTCCGAAGCTGACCTTCGGCTCCGTCGGAGCCGATTTCCATGCGCCCCGAAATGGGAAGCTTTACGGCGGGTTCCGTTTTTATCTGAGAACGGTCAACGGGAAGGAGATAATCTCCAAGATTGACGGAAAACAGCTTTTGAACATAGTAGCTCGGAGTTTTGCAGACGCGGCTGCCGGTAAAGTAAATCAAGTTCGGCCGCCAGTTCGGATAGTCAACATGACAGAGCAGCGGCGCGTAGCAGGCAAGCGAAACCGCGTGCGCGGAGTTTTCAAGCCCCGTCATATAGGCCGCCTCCGCCAAGGCATTGTACCAGCGGTCGCCGCAGGAGGCGTATTCGCCGAGGAATACCTTCGGCTTTTTCGCGGGAAAGCTGTCGTAGCGGTGAACATTGGCAAGCAGCCATTCGGGAGAGCAGTAATAATGCTCGTCAATCAAATCCGCGCCGTCGCGCCTTGCGGCGGCATACCCGCGCTCGTATTCGCTGCCCGACGGAAAAGGCCCCGCGCTGTGTATAAGCTTTATATTCGGATATTTTTCCGATACCGCCGCGGCAATGACGCTGTAGCGTTCGGGGAACTGTTCGCCGACCTCCTCGTTGCCTATTGCAAGATATTTCAGTCGAAACGGCTTTGTATGACCAAGCTCGCAGCGTACACGTCCCCATTTTGTGTCTGCGCCGCCGTTGGCAAATTCGATTAGGTCAAGCGCGTCGTCGATCCATGGCTGCATATTTTCCATAGGACAGGCTTCCCGACGGTGAGGATTCCAACCCGCGGGGAGTACAGGCAAGGGCTCGCAGCGAAAATGCTCGCAAAGCAGAAAAAATTCGTAATAGCCTATGCCGAGGGATTGATTGTAGCCCCAGCTGTTTCGTCTGCTCGGCCTTGCTTCCGGCGCGCCGATGGTATTTTTCCAGCGGTAACAGGAGGAACGGCTTTCGGGGTCGAGGTCGCCGTCGTGAACAAGGCAGCCTCCGGGGAAGCGCATGAACTTCGGCTTAAGCTCCTCAATCGCTTCCGCAAGATCCTTCCTGTATACGCCGTTTTTATAGGTTTCGGCGGGAAAAAGCCCCACCGCGTCGAGAGCGATTCTGCCGTCTTCGCGGAGATGGAAGCCGAGAGCCGCGTCTTCGCTGCCCTCGCGGGCGGTAAGATTAACAGAATATCGCTCCCAGCCGTCGGAAAGGGAAACCTCGGCGGAGGAAAGCACGCCGCCGTCCCTGTTTTCCAGTGTAACACGGATTTTTAAAGCCCCCTTCGCAAAAAACGAAAGCTTATATTCCGCGCCCTTTTTTATGTACATTCCCCTGCCGTAGCCGAGATTTCTTATCCCTCCGCTGCGGCCGCGCAGAACGTATATTTCCGCGAAATGGGGATTTTTCGGAAAAAGTCCGCCTCTGTCCCTGACACATACCTCCGCTTCGCCGACGGCTTCCCATGCGGTCAGCGGAGTATATGAGGGATTGTCGATTTGACAAAACTCAAACGACGGATTCCGCGCCATCTGAGCATAAAGCCCGCCGTCGGCCGCATGATTGATGTCTTCGAAAAATACGCCGTAAAAATTGCCGAGAGCCGCTCCCTTGCCGTTGACGTCGATCGTAATTACGGGAACATTTGTCTTTGCTGTCATATTCCGCTCCTTATTCCTGCTTGCCTATTCCGCCTCATTTGATGTCATTGTAGCCGAGTGCTCGCCAAAGGACTTTGTAAATATATGGCTTCCGTCCTTCTTTGTTTCGTCGGTATGGTAGAATAAATAATCGTGACTTTCGGGATTTAACGCCGCTTCAAGTGATTTCGCGCCCGGATTGCATATCGGACCGACGGGCAGACCGTAGTTCAGATAGACATTGTAGGGGGATTCTACCTCCAAATCCTTGTAAAGCACGCGCTCAACGTCGTACATTCCGTCGCTTATCGCGTATATTACCGCCGCGTCAATCTGGAGCTTCATGCCGTCCGCAAGGCGATTTTCGATAACGCCCGCAATTGTGGGACGTTCGCTGTCCAGCTTGGCTTCCCGTTCAATCAGGGACGCAATTGTGACAATCTCGAAAATATCTCTGCCGCTCGACCTTTCGTTTATCGCCGAGTACTGCTTTTCAAATTCTCCGAGAAGTACGTCTATCACCTCGTGAGGGGTGGCGTCTGCAAAAACATTGTATGTGCTGGGGAAGAGGAAGCCCTGCAAACGGTATTTTATATTGTCGTTTTGCGGAATCTCGCTCAAAAAGTCGTAATCAAATTCGCCGTTGTTAACCTCATCCAAAAATTCATCGGCGGTAAACAGACCGTACTCCTCCATGCGGGCGGCAATTTGTTCGACACTGTATCCCTCCGGTATCGTTATGGTTATTTCCTCGCGGCGAAGTCCGCCCGTGGCAAGCTCCGCAATAATATCGTCAATGCACATTCCCTTGTGCAGCTCAAAATCCCCGCTTCTGATTTTGCCCGCGTAGGCGCTACCCCGCAGCCGCAGCAAAAAGGCGCTTTTAAATCTTATAAGTCCGTTCTCCTTCAAAATGTCAGCCACGGCTCTGCCCGCCGCGCCTTCGGGAACAGTCACAACAACGGTTTCGCCGTCCTTGCTTTCGGTGTTAAGATATTCCGTCAGGAACATGGCGCCGAAAATCGCGCCGACCAAAAGCACCGCAACAAGAATTATACTTACAGCTTTCATTTTATCTCCGTCCTTTGTCATTTTTCTGCTTTTAATTTTAACATAGCGAAAGGAATAAATCAACAAAAACTTTACTTGTCCGCCAGATTTTCCTTAAAAACGTCAATTACTCCCGCCGTGTCGTCGATAAAATACGAACGGGCAATATTGCCGTTGGCGTCGTAATCGCAGCCGCTCCACCATACGGCGGCCTTTATTTTCGGATAATTCGGCAGCGACGCAAACATATCGCGTACCCATTCAACCTTATCGCCGCCGACGGTAGCGCATGAAAATTCCGTTATCATCATCGGCTTGTTGTAGAGAAGGTCGGTTTTCGTGTACAGCTCGCTGTAGATTCTGTCGAAGCTGCGCCATTTTTCGCCCTCGTAATAGGTGCCGGTGTTGTAGCCCGTAATTCCCACTACGTCAACATAATCACTGCCGGGATAATAAAGCTCTTCGCTGTTCCAAGCAAAATTCGGATAGCTTTTTTCGTTCGGGTTCCAGACCCAGATTATATTTTCGGCTCCCGCGTTTTTCAGTTTATTGTAGACATATTTGTAAAGCTGAACATATACATCGGGGTCGCGTGAGGTAAAGCAGCCGGAATAGTTGCACCAATCGCCGTTCATCTCGTTAAAAAGCCGCAGCAGCACAGGATGCCCGAAGCGTTTCAGGTCGGCGGCAAAATCCGTGAAGAAGCTGTCGTATTTACCGTTGATTATGTCGTAAATCATACTGCTTGGAGAATCGGGGGAGAGCTGTAGGGTAAGCTCGCATACCTTCCCGCTTGCCCACGCGTTCGCAAGCCCGTCATATACCAGCGTTTTGTCATATTTTTCAAGTACAAAGCAATAGAACAGACAAAGATCCATTTTCGCGCCGATACTTTTTTCGATATTTTCGAACGTGTTCATTCCGAGTACGGGCTGCGTCGGCACAAGAAGCCCCCAGTTCAGCTTGCTTTCCTCGCCGAAAATTTTTTCATAGAAGGCGGCGGTTTCCTCATTCATCACGCTGCCTGTTCCGGTTTTGAACGGTTCGGCGCTGCCGACCTCGACTGTCGGCTCGATAATGTCGAAGCTTTCGGCAATCTCCATATAGTCGTTGAACAGCGCTCTTGATTTTATCATAATTGTGTATACGTTTGTTCCGTCGATAATATCTATGTTTGCGTAGTGATTTTTATCTGTCGGGCCGACCGTCTTTCTGTCCCACTTCATGACGTATGCCTGCCGGCCGTTGATTTCCGTCCGTTCATTGACCTCGACGGTGTGATTTTCGCTGTCGTCGGCAAAGCGATTTGAATATGATATATATGTCAGACATTCACTCTCCGAGGCAAAGCTCTCTTTAAAAATTTCAATGCTTCTGCTGCCGCCGTCCAGCTTAAAGCGCACGGTCGAAAGAGAGGCGTCGGGCGTCATTCCCGCGGGTACAACGATTGTGTAGCCGTGAAGACGGTTGGTATACTTATCCTTTCCCGTCCAATGCTCGACGCTGTAGATATCCTCCGCGGAAACCTCGCCGGCGGCTGTTGCCTTCAGCGCGGCAATGTCGGCTGCTTTACGGTTTATCTCCGTCATTGACGGAGTATAGCCTCCGCTTAAAAGCACGGATACAGCCGCGGCGATGCTTAAAAATGTTTTCAGCATGTTTAACTCTCCTGTTATTTGGGTAAAATCAATACAAAAGGGGTGATGTTTAATGGCTAATTTTATATGGTTCTCCGCCGGCTCTGTTTTCGGCACTGTAATCATGGCTCTGCTGACGGCCGCCCATGATTGATATTACCATAAGTAAATAATTTTTTCAAGTGCTTTTGAAAGAAAAGATTGCTTTCGGCGCGAATTTGTGTTAAAATGACGATGAGGTGTTGCAATTGAAAAAAATTATCTCAATTTTTGTTGTTTTGACGACTGTTTCTTTGCTCTGCCGACCCTTTTCCACGCAAGCCGCCGAAAGACCGCTCAGAGGCGTTTGGGTTTCGAGTGTCCTGAACCTCGACTATCCTTCTAAAGCGGGACTGAGCGTTGACGAGCTTCGCGCCGAAGCGGACAGTATTATAGCCGTTTGCCGCGAAACGGGAATGACGGCTGTTTTTCTTCAGGTGCGCCCTTGCGCCGACGCGCTGTATAATTCCTCGATTTTTCCATCGAGTATCTATCTGACCGGAGAAAGCTCTTATGACACGCTTGCGTTCGACCCCTTGGAATATTTCATCGAGCAGGCGCACAGGTACGGAATTGAGCTGCACGCATGGATAAATCCCTACCGCGTCACAAAATACGGCGATAAAGACTATGAACGCATAAGCGAAAGCAGTCCCGCCAAGCTCCATCCCGAATATCTGCTGAAAACTGCCGACGGAAACCGATTCTTCAATCCGGCTCTGCCGGAGGTAAGGCAGCTTATATGCGACGGAGTATCGGAAATTCTTGAAAATTACGCGGTTGACGGTATACATCTCGACGACTATTTCTATCCCGACAGCGCCTATGACGACAGCGCCGCCTACGCTGAGTACGGCGCGGGCTTCGGCGACGCGGACGAGTGGCGTCGGGAAAATGTAAATATGCTTGTCAGGCAGCTCCATGACCTGATAAAGGAAACCGCGCCGTCGGTTTCTTTCGGAATAAGTCCGCGCGGAATCTGGGCAAACAACTATGATGACGCGCGCGGCAGCGCGACCCGCGGCAACGGCAGCTTTACGTCAATTTATTGCGATTCTCTGCGCTTCATCGAGGAGGGCTGGGTCGATTATATCTGCCCTCAAATTTACTGGAATATAGGCTATTCCGTCGCCGATTACGAAATCCTTGTTCCGTGGTGGGCAAACGCCGTCAGAGGCACGGATGTGAAGCTTTATATCGGCATGGCGGATTATCGCACCGACGGCGCGTCCGAAGGCAGCGCGTGGTACGGAACCGCCGAGCTGAAGCGTCAGCATGAGCTTAACAAAACCTATCCCGAAATTTCCGGAGAGGTGCATTTCCGATACGGAACAATAGCGGAAAATCCCTCTCTGATTGAATTATATAGTGAATTATATAAGCAAGAATATCAAAGCGCGCCCGCAGCCGGCGAAATTACTCCCGCCGAAAAGGTAAAGGAAGCCATAATGAAGCTGCTGCGCCGTATAGTTTTGGGATAAATTAACAGGTGCAAATCCGTGAATTTGCACCTGTTATGCTTAATTGCTTTCATATTTGAAAATAAGTGCGGAAAATGCGGGAAGCTCGGCAATCTCAAAGCTCGCGGGAAAGCCGCCGCGCTTCTTAGGAGAAATACGAAGCGGCGTTCTGTCTTCGGGAGTTTGCCCGCCGTATGGTTGCCAGTCCGTATTTATGCGCGGAACAAGCTTGCCGCAACCGTCGATTCCCACTTCATAATTTTTGTATGAATTTCCCGAGAGATTCAAAACGGTTACGATTCTTTCGCCTCCGCCGCGGCGCTCATAAGCATAGACGACACGCTCGGGGTCGTTCACCTCAAGCCAACGGAAGCAGTCGGAATTGTATTCTCCGTCGTGCAGCGCCGCTTCGTTTGCGTACAGCTTGTTCAAATCGCGGATATAGCTTTTGAAGCTGTCATGCAGAGGATATTTCAGCAGAGAGTAATCTGGCTCTTTTTTTTCGTCCCATTCGCGGAACTGCGCAATTTCGCCGCCCATAAAATTAAGCTTTTTGCCCGGGTGGGTATACATATAGGCGTACAGGGCGCGGCACTGAGGAAATTTAACGTCATAATCTCCCCACATTTTATTAATTATTGTCGCCTTGCCGTGAACAACCTCATCGTGACTGAACGGCAAAAGGTACAGCTCGTTGTAAAAATACATCATAGAGAACGACAGCTTGTGATAATTCCCGCCTCTGAACAGCGGATCAAGGCGGAAAAAGTCCAGCGTATCGTTCATCCAGCCCATATCCCATTTGTAGTCGAAGCCGAGTCCGCCGTACTCCGAAGGAGCGGTAACCTTAAGAAAGTTGCTGCTGTCCTCGGCGATGAGAATCGCGTTTGGGTGCAGCTCGTGCAGCCTGCGGTTCATCTCCCGCACAAATTCAACCGCGCCCTCGTTCACTCCTCGGTTGCTGTCGCCCTGCCAATAGATACAATTTGAAATCGCGTCCATGCGTATGCCGTCAAAATGAAATTCGCTCAGCCAGAAATTTGCCGCCGACTGCAAAAAGCTGCGCACTTCTCCGCGGAAGAAATTGAAATTTTTTGTACCCCACTCGCTTTTTCCCGCTCCGTCATTGGGGTATTCGTAAACTCCCGCTCCGTCCAGCTCGGCAAGCGCGTACCCGTTGGAGGAAAAATGCACCGGGACGAAGTCGGTTATTACTCCTATGCCGTTTTCGTGCATTGTTTCAACAAACCGCTTCAGCTCCTTCGCCGTGCCGTAGCGCGGTGTTGGGCAGAAGTAGCCCGTGACCTGATAGCCCCAGCTTCCGTCGAACGGATGCTCGCAAAGCGGAAGCAGCTCAACGTGGGTATAGCCCATATCCTTTATGTATTCCGCCAGCTTCGGAGCAATTTCCGCATAGCTGTACCAGCCGTTTTCGTCGTCGGGATTTTTAAGCCATGAGCCGAGATGAACCTCATAGATGCTTATGGGGCTGTCGTAACCCTTGCCGCGGCTTTTCAAAAATTCCCCGTCATGCCATTCATAGCGCATATCCGTTATTCTGCTTGCCCACTGAGGACGAAGCTCTCCGCCGAAGCCGTATGGGTCGCAGTGGTCAACCTCACGTCCGTCGCCGAGATATACGCGGTATTTGTAAAGCTGACCCTCTTCCGCTTTGACGCGAAGCTCATAAATCCCGCCCGTCCCCTTGCAGTACATCGGCTGCGGCAGCCAGCCGTTAAAATCGCCGAGGAGCGATACTCCTCTTACGTTCGGAACAAATATACGGAAATCAACATATTCTCCGTCTATGTGCGCGCCGAAATATTCATACGCGAAAATTTCTTCGCCGATAAAAAACCCGTGCTCGTTCATTGTCAGCCATTCCCCTTTGTGATGCTTAAAAATTGATTCGTTTGGTAAGTAACCGAATAATTCTCTTCGATTGGCGGTTTTGTCCGCCGAAGCCGTGTCAAAAATGCTCAAAATATGCTGACGCTCTCCGGCTTTTTGACTTGCCGCAGGCGAAATTCCCTTGCCGATCGGCATTTTGGAATTAATCGGCGTTTTTTAAATTATAACATTTAAGCCCTCATTTTGTCAATAGATAAATAGAATAAGGCTGTTCACGGACAAAAAGAGTCGGGGAAATTCCCCGGCTCTTAATCAATTGAGCTGTACAGCTTGCTTTACT
>CAZICW010000015.1:0-32495 GCA_964537995.1 uncultured Oscillospiraceae bacterium
TTTAACCTGTTTATTCAATTTCCGTCATAGTCCATTCGTACATTTCCTCGGATTGGACAACCCCGCCGTCATCATCGGGAGCGAGATAAAGCCCGCTATGCTGCGCTTGGAATGACACTGTTGCGTTGTCGTTTTCGATTACAAGCCAGAGCTGATTGGCGTTGCGCGAAAGCGTATAGGTCAGGGCGCTTGCGCCCGCTTCTTCGCTTGCGCCGTTGATGTCGATCGCATAACCGTTCGCGGTATTGGTGATATAGGCAATGCCGCTCGGCAGCTTATAGACATACCATGCCGCAAGTTCGTCGCTGTCGGAAAGCATGAGCCGCGCGCCGCGTTCCTCGGACGAGGGAACAAGATATTTTCCGTCCGAAGTAATTGTAAAGGTACCGACGCCCTCGACCTTTTCAACGGGAGAAATATATAATGTCTGAGCTGACCCGCTCTTAAGAACTTCGGCGCCGCCTTCGCCGGAATTGTCGGCATAAATGCCGAAGCCTGTTTCGCTGACCGTAAGTTCGGCGCTGTAAATGCCGCCGGACATTTCGGTTGTTTTAATTCCGAAGAGCGTAGCGTTGCTGCTGTCGGATAAAAGCTGAGTTTCGGGCAAAATATCGGGAACGGTGACGGAGGTGCCGTCAGCCTTGCTGAAAATTTTTACGCACTGACCGTCCTCGACGCTGAACTGCCAAAGCTGATTGTCGCCGCTGAATTTTTCCTCAAAGGTCAGTACACCGTTATTGTTTGTCAGAAAGCCGCTCTGCGTATCGGAGCCGACAGTATAGTACATTCCTCCGTCGATATCGCTCGTGTCGCCGATTGCCGCCGTAACCTCGTCGTAGTACGGCTTGTATTGCGCGTAATATTCGTTGTCGATATTGTAAAGAGCGGCGCGGTAGGTCTTTGTGCGGTTGGGATATATTGCCTCGATTGCCGCGACGCGGCTTTCGTTGCCGAGCGACAGAAGATAAAGACGGCTGAATTCGCCGAAATCCTCCCAGCGGTTAGTCTGACCGTAGCCTGAGGTGGGAATTATATCCTGATTTATGGCTCTGCGCCATACGTCGTCGCCCACGGCGAACGCACTGTCGATAACGTGACCCAATTCGTGCGCGAACATAGGAAGCATACCGTCAACGCTGTATTTTGAAGCGGTGTTGTTCCAAATTTCTCCGTCCCATGCGTTCCATGTGCCGTAGTTGTCGCCGGTGTAAAAGAAGTGACGCAGCGTTTTGCGCACGGGAGGCTCGAAGCAGCTTACCGCGTCGGCGACGCGGGTTATGTGTTCAAGATCGTCCTCGTCAACGGTGTAAACCTGAAATTCATGAATGTCCTCGGGAGAATTACATTCCATCGCCACGGTGTAAACATAGTATCTGTGTTCATCCTCGCCTTCGCCGATAATTTCGGTTTCCGGTTCGGAAATTGTGTAGTTTGCGGCGAGCTTGTTTTGCATACTTCCGCCGAGAAGATCGGAATATGTGATGTTAAGACAGCTCATGATAAGCTTTTGCTGAGTTTCCTTGTCCGCCTCGGCAAAGCCGTTCTCGCGAAGATAGGTTTCCGCTTTGGAATTTGCGGCTATGCTGAAATCCACATCGGTGAAAAAGTATGTCTTAAACCGCTCCTGAAAATACGAATCAAGATCCTTGTACGCCTCTGTTTCAAGAGCAAGCTCAACAGGATTGGTGTAAGGCTCAATAAGCTCAAGCTCCCAGCTTACGGCTTTGTCGCTGCTTTGAATAATACAGTCGGCGTCAAGCTCCGTTTCATATTTATCCTCTCCGACGTTTGTGAGAGCAAGCTTGCTGTACATATTGGTGACAACATAGCCGTCGGCGGTCTCTCGGAATGACCATTGCTGATTGGAACCGCCGGAAAGCGTGTACTGAATAACCTTGCCGCCGTTATCCGTTGACCAGCCGCTGACGTCAAGCGCAAGACCCGTGTCCTTGTTTATAAGGGTATATTTTTTATTGGCTTGGAGACGCGCAAGCCATATCTGGCTCTCCGATCCGTCTCCCTCGGCAAGATAAACCGAAGTGGCGTTTACCTGCTGAACAGGAGTTACGGAAACTTCCTCCTCCGTGCCGTCCTCGTTGGTTTTGGTTTCAACCGAGTTCTCTTCCGGCAGAGGCTTCGCCGTGAGATATTTTCCGTCAAGGCTGATTCTGTAGTAGCCCGTTTCAATTTCGGAATATACATTGCCGTAGGCTATAACGCCGTCCGAAATTTCGGCTTCATAGTCAATTCCGTTTTCGCTGCCGAGGAGGTTGAAGGGAACAAAGGCCGTTCCGTCAACAAGCAGCGCATCTTCTGCGGAAATGGAAATCGCGGGATCGGTCTTAAGCCCGCCGAGGATGTTCCCGTCAACATAATCGACATAGTAACCCATTGCGTTAAGTACCGCGCGTATCGGAACGACCGGATTTTCGGAATCCGTCTGTTCCGGTTCCGCAACGGGGTCGCCGTTCGCGTCAACCTGATTTACCTCAACGCCGTCAACCGTGATTGTCATGCCCGCGGCAAACGCGCCGAAAGCAAGAGAAAGGCACAGCATAAGGCAAAAAAGTGCCGATGTAAGCTTTTTCATTATTTTTCTTCCTTCCTTTATTGTTATACTATTATTGTACTACCTTATGCACGAAATGTCAATTATTATTTACACTTTCTTTTACCGAAAAAAATTATAACAAAATTTCAAAGCAATTATTTATAATCTTATGGTGAAATTGCTCTTGAATTTTTTCGGAAACCGTATATAATGATAACTATGTAATTATATTTGATAGGATTGATTTGCTTGCTGACACTTGATAAATTTGAAGAAGCCGCCGAAAAGGTGAAGGAGGTCACTCTTGAGACCAAGCTGGTTTACAGCGAGTATTTGAGCGAAAATACCGGCGGCAAAATATATCTCAAGCCTGAAAATATGCAGTTTACGGGCGCTTACAAGGTGCGCGGAGCGTACTATAAGATAAGTCTGCTTTCCGAGGAAGAGCGCAGACGCGGTCTGATTACGGCTTCCGCGGGGAACCATGCTCAGGGCGTTGCCTACGCCGCAAGGTGCTACGGCGCAAAGTCGGTCATAGTTATGCCCACATCCACTCCGCTTATGAAGGTGAACCGCACGAAAAGCTACGGAGCGGAGGTTATCCTTTACGGCGACGTTTACGACGAAGCCTGCGCCTATGCGATGGAGCTGGCGGAAAAGGAGGGCTATACGTTCATTCATCCATTTGACGACCTGACCGTCGCAACGGGACAGGGCTCGATTGCGATGGAAATTTTCAAGGAGCTGCCGCTTACGGACTATATTTTCGTGCCTATCGGCGGAGGCGGACTTGCGGCGGGAGTTTCGACTCTTTCCAAGCTTATGCACCCCGGCGTAAAGGTAATAGGCGTTGAGCCGGAGGGCGCGGCTTGCATGAAGGCTTCGCTGGAAAAGGGAGAGGTGACGACTCTTTCCGAGGTTAATACGATTGCCGACGGCACTGCCGTCAAAACTCCGGGGAGCAATATTTTCCCGTATATACAGAAAAACGTAGATGAAATTGTGACTGTAAAGGACGAGGATCTTATAGTCGCATTCCTTGACATGGTTGAAAATCACAAAATGATTGTGGAAAACAGCGGGCTTTTGTCGGTAGCGGCGATAAAGCAGTTTGATTTGAGGGGCAAAAAAGCCGTTGCGATTTTAAGCGGCGGAAATATGGACATAATAACCATGAGCAGCATTGTCCAGCACGGTCTTATCCGCCGCGACAGAATCTTTACGGTGTCGGTGCTGCTGCCGGACAAGCCGGGGGAGCTTTCCCGCGTGGCGGATGTGATTGCCAAGCAGGATGGCAACGTCATAAAGCTGGAGCATAACCAATTTGTCGCAACAAACAGAAACGCCGCCGTGGAGCTGAAAATAACCCTTGAAGCTTTCGGCACGGAGCATAAAGAAAGAATAATCTCCGCGCTGAACGAGAACGGCTACAGACCGAAACTGATAAGAGTAATTTTGTAAATCGGGCAATAAAACGTAAGTATTTATATGTTTTAAGGCAAAAAAAGCCTTGACAAATTCGTAAAAATTATATAGAATGTAAAAATAATTGTTATTATGATGTTTTGCAAGGAGGCAAAGTATGATACTTAACGGAAGTCAAATTCTTGCGGAGGTTTTGCTCGAGCATGGAGTCGAGGTCATGTTCGGATACCCGGGCGGAAGCATATTGAATATATGCGACGCGCTCTACGATTACCGCGATAAAATCAAGCAATATGTAACGGCGCATGAACAGGGAGCGGCTCATGCCGCCGACGGCTATGCCCGCGCTACGGGGAAAACAGGCGTTGTGCTTGCGACAAGCGGCCCCGGCGCAACAAACCTTGTGACCGGAATTGCCACGGCGTATATGGACAGCGTGCCCATGGTCGCCATAACAGGCAATGTCGGCACAAGCCTCATCGGACGCGACAGCTTTCAGGAGGTTTACATAGCGGGAATAACCATGCCCGTTACAAAGCACAATTTTGTCGTGCGCCGCGTCGAGGACTTGGCGGATACGCTTCGCGCCGCGTTCAGAATCGCGAACACGGGACGCAAGGGCCCCGTTCTGGTGGATATTCCGAAGGACGTCACGGCGGCGAAATGTGAATTTGAACATAAAGAGCCGGAATCCACGGAGTATATAACCGTAATTAACGAAAACAGGCTGCGCGAGGCGGCGGATATTATAAACGGCGCGAAGCGCCCCATAATATACTTCGGCGGCGGAGTCGGCAGCAGCAAATCCTGCGTTGAGCTGCGAGAGCTTATGAAAAAGGCGGAAATTCCCGTAACCCACACTCTTATGGCGGCTGGCATTGTCGGCTGCGACGAGCCGCTCAATCTCGGACTTTTGGGAATGCACGGCAATTTTGCGTCAAACCGCGCCGTGGATGAAGCCGATGTGGTAATTGCCGTAGGTACCCGCTTCAGCGACCGCGTTGCGCTTAACACGGAAGCATTTGCGAAAAAGGCTAAAATAATACAGATAGACATTGACCCCAGTGAGGTAAACAAAAACGTTCTTGTGGATTTAAGCCTTATCGGCGACGTCAAGGATGTAATGGACGCGCTCATTCCGCTTATAAATGAAGCGAAGCACTCCGAATGGATTGGCGAAATAAACGAATGGAGGAAGCTCAACTACGTACCGAAGGACGACCCCTCGGTGCTTAAGCCTCATCAGGTTATGAAAACAATCTGCGACGCCGCCGGCGAAGACGCCATTTATGTAACCGACGTCGGTCAGCATCAGATGTGGGCTGTGCAATACTGTCGCCACCTTCATTCCCGAAGCTTCCTCACAAGCGGCGGCTTGGGAACGATGGGCTTCGGATACGGAGCGGCGATAGGCGCGAAAATCGCTTTCCCCGACAGACCGGTTATCCATATTACGAGCGACGGCTCCTTCCATATGAACATGAATGAAGCGTGTACGGCTGTCAGCTATAATGTTCCCGTCGTCACCGTGATAATGAATAACGAGGTGCTTGGAATGGTGCGCCAGTGGCAGACGGTGTTCTATAACCGCCGATACAGCGGAAGTGAGCCGGAGCGCGTAACGGATTACGTCAAGGTCGCCGAGGGCTTTGGGCTTACGGGCTTCAGATGCACGAATCTTGAACAGTTCAAGGCCGCAATGGACGAGGCGCTTAAGATGAACCGTCCCGTATGGATTGAATGTCTGATTGACCGCGAGGAAAAGGTGCTTCCGATGATTCCCGCGGGCTGCACAATCGACAGTATGATTATGGAATAGGGGGAAACCGTTATGAGTAAACAGGTTCTTAGCGTTCTTGTGGAAAACCATGCCGGCGTTCTGGCAAGAGTCGCGAGTCTTTTCTGCCAGCGTGGCTTCAACATTGACAGCCTTACGGTTTCCGCTACAGACAACCCCGCAATATCGCGCATAACAATCGTGACCGAGGGCGACCGTCAGGTTTTGGAGCAAATAATCAAGCAGACAGAAAAGCTCATAGAAACAAAAAAGGTAATTTCACTTAAAGCGAATGGCAGCCTTTTCCGTGAGCTGCTTCTTATAAAGATCGAGGCCGATGAATCCGTTCGCCGTGAGGTTTGCGGAATTTGCGAAATTTATCGTGCCAAAATCGTCGATTTGACCGTAAACAGCCTTATCGTCGAGCTGACGGGAAATCCCAGCAAGATTGACGGCTTCCTTACAATGATGAAGCAGTATAAAATCCTTGAAATGTGCCGCACGGGTATAACCGCCCTTGAGCGCGGCTACAGCGTACAAACCATAGAGTAAAAACAATATTTTATATAAAGGAGTCTTTTAAATGATTACAAAGTATTACGACGCGGACTGCAATCTCGGTATGCTTGACGGGAAAACCGTTTCCGTCATCGGCTACGGCAGTCAGGGACACGCTCATGCGCAAAATCTTCATGAGAGCGGCGTTGACGTTGTTGTTGGTCTGCGCAGGGACAGCTCAAGCTGGGCAAAGGCCGAGGCGGCCGGACTGAAGGTTATGGAGGTTGAGGACGCCGCGGAGGCGGGCGATCTTGTAATGATGCTCGTTCCCGATGAGATTGCCGCCGACATCTATAACAATCAGGTCGCGAAGCACATGAAGGCGGGCAATGTTCTCATGTTTGCCCACGGCTTCAACATCCACTTCAAGGCAATCACCCCCGCTTCGGATCTCGACGTTATTATGGTTGCGCCCAAGGGCCCCGGCCACACGGTTCGTTCTCAGTATGTGGAGGGCAAGGGAGTTCCCAGCCTTATAGCCGTATATCAGGACGCCACGGGTCATGCCAAGGATTACGCTCTCGCTTATGCCAGCGGTATCGGCGCCGGCCGTGCCGGTATTCTTGAAACAACCTTCCGCGAGGAAACCGAAACAGATCTCTTCGGCGAGCAGGCGGTTCTCTGCGGCGGCGTTACCGAGCTTATGAAGGCGGGCTTCGATACTCTTGTTGAAGCGGGCTACGCGCCTGAAATGGCGTACTTTGAGTGTATTCACGAAATGAAGCTCATCGTTGACCTTATCAACAGCGGCGGCTTTGCCATGATGCGCTACTCCATTTCCAACACAGCCGAATACGGCGACTACAGAACGGGCAAGCGCCTTATCACCGAGGACACGCGTAAGGAAATGAAGAAAGTGCTTTCCGAAATTCAGGACGGCACCTTCGCAAGCGAATTTATGCAGGAATTTTCCTCCGGCAGAAAGATTAAGTTCCTCGCGACGCGCCGCGTTGAAAGCGAACATCTCCTTGAAAAGGTCGGTAAGGAGCTTCGCAACATGATGAGCTGGCTCAAAAAATAAAAAATATCACGTCGTAGGGATGCAGTCACGCGTCCCTACGTTCATAAAGGAGAATAATTTATGGAACTCAGAAGCGCAAACGTAACGCAGGGCGTGGAGCGCGCCCCGAACAGAAGTCTTTTTTATGCCATGGGATACACAAAGGAGGAACTGGAGCGTCCGCTTATAGGCGTTGTCAGCGCTCACAGCGAAATTGTTCCGGGGCATTTCCATCTCGATAAAATTGCCGAGGCGGTAAAGGCGGGAGTGCGTATGGCGGGCGGCACGCCGATAGAGATTCCCTCGATAGGCGTGTGCGACGGTATAGCAATGGGTCATATAGGCATGAAATATTCCCTTGCCAGCCGCGAATTGATTGCCGACAGCGTTGAAACCATGACCATGGCGCACCAGTTCGACGGTCTTGTGCTTATTCCAAACTGCGACAAAATCGTTCCCGGCATGGTTATGGCGGCTGTACGTATGGATATTCCCGCAATTGTGTGCAGCGGCGGGCCTATGATGGCGGGACGCTGGGATAACCGCAATATCAGTCTTTCCCAGATGTTTGAGGCGGTCGGCTCGTATAAAGCGGGAATAATCGACGCCGAAAAGCTTCAGGAATGTGAGGAAGGAGCCTGCCCGGGCTGCGGAAGCTGCGCCGGAATGTACACCGCCAACAGCATGAACTGCCTTTGCGAATCCATGGGAATTGCCCTTCCGGGCAACGGCACGATTCCCGCCGTACACAGCGGTCGTATGCTCCTTGCCAAGCACAGCGGCATGGCAATAATGGAGCTTGTTAAAAACGGCGTAACCGCCCGTAAGATTATAAATGAAAAGTCAATCCGCAACGCGCTTGCCTGTGATATGGCTCTCGGCTGCAGCTCCAACAGTGTACTGCATCTCATCGCCATTTCCAATGAGGCGGGTGTTCCCGTGGATTTGAATCTCTTCAACGAAATGAGCGCGAAGGTGCCGAACCTTTGCCATCTTGCGCCTGCCGGCCCGACACATATGCAGGATTTGAACCTTGCCGGCGGAATCCCCGCGGTTCAGGCGGAGCTGATAAAGGGCGGCTTTATTGACCCGTCCGCGCTTACCGTTACGGGCAGGACGGTCGGTGAAAACGTTAAGGGCGCCTATATCAAGGATGAGACGCAGATCCGTCCTCTCGACAATCCCTACAGCCCTACCGGCGGAATACAGATTCTTTGGGGCAATCTCGCCGAAAAGGGCTGCGTTGTGAAGCGCAGCGCGGTTGCCCCCGAAATGCTTAAGCACAGCGGCCCCGCACGCGTATTCGACAGCGAAGAGGAAGCCATTGACGCCATATACAACGGGAGAATCGTTGACGGCGATGTTGTGGTAATCCGCTACGAAGGCCCCGTCGGAGGCCCGGGTATGCGCGAAATGCTCAATCCGACCTCCGCCCTTGCCGGAATGAAGCTCGACAAAACCGTCGCCCTCGTAACCGACGGACGTTTCAGCGGAGCAAGCCGCGGAGCGTCAATCGGACACGTTTCTCCCGAAGCGGCTGTCGGCGGCACAATTGCCCTTGTAGAGGAAGGGGATATAATCGAAATTGACATTCCCAACGCTTCGATAAATCTAAAAGTAAGCGATGAAATCCTTGCCGAGCGCCGCAGTAAGCTCGCCCCGAGAGAACCAAACATTAAAACAGGCTGGCTCGCGCGCTACTCAACCCTTGTTGACGGCGCGGATAAGGGCGCGGTAATGAAAAAGGTATATTAAGCCGGCGGATAATTCATGCCCTATAATATGATTGCGGTTGCAAGCGACGTCGCTTCGGTCGGCGCCGCTTGCGGCCGTTTTTCTTTTTGCCGTGGAGGACGAAGCTCCCGCCTTTTTTATTTTCGTCGAAAATTGTGCTTGCATTATCGCGGGAGCTGTGGTAAAATATACTAATGAAATTGTATTCTTGAAAGGAATGTTCGCAATGGAATTTAAAAAGTGTGATTTTGCCGCTCTGCTTCTGGGCAATGATATAAATGTATACAGTGTTGCGCGCGCTTTGCATGAAGCGTATGGAATAAAGTCAACCTCAATCGGCAGGAAAAGCGGCGCTCCCTGTGCCGAAAGCCGCATGATAAACCAGCTTACCGAGCCGAATATAAATAATCCGGCCGTTTTTGTCGAAAGGGTCAATGAATTTGCCGCGGCTCAGACCGTACCCGTACTGTTGATCGGCTGCGGAGACAACTATGTGCGCCTTATCGCCGACAACAAGACAAAGCTGAACAAAAACATAATCGCCCCCTATGCGGATGGGGATTTTCTTGCTTCCCTGATGGACAAGCAGCGCTTTTATGAGCTGTGCGAAAAATACGAAATTGATTTCCCGAAAACATATGTATGCACGCCGAAAACTATGGAGGTCGCTCCCGAATTTGAGGCTCCGTATATTCTGAAGCCCACCGACGGGCCCGAATATTTTGCCCATCCCTTTGAGGGGCAGAAAAAGGTTTTCCGTCTCGACACAATCGACGAGCTTAAACAAACCGTCGCGGCGGTTTACAACAGCGGCTATAACGGCAATCTTATAATTCAGGAATTTATCCCCGGAGACGACACATATATGCGCGTCCTGACGAACTATTCCGATAAAACCGGAAAGGTAAAGCTGATGTGTCTCGGTCATGTGCTGCTGGAGGAGCATACTCCCTATGGAATAGGCAACCACGCCGTAATCGTAAACGAATGTGACCGCGAGCTTATGGATAAGTTCAAGGCGCTGCTTGAAAATATAGGATATACGGGTTTCTCCAATTTTGACATAAAATTCGACAGGCGAGACAATAAGTTCAAGGTGTTTGAAATCAATGTCCGTCAGGGCAGAAGCAATTATTATGTCACGGGCGCGGGATATAATCTCATGGAATATGTTGTAAAGGATCGCGTTTTGGGTGAAGAACTCGGCGAAACCGTATACGCCGACAAAGAGAATCTGTGGCTTGTCGTCCCGAAAAAGGTCGCGTTCGATTACATCAAGCCGGTTGAGTATAAGACAAGAATGAAATCTCTGATACGAAACGGAAACGCGGTCAATCCTCTTTATTACGGCGGCGATAATAAGCCCGGACGGCTGCTCCGCCTCGCGAGACAGCAGCTCTCTCATTTTGCGAAATATAAAAAATACCTCGGAAAATAGAGATACCATAAAGATAAAAATATGAATTGCCGATTGTGCGAAAGGAGTGAAACCGATGGCTTTAAGGCTGGGAATAATGGGCGGAATGGGGCCGGAAGCGACGGAGGTAATGTTCAGAAGAATAATCGAACGCACCGACGCGAAAACCGATCAGGAGCATCTGGACATGATAATTTTCAACCATGCTTCCATGCCGGATCGCACCGAAGCGATAAGGAGCGGACATACCGAACGGCTTGTATCGCTGCTGAAAAATGACGCCGTAATGCTGGAAAAGTGCGGCGCGGCGGCGATTGTGATTCCCTGTAACACCTCACATTGTTTTATTTCCGAAATATCGGATAGCGTAAATATTCCCGTGATAAATATGATTGAGGAAACCGCCGCCCGTATCGCGCAAACCCGTCCGTATATGAAAAAGGTCGGGATTATCGCAACCTGCGGCACAATCGAGCAAAGACTTTACCACAGAGCGCTGGATAAACGGGGGATAGAGCCCTTCGCTCCGGACGGGGAAATTCAGAAAACCGTTACGGATATAATTTACGAACAGATTAAAAGGGGAGAGAATGGCAGTCTCGCGGACTTTTTGAAGGTGCTTTCTCATTTGAGGGAAAACGGCTGCGACGGAGCGATTCTTGCGTGTACCGAATTGAGCGTGCTTAAAACCAATTATGAAGCCGAGCCTTGCTTCAATGACGGCTTTTGCGTAGACGCCATGGAGGTTTTGATTGATAAAAGCATTGAATTTTGCGGGGGAAGGATAAAGAAATGAAAATTTCGGATTATATAAAATTGTTTGAAAATAACGGAATATCGGTTGAGGCCCATTGCGACGCCGAAAAACCGGTGGGCTATATTTCCTATGATTCCAAGGATATAAAGCCCGACACGCTTTTCCTCTGCAAGGGGGCGCATTTTAAGCCGGAATATCTTGCCGAAGCGGTAAAAAACGGCGCGATATGCTATATTGCCACGCAAAAAATTGATGTTGAATGTGATTATATAATTGTCGGCGACGTGCGCGCGGCAATGGCGCTTATGGCGGATTTTTACTACGGCAGCGCATGGAAAAAGCTTAAAATTATCGGGATAACTGGTACGAAGGGGAAAAGCACCACCGCGTATTTCCTGAAATACATTCTCGATGAAGCCCTTCGCGCCGAGGGCGAAAGGGAAAGCGCGATAATTTCCTCGATAGACACATATGACGGAGTAGAAAAATTTGAAAGCCACCTTACAACTCCGGAGCCTTTTGAGCTGCACCGGCATTTCAGCAATGCCGTGAACAGCGGCATAAAATATCTCATAATGGAGGTTTCGAGTCAGGCCTTGAAATACGGGCGTGTGTACGGCGTGGGATTTGAGGCGGGCTGCTTTCTCAATATCGGCTCCGACCATATAAGTCCCGTGGAGCATCCCGATTTTGAAGACTATTTTGAATCAAAACTGAAAATTTTTGAAAGCTGCGAAACAGCCGTGATAAACCTTGACAGCGACCGTGCCGATGAAATTGCAAGCCGTGCCGCCGCCGCAAAGCGCGTCATAACCTTTTCGCGCAAAAGAGCCGATGCCGATATTTTCGCCTACGGGATACACAAGCGCGAAAACGACACGGTTTTTATGGTTAAAACAGCGGACTTTGACATGGAATTTACCCTCACCATTCCCGGACTGTTCAATGTTGAAAACGCTCTTGCCGCAATCGGTACGGCGTCGGCCTTCGGAATCGACGCAAAATATATGCTTACGGGTCTTATGAAGGCAAGGAGCAAGGGCAGAATGGAGGTTTACACAAACACCGACAAAAGCGTTACGGCGATTGTGGATTATGCCCATAACAAGCTCAGCTTTGAGAATCTTTTTGCGTCGGTCGCCGACGAATATGCCGGCAGACGCACCGTAATAGTGTTCGGCTGCCCCGGATATAAGGCTTACGACCGCCGCCGCGACCTTGGAACAATCGCGGGGCAGCACGCCGATAAGGTTTATATAACCGAGGAAGACGCCGGAGAGGAACCGATTGAAAGCATTTCAAGGGAAATCGCCTCATATGTTGAGGCTCAGGGCTGCGAATACGAAATAATAAACGACCGCGGCGAAGCAATCAGAAGAGCTGTCATGGACAGCGCCGAGCCTACTCTCATATTAATAACCGGCAAGGGCGACGAAACGCGCCAGAAGCGGGGAACAGAGTATATTGACTGCCCAAGCGACGTGGCCTATGTAAAAAAGAGCCTTGACGAATACGACGTCAAAAACGGAATTGACAGAACGGAAAAAATCAGGGGCTTTCAGGACATTCTGCCCTCGCTCCACAGGCTGTACGGACGCGATGTTGTGATAAAGCTCGGCGGCAGTGTTTTGGAAAGCTCGGAGCTTATACAGCCGCTCCTCGAGGATATATCCCTGCTTTCGATGGTCGGCGCGCGCGTGACCGTGGTGCATGGCGGAGGAAAGGAAATAAATTCCGTCTTTGCCGCTCTCGGAATTGAGCCGCGCTTTGAAAACGGCTACCGCGTGACGGGAGAAAGGGAAATCGGCGTCGTTGAAATGGTACTCAGCGGCGGCGTCAACAAACGTCTTGTCGGAGCAATAGGCGGCTGCGGAGTTAACGCCGCCGGAATAAGCGGAAAGGACGGCAGACTGCTTGTCGCCGAGAAAAAGCTTATGGACGGGAAGGACATAGGCTGCGTCGGGAAAATAATCCGCGTCAATCCTTCCATTCTGAAGCAGCTTCTGGACAGCGGAAATGTTGTCGTCGTTTCACCTGTCGGCATAGGCGAAAACGGCGAAACCTTCAACATTAACGCCGATGATGCCGCAACGGAGATAGCCCGTGCGATTAAGGCGGATAAGCTGGTGTTCATAACCGACGTAAACGGAATCATGATTGACAAGAGCAACGAAAAAACCGTGGTTGACACTCTCAGCATCGACCGCGCGGAAAAGCTGCTTGAAAACGGCTTCGTCGGCGGCGGTATGCTTCCAAAGCTGACCAACATAATTTCGGCTGTAAACGACGGAGTGAACGAGGTGGAAATACTGAACGGAAAAATAAAAAATAATTTGATTTCCTGCCTCATATCCGCGAAAAAAGTCGGCACGACAATCACAAAAAGCAACAAAAGTGATAAAAAAACAGTCTGATAAACATCAAATAATGGTTAAAAACCGCATTGCAAAGCAGCGGCGGAAATGATATAATAAAAAATGCAGACAATGGCGTTTGCGCAATTTCGCGGCTTGCGGGCCGCCGCTCACGGAAGGATAATTGTTATGAGCAAATATACGAAAAAAGACATAATCAAATTGGTTGAAGAGAACGACGTGAGGTTTATCCGTCTTCAGTTCACCGATGTTTTCGGACAGCTTAAAAACATGGCGATAACAAAGAGCCAGCTTGAAAAGGCGCTCGACAATCAGTGTATGTTCGACGGCTCGTCAATTAACGGCTTTGCCAGAGTTGAGGAGTCCGATATGTATCTTTATCCCGACACGGACACATTCGCGATTTTCCCGTGGAGACCCCAGCAGGGCAAGGTCGCGCGTTTTATCTGCGACGTGTATAAGGCGGACAGAACCCCATTTGAGGGCGACCCGCGCTATGTGCTGAAAAAAGCGGTGAAAGAGGCGGCCGAGTTGGGATATGCCCTCAATGTCGGGCCGGAATGTGAGTTTTTCCTGTTCCATACGGATGAAAGCGGAAATCCGACCGTCGAAACCACCGATCGCGGAGGATATTTCGACCTTGCTCCCGTTGACGGCGGAGAAAACTGCCGCCGCGACATTTGCCAGACACTTGAGGAAATGGGCTTCGAAATCGAAGCCTCTCACCATGAAATAGCGCAGGGCCAGCATGAGATTGACTTCCGTTACGATACGGCTCTTAAGGCAGCCGACAATATCATAACCTTCAAGCTCGTCGTAAAGTCGATTGCGCAGCGTCACGGCTTTCACGCCAGCTTTATGCCGAAGCCGATTTTCGGAATAAACGGCAGCGGAATGCATACGAATATGAGCCTTATGAACGAGGACGGCAGCAACGCCTTCCACGACGCTTCCTCCCCGACGGGACTCAGCTCCCTTGCTTACAGCTTCATTGCCGGCTTGCTTGAGCATATCAAGGGCATAACGGCAATAACGAATCCGACCGTAAATTCCTACAAGCGCATTGTCCCGGGATATGAAGCTCCCTGTTATATTTCGTGGAGCGAATCGAACCGCAGCACGCTTATCCGTATTCCCGCCTCGCGCGGAAGCCTTACAAGGATTGAGCTTCGCTGTCCGGATCCGACCTGTAATCCCTATCTTGCGATTGCGGTTATGCTCAGGGCCGGAATGGACGGCGTAAAAAACGAAAAGCGTCCGCCGGAAAGCGTTGATTTTTCAATCTACAAGCTTTCCGACGAGCAGCGGCGCAGCATGGGTATAGAAAGTCTGCCCGGTACTCTCGAAGCCGCAATCCGCGAAACGGAAGCGGACGCCCTTGTAAAAGAAACCCTCGGGGAAGAGCTTTTCACCCGCTATGTCACCGCAAAAAAGGCGGAGTGGGACGAATACCGCACCCAAGTCACGGGCTGGGAAATAAAAAAATATCTCGGCAATTTTTGAGCCTCCGCTCTCCGGTAATTAAGAGAGAGGAGCGAATAAAGTGATAAGATGCGTAATTCTTGCTTTTCAAAATTCCGACGCGGCGGCGACTATAAGCAGGGTAGTTCAGCTCGGCGGATACAAGGTGAGCGGAATATGCTCCGGCGGAGCCGAGGTTTTGCGTATGCTTGAGTGGACGTCGGCGTCGGCGGTGATTTGCAGCTACCGGCTTAAGGATATGACAGCGGCTGAGCTGTATGCGGATTTGCCGCAGGAAATGGGAATGTTGGTGCTTCTTCCGCAAAGCCGGGTGAGCAGCGTTGAGCTTCCTTACGGCATACAGAGCGTAACTCTCCCTGTCAGCCGCACATCGCTTCTGGATACGCTGAAAACCGTCATAATGATAAACGACCGCCCCAATACAAAAAAGAGCGGAGAGGATAAACGCCCCGACAGGAGCAGCGAGGATAAACGGATAATAGCCGAAGCGAAAAAAATGATAATGGAACACGGCAACATGACCGAGGATCAGGCTCATCGCTTCATACAGCGCGTCAGCATGAACAACGGCAGCAAAATGGTTGACACGGCAAAGGGTATTCTTGCGGGTGATATATTATATTAAAAAGGAGATTGAGATGCGGGTAACAAAAATGCACGGCGCCGGAAACGATTATATTTATATAAACTGCTTTGAGGAAACCGTAGCCGATCCCTCACGCGCGGCAAGGGAACTGAGCGACCGCCGTTTTTGGCTCGGCAGCGACGGGCTTGTGCTGATAAAGCCGAGCGAGGTTGCCGATTTTGAAATGGATATGTATAATTCCGACGGCTCGCGTGCCGAAATGTGCGGCAACGCAATACGCTGCGTCGGCAAGTATGTCTACGACAACGCTCTGACGGATAAAACCGAAATAACCGTTTCCACCGGCGCGGGAATAAAACATATAAGCCTCTTGCTTGAAAACGGGAAGGTCGTCGGCGCAAGGGCAGATATGGGCAAGCCCATACTCCGCCCCTCGGATATTCCCTGCCTTTTTGACGGAGATACGGCGCTAAGCCGTCCGATAACCGTGAACGGAAGGGACTACAGCGTAAGCTGCGTTTCGATGGGAAACCCGCACGCCGTCGTATACGTCGGCGATGTGGACGGCCTTGAAATCGAAAAGATAGGGCCGTATTTTGAAGCCCATGAGATGTTCCCGAAAAAGACAAATACGGAATTTGTAAAAGTGATTTCCCGCGACTGTCTGCAAATGAGAGTGTGGGAACGCGGAGCGGGCGAGA
The DNA here is from genome assembly GCA_964537995.1 of uncultured Oscillospiraceae bacterium. Classification (GTDB taxonomy): domain Bacteria; phylum Bacillota; class Clostridia; order UMGS1883; family UMGS1883; genus JAFLUQ01. The sequence continues at coordinate 16,364 of CAZICW010000015.1, forward strand.
CATGGGCTTGCGGAACGGGAGCCTGCGCGTCTCTTGTGGCGACCGTGCTGAACGGTCTGTGCGACAGAAAGGCGACTCTCAGACTTCGCGGCGGAGATCTTGCGATTGAATGGGACGAAAAAACCGACCATGTGTTTATGACCGGCCCCGCGGTCACCGTATATACGACGGAAATAGACTACAAATAAAGGAGATTGGTTTATGGCAAAGATAAACGGGAACTACCTCAAGCTCCCCGGAAGCTATCTCTTCAGCACGATTGCGAAAAAGGTCGCCGAATACAAGGCGGCAAATCCCGATAAAAGTGTGATAAGCCTCGGTATAGGCGACGTTACGCTTCCGCTTCCGAAGGCGGTTATCGAGGCAATGCACAAGGCGGTTGACGAAATGGCAGTCAAGGAAACCTTCCGAGGCTACGGGCCGGAGCAGGGCTATGCCTTCCTGCGCGAGGCGATTGCCGAAAATGACTATAGAGCGCGCGGCACAGACATCTCTCCCGACGAAATTTTTGTTTCCGACGGCGCGAAAAGCGATACCGGCAACATAGGCGATATTTTTTCAACCGACAATATTGTCGCTGTGTGCGACCCCGTATATCCTGTTTATGTGGATACAAACGCTATGGCGGGCCGCGGCGGAGATTATGACGCGGCGTCGGGAATGTGGACAAATATAGTTTATATGCCCTGCCTTGAGGAAAATAATTTCCTTCCCGAGCTTCCGTCCCGCCGCAGCGACATAATTTATCTCTGCTTCCCGAACAATCCTTCGGGCGCGGCAGCCACAAGGGAGGAACTGACGAAGTGGGTTAGGTACGCGAAGGAAAATAATTCCGTCATTTTCTTCGATGCGGCGTATGAAGCGTATATAACCGAGGAAAACATTCCTCACAGCATATATGAAATCGAGGGCGCGAAGGACTGCGCCATAGAGTTCCGCTCCTTCAGCAAGAATGCGGGCTTTACGGGTACGCGCTGCGCCTTTACGGTAATTCCCGAAGCTCTCAGGATAGACGGCGTGAGCGTAAAAGCGCTTTGGAACCGCCGTCACACCACGAAATTCAACGGCGTCCCGTATGTTATCCAACGCGGAGCCGAGGCCGTTTACAGCGAAGAAGGAAAGGCGCAGACCAAGGAGCTTGTTTCATACTACCTTAAAAACGCCCGTTACATTCGCACCGAGCTGTCAGCGGCGGGATTCGGCGTAAGCGGCGGCGTCAATTCGCCGTATGTATGGCTTAAGGTTCCCGACGGAAAGACAAGCTGGGAATTTTTCGATGAGCTGCTTGAAAGGGCAAATGTCGTCGGAACCCCCGGCAGCGGCTTCGGCCCGAGCGGAGAGGGCTATTTCCGTCTTACGGGCTTCGGCAGCCATGAAAATACCGAGGAAGCCATTGACAGAATTAAGACAGTATTTTGTAAATAAATTTTTAATATAACTTTATAGGAGGTCATATTGCCATGAAGAAGGAAATGCTTTACGAGGGCAAAGCAAAAAAGGTCTATCTTACGGATAACGAGGATCAGCTCATTGTTGACTACAAGGATGACGCCACGGCGTTCAACGGTCTTAAAAAGGGCAGCATTGAGAATAAGGGCGTCGTTAATAACCGCATGACGAATCTTATTTTCAAAATGCTTGAAAAAAAGGGAATCCCGACGCATCTTATCGAGGAAATAAGCGACCGTGAAACTCTTGTCAAAAGGGTTGAAATTGTCCCGCTGGAGGTAATTGTGCGCAATGTCGCCGCCGGCAGCTTTTCAAAACGCTTCGGAGTGGAAGAAGGAACGGCTTTGCTTTCGCCGACATTGGAATTTTGCTATAAAAACGATGATCTCGGCGACCCTATGATTAACGACTATCAAATTTACGCTCTCGGTCTTGCGACAAAGGAGGAGCTTGAAGCAATAAGCGATATGACCTTTAAGATTAACGAAGCGCTTTGCGAATTTTTCAGGGAACTGAACATAAGGCTCATCGACTTCAAAATCGAATTCGGACGCTATCACGGACAGATTATTCTTGCCGACGAAATTTCCCCCGACACTTGCCGCCTGTGGGACGCGGATACCAACGAAAAGCTTGATAAGGATCGCTTCCGCCGCGACATGGGAAATGTCGAGGGGGCTTATGCCGAGGTGTTCAAGCGTCTCGGACTGTAAACAGAAAAGGAATAACGGATTAATCATGCCTTTTACGGAGGTTCGTCATGGAACACAGCTATAAACCCAAAGAAGAATGCGGGATTTTTGGAATTTTTGACAACGACTCTCTGGATTGCGCGCAGCTCACATATTACGGGCTGTTCTCTTTGCAGCATAGGGGACAGGAGAGCTGCGGCATTGCCGTAAGCTGCAACAGGGACATAAAGCACTATAAAAATATGGGGCTTGTCAATGAGGTTTTTACAAACGATATTCTTGAGAACCTTCGGGGAGAAATGGCAATCGGTCATGTTCGCTATTCCACAACCGGTGAAAGCCGCCGCGAAAATGCCCAGCCGCTTGTTACAAAATATGTCAAGGGCGCGCTGGCAATTGCCCATAACGGCAACCTCACCAACGGAGCGCAGCTCCGTGACGACTTTGAAAAAAAGGGCTTGATTTTTCAGACAACCATTGATTCCGAGGCAATTGCCTATGTTATTGCGCGTGAACGTTTGAAAAGCAAGAGCGTTGAGGAAGCGGTGGTCAAAAGTATACCGTATATAAGCGGAGCCTATTCCTTGCTTGTAATGAGCCCTCAGAAGCTTATAGCCGCAAGAGATATTTACGGTCTGCGTCCGCTTTCCATAGGCAAAATAGGCAATTCATGGGTGTTTGCGAGCGAAACCTGCGCCCTTGACGCCGTAGGGGCGGAATTTGTCCGCGACGTTGAGCCGGGAGAGGTTATACTTTGCGACCGTGAACGCGGCCTTGTATCCTTCCGGGACAATTGCCGCGCCGTCAAGCCCCGTATGTGTATTTTCGAGTACATTTATTTTGCCCGTCCCGACAGCAATATCTGCGGAATGAGCGTATATCAGGCGCGTAAAAACGCGGGTCGTCTGCTTGCAAGGAGCCATCCCGTTGAAGCCGATATAATTGTCGGCGTACCTGACAGCGGACTTGACGCCGCCATCGGCTACAGCGAGGAGTCCGGCATACCATACGAGCACGGCTTCATAAAAAATCGCTACGTTGGACGGACATTCATTCAGCCAAGTCAGGAAATGCGCGAACGCAGCGTCTGCCTGAAGCTGAATCCTCTCCGAGACATTGTCGGAGGAAAACGCGTTGTAATGATTGACGACTCGATTGTGCGCGGTACAACCTGCCGCCGTATTGTCAGTATGATGAAGGACGCGGGAGCAAAGGAAGTGCATATGCGCGTTTCGTCGCCGCCGTTCCTATACCCTTGCTATTTCGGCACCGATATTCCCTCTCAGGATTTGCTTGTGTCGTGGCAGAGGAGCGTTGAGGAGGTGCGCCGGATTATCAACGCCGATTCCTTGGGCTTTCTTCCTCTTGAATCCCTCGGAGATATGATAGACGGGGCGTGTACGGGCTTTTGCGACGCGTGCTTTTCGGGGAATTACCCTATGCCCGTTCCTTATGACGAAGTCCTTAAAGAGCGCGGATATTAAAGCGCCGATTACTCAAAAGGGCTGCGGCAAATTGGTTTTTAACCGTTTTGCCGCAGCCCTTGATTATTAATCGTAACAGAAACAGCATAAAATTTTGCCGGAAAATCCCTGACGGATTCTCCGGCAAAGCGCTATGCGATTAATAGCCTAAATCAATTTCTTCGTCGTCAGTATAAGCGTCTTCATCGTCCGTATAGGCGTCCGCGAATTCCATTTCAAGCTCAACCGAGTCGTCGGCGGGAATGTTAAATATTTCCACGGCGTCATCGTCGGAAATCGTTTCGTCCTCGACGTCCATTTCAAGCTCTACCTCCTCCGGTTCGGATATGTCCAGTCCGAGAGGCGTTACACTGTCGCCGTTAACGGTGATTGTCTTGCTGACGGTGCTGCTGTTTGTATAGCCGCTCTTTATGCCTATCATTTTCAGCACGCAAGTCTCGTAAACCTTGATTGACGTGCCCGAGGAAACGGCCGTGCCATATTCCTTGGGGCTTGTGCCGTCGAGAGTATAATAGATTTTTGCGCCCGACGTGGAGCATTTGAGCGTTACCTTTGTATATGTGGAGTAGGTTTTTGTTGTGGCGGTCGGATTGGCTACGGTTGTGGACGAAGACGAGGAGCCGACCGTAATTTCCTTGGTAACCACATTGCTGTTTACACAGCCCGTCTTAACCGCAATAACCTTAAGCGTGCAGCTTGACGAAATCGTGAAGGCGGAGGAATATTTTTTGCTGCTCGTTGTCGGGGTTGCGCCGTTGGTGGTATAGTATATCGTCGCTCCGCTCTGCGCGCTGAGAGTTACCTTCTTTGAACCGCTTGACAGGGTGGATATGCTGCCGGTGGGAGTTTCGGCCTGCGAAACCGTGATGTTGTAAGTAAGCGTCTTGCTGTCCTCATAGCCGGATTTTATTGCCACAGCCTGAATCGTTGTCGTTCCCTGAGTTGTAATTTTTATACCGGACGAGGTGTACTTTGTTCCGTTGGTCTTTGACGGAGTTGAGCCGTCGGTGGTATAGTACATTGACGCGCCGCTTGTGGAGCAGGTCAGCTTGACCGTGTAGCCCCCGATAACCGCGGTCGGCGTCGCGGAGGGAGTTGAACACCGCGGTTCTTCAACCTCAACGGTAACGCTTTTGACGCTGCTGTTGGAATAGCCGCTCTTTACGGCAATTGCCTTAATATTTGTATCGGAGGTAATCGTGAAGGCGGAGGAATATTTTTTGCTGCTCGTTGTCGGGGTTGCGCCGTTGGTGGTATAGTATATCGTCGCTCCGCTCGTGGCGCTCTTAATCGTCACCTTTTTGCCGTTTGTGGTAGTAGAGGTAGTCACCGTCGGCGTTTCGCATCGCGATATGGTGCAGGAAGCCGTTGAAACGGAGCTGTTGGAATAGCCGCTCTTTACGGCAATCGCCTTGACAACGCAGGTTTCGGTCACAATCACTCCGGACGAGGTGTATTTTGTGCTGGAGGTTGTGGGGGTTGTACCGTCGGTGGTATAGTATATCGTCGCTCCGCTCGTGGCGCTCTTAATCGTCACCTTTTTGCCGCCCGCAACAGATGTCGCGGAGAATGTCGGCGCGGAGGCCCTTGCCTTGGTAACCGTTACAAGATAATAGCCGACGTCGCTGTATTCTTGGGTTGTACTGTCATAGGCGACGGCGCGAACTTCGCAGGTCGAGGTCACCTTTACCCTTGAGGAATATTTGGAACTGCTTGTCGTCGGATCCTTTCCGGTTGTGGTGTAGTAAATTTTCACATTGTCGGAATCACTCGTAAGAGTGAACGTCGCATAGCCCGTATATGACGTAACGGATATGTTGGGAGCGGAAATGTCGCTGTCGGCAGACGCTGTTATAAACGGCACTGCAAGCATGGTCAACATCACCAGCAAAACGGTAAATTTTTTCATCTTTTATTCTCCTTCCGAAATTTTCCTGTAACCTTTCCTTACCCTGTCTTTATATTAACAGCAAAAACAGAAAATGTAAAGGGGGTTGGGCGGTTTGTAATCTTATTTTAAAGTGCAATTTACACTTTTGTAATATTTTTATACTATTATATATACGATAAAATATGTCAAAAAAGGGGGTGCATCGGTGAAAAAACGGGTTTTATGTCTGATTCTGACGCTTGTTGCGCTGCTCGGGAGCGTTCCGTCGTTTGCCGCCGACAGCATCTCCGTCACAAGTCAGGCGGCTATAGTCATAGATTTCGATACAGGATACACCGTCTATGAAAAAAATGCCGACGCGCCCCGCGCACCGGCAAGCATGACTAAGATAATGAGCCTTTACACCTTTTTCAGCCGTATGGACGGGAACGGAATTTCCCTTGACACTGCGGTGACGATTGACCCTGACGTCGCGGCGCTTTCGGTTCAGGCGGGACTGAGCAACGTACCGCTTTCGGCGGGAGAGACTGTTACGGTAGATACGCTGCTGAGGGCGTCCTGCGTGGTATCGGCAAACGCGGCAATTGTCGCCCTCGGAAAGCTTGTCGGCGGAACCGAGGAGAGCTTTGTTGGGCTTATGAATGACGACGCTCGGACGCTTGGGCTTACCGCTGTTTTCTATGATGCGTCGGGGCTGAGCAATTCAAATTCGATAACGGCGCGCAGCATGGCGGCGCTCTGCCGCCGTATAATAGCGGATTTCCCGCAAATTTTGAATTATACCTCGCTGACGACCTTCACCTTCAAGGGCAAGACCTACAGCTCCACAAACAGGCTGCTTGAAGGAATTTCCGGAGCGTATCCCGGTACTGACGGACTTAAAACCGGCTATATAGGCGTGGCGGGCTATTGCCTGTGCGCAACCTCAAAGCGCGAAGGACGGCGTATTATAGCGGTTACAATGGGTTCTTCAAGTATGTCGGCCCGCACGAGCGACGGCTATGCTCTGCTTCGTTACGGCTTCCGCGAGCTTGAGGAGGTCGTCGAGCTGATTTATTCCATAAAAGGAAGCTTTTCCGAATACGGGGACGGCACCTCGGTAACTCTCAGCGCCGTTCCGCAAGGCTTTTCCGCCGACGTGTACTGGTATAAGGACGGAGAATTGCTTGAAAGCCTCGACTCGGTATGGATTGACAACGGCTCGGTATTTACCGTCGGCGACAGCTCTGACGGACTTGAATTTATAATATCGGTGGGACCGTACAATATTTTGCTGATGAAGTAAAAGCCTTCCTTTGCTGTCGGAAGGCTTTTCTTTTTTGTGAATCGTACAAGTGAAGCGCCGACTTATTCGCGTCCGCGGCGCGCCGCTTGCCGGCTTGGATTCGGCTGGCGCTTCGGGCTGCTTGTGTTTTGATAAATTTTCCTTGACAACAGGAAGTATTTGTTTTATAATTAGATTGAAATTATATGAACACTATCGCCCGCGAAGCAAGAGCGGCAATTTTGAGAGGAGAACATCTATTTATGTTTAAAATACTGGGAACGGGACATTCTCTGCCGGAAAGAATTGTAAGCAACGACGAGCTTGCCGCAATAATGGACACCTCGGACGAATGGATAAGCAAGCGCACGGGAATACACAACCGTCATGTGATAACAACCGAGTCCACTTCTCAGCTCGGAACCGAAGCGGCTCTCCATGCCCTTGAAATGGCGGAAATTTCGGCCGCTGAGCTGGATTTGATAATAGGAACCTCAATCACAAGCGATAATCTCGTCCCCGGGCTTGCCTGCACGGTTCAGAAAAATCTCGGCGCGACCTGCCCCGCCTTTGATATATCCAGCGGCTGTTCGGGCTTTGTGGTTGCGTTGGATGTTATGGCGGCGTACTTCAAGAGCGGCTTGGTTAAAAAAGCCCTTATTGTCAGCGCGGAAAATATGACGCGCTTTGCCGACTGGGGAGACAGAAGCACCTGCGTGCTTTTCGGCGACGGCGCGGGAGCGGCGGTTCTCGGGGAAGGCGACAATTTGCTTTCAATCAAAATAAACACCCATGGGAACACTGATTTTGTCGGAATCCACAGCACAAAAGGCAACTGCCCCTTCGCCGGAGAAAAAATCGACGGTGACGGATATACATTCATGAATGGGCAGGAGACATACAAATACGCGATAGGCGCGCTTGCGGGCGACATTCTTGAATCCGCCGCGCTTGCGGGAATAAGCGCGGACGAAATCGATCACATAATTCCGCACCAGGCCAACCTGCGTATCATTGCCGCCACTCAAAAAAAGCTGGGCATACCGATGGAAAAATTTTGCGTCGGGATTGAAAATCTCGGCAACACCAGCAGCGCCAGCGAGCCTATAGTCCTTGACATCGAAAACCGAAAGGGACGCTTTAAGGAAGGCGACATTGTTTCGTTCACCGCTTTCGGCGGCGGACTGACGGACGGCGGCGCGATTTACAGATGGTAATACGGGGAAACCCCTATTATAAAAACTTATAAGGAGGAAACAGTAATGGTATTTGACAAGGTAAAGGAAATTCTTGCGGAGTACACCGATGCGGACGTAACTCTTGAAACAGCCTTTGAGGATTTGAGCATCGATTCTCTCGATATGCTTGATATGGTTATGAAGGTTGAGGAAGAGCTTGGCGTCGAAATTGAACTCAATCCTTCCATCACAACCGTCGGCGCACTTGTTGAACTTATTGAAAGCAAATAAGCGAAAGCGTGTCCGCCGTCGGAGGGCTGCTTGACTCCGACGGCGGATTATGCCGCGGATAAGCGGAAAAATCCGTCGGGCTTTTCGGCTTATCCGATAAAAACGAAAAGGAGATAACCAAAATGATAAAAACCCCGCTTTGCGAACTTCTGGGAATTGAATATCCCATCTTTCAGGGAGGCATGGCATGGATTGCCGACGCCGACCTTGCGGCTGCCGTTTCCAACGGCGGCGGGCTTGGTATAATTTCGGCGATGAATGCCGGGGGAGATTGGCTGCGCGGACAGATACGCAAGGCAAAGTCTCTGACCGACAAGCCCTTCGGCGTCAATATCATGCTTATGAGTCCTCATGTTGAAGAGGTGGCTCAGGTCGTCGCGGAGGAAAAGGTCGCCGTTGTAACCACGGGCGCGGGAAATCCGTCAAGATTCATGGAGGGCTGGATTGCCGCGGGAATCAAGGTTATTCCCGTTGTGGCGTCGGTTGCTCTGGCAAAGCTTGCTCAGCGCTGCGGAGCCTCGGCCGTGATTGCGGAGGGCGGCGAAAGCGGCGGTCATGTCGGTGATCTGACGACGCTTGTGCTTGTGCCGCAGATTGTCGATGCCGTTGACATACCCGTACTCGCGGCGGGAGGCATCGGAGACGGAAGAGGCGTCGCGGCGGCATTTATGCTCGGAGCCGTCGGCGTTCAGCTCGGAACGCGCTTCCTTGTGTCAACCGAATGTAATGTACATGAAAACTATAAGAAAAAGGTTCTCAAGGCGGGCGATGTTGATACGATAATGACGGGCAGACGGCTCGGCCACCCCGTCAGAAGCATAAAAAATCCCTTCACACGCGCGTATTTCAAGGCGGAATACGACCCGAACGTCAGCGACGAGGAACTTGAAAAAATGGCGACAGGCTCGCTTTACAAGGCGGCAGTCGAAGGTAACGAAAAGGAAGGCAGCTTCCTTGCGGGGCAGATAAGCGCAATTGTAAAAAAGGAACAACCGGCGGCTGAAATTATAACAGAAATTTTTGCCGAAGCCGAGGATGTGCTGAAGGGAGCGGGGAAATGGGTAAAATAGCCTTTGTATTTTCCGGTCAAGGCTCTCAGTACACCGGAATGGGGCGGGAGCTTTGCCGCGTCAGTCCCGCTGCCGCGGCGGTTTTTGAAACCGCGGACGGCATAAAAAACGGAACTTCGGCGCTCTGCTTCGAGGGAAGCAGGGAGGAGCTTTCCGAAACCGTCAATACTCAGCCCTGTATGTACTGCGTGGATTTGGCGGCGGCGGAGGCTCTCCGCGAAAGAGGAATTTCCCCTGATTGCGTTGCGGGCTTTTCGCTCGGTGAAATTCCCGCCGTCGTATTCGCGGGTATGCTTCCCTGCGGCGAGGGCTTTCGTCTTGTCGGTCTGCGCGGAAAATACATGAACGACGCCGCAAAGGAAACCGAAAGCGGCATGGTCGCCTGTCTGAAACTTCCCGACAAAACGGTGGAGGAAATCGCGTCAAGACATGAAAAAATGTACCCCGTTAATTACAACTGTCCCGGACAGCTTGTGGTTGCCGGAGTAAAAAGCGGACTCGCGGCGTTTTCCGCCGATATAAAATCCGCCGGAGGAAGAACGGTTCCGCTCGCCGTGAGCGGAGGCTTCCATTCGCCGTTTATGGATAAGGCGGCGGAGCGGCTTTATGCGGACATGGAAAAAATGAACTTTTCCGCGCCGTCAATTCCGATATATTCCGACTATACCGCCGAAATTTACGGCGAAGACGCCGCTTGCCTGCTTCGCGAGCAAATCAGGAATCCGGTTCGCTGGAGCGGAATAATTGAAAATATGATAAAAAGCGGCGTTGATACTTTTGTCGAGGTCGGCCCCGGGAAAACGCTTTCGGGGCTTATTGCCAAGATAAGCAAGGACGTAAGAGTATTAAACGTTGAAAACAGGGAAACGCTTGAGGCGGCGACCGCCGCAATAAAAGGAGAATAAATTATGTTGCTTGAAGGAAAAAACGCTATAGTGACGGGCGGCTCTCAGGGCATCGGAAGGGCCGTTGCTCTCAATTTGGCAAAAAACGGGGCTAACGTCGCAATCCTTTATGTGGGGGATCGCGAGCGCGGAGCGAATACCGTAAAGGAAATCGAGGCTCTCGGCGTAAAAGCAGCGGAAATATACTGCAATGTCGCGGATTTTGAGGAGTCCAAGACCGCCGTGGACGAGGTTTTAAAGCTGTTCGGCAGAATTGATATTCTTGTAAATAACGCCGGAATAACCCGTGACAATCTTATTCTTAAGATGACGGAAAACGAATTTGATTCGGTGATAAACGTCAATCTTAAGGGTTCGTTTAATATGATAAAGCATACTTATCCCCTTTTCATGCGCCAGCGCTACGGAAGGGTTGTTTCAATCAGCAGCGTCGTGGGCATTGCGGGCAATAAGGGTCAGGCGAACTACAGCGCAAGCAAGGCGGGAATTATCGGGCTTACCAAGTCCGCGGCGAAGGAACTTGCCTCCAGAAACGTGACGTATAACGCCATCGCCCCGGGATTTATCGAAACCGACATGACGGCTGTGCTTCCCGAAGAAGCAAAAAAGGCAATGTGCGACCAAATTCCCGCCAAACGTACAGGAAAGCCTGAGGATATAGCAAATCTCGCTCTTTTCCTTGTGAGCGATATGGCATCGTATATAACGGGCGAAGTAATCCGCTGTGACGGCGGTATGCAGATGTAAAAAACGGCTAACTCAATTTTAGAGGTGAATGAAATGTTTCGAGTGGCAATAACGGGACTTGGAGCCATAACTCCCGTCGGCAACAACGTTCCCGAAATGTGGGAAAATATCAAAGCCGGAAAATGCGGCATAGACTATATTACAAAATTCGATACAGGGGAATATAAGGTCAAGGTTGCCGCGGAGGTAAAGAATTTCGATCCCCTCTCCGTAATGGAAAGGGGAGACATAAGGAAAACCGACCGCTTCACCCAGTACGCGATTGCCGCGGCGGCGGAGGCAGTGACTGACAGCGGCCTTGTTTCGTGCGAAAACATTGACCCCAAGCGCTTCGGAGTTTATTTCGGCAGCGGCATAGGCGGAATGGAAACCTTTATCTCCGACGTAATAAAATGCCACGAGAGCGGCCCGAGAAAGGTTTCGCCCTTCATGGTTCCCGCGATGATAATAAATATGGCAGCCGGAATGATTGCCATACGCTTTAAGTGCAAGGGCTCGGCTCTTCCCGTCGTATCCGCCTGCGCGACAAGCACAAACGCCGTCGGCGAGGCGTACCGCGCAATCAAGCACGGCTATGCCGACGCGATAATTACCGGAGGCAGCGAAGCGGCGATTTTGCCCGTCAGCGTGGCGGGCTTCGGAAACATGAAGGCTCTTACGGAATGCGGCGACCCACTGAAAGCCTCGATTCCTTTTAATGTAAACCGCAGCGGTTTCGTTATGGGGGAGGGCGCAGGCGCTCTGATACTTGAAGAAATGGAACACGCCAAGGCGCGCGGCGCGCATATTTACGGTGAGCTGTGCGGCTACGGCGCGACCTGCGACGCTTATCATATGACCGCTCCGGACCCTGACGCGGAGGGCGGCGCCGAGGCTATACGTCAGGCATACATTGAAGCCGGCGTAGACAGTGACGACATTTACATCAACGCCCACGGTACAAGCACTCCGCTTAACGACAAAAGCGAAACCGTAGCGATTAAAAAGGCTCTCGGAGAGGAAAGGGCTTATAAAGTAAGCGTATCCTCAACAAAGTCAATGACAGGGCATATGCTGGGCGCTGCCGGCGCGGTTGAAGCGGTTATATCAACTCTTGCGCTTTGCGAAGGTATTGTCCCTCCCACGATAGGACTTGACGAGCAGGATCCGGAATGCGACCTCAACTGCACTCCCAATAAGGCGACGGAGAGAAGTCTCGACCTGTGTCTGTCCACATCTCTCGGCTTCGGCGGACACAATGCCTGCATAGCCGTTAAGAAAGTAAACTGAAGAAAGGGAAAACTCTATGATGCACAAAGATATTGACGCGATAAATTCGGAAATTAAAGCTATTGCCGAAATTATGAAGGAGTATGGGCTTACCTCGGTGAAAATCAAGGACGAAAGCACGGAATTTTCGCTTGAGCGCGAATTTTCCGCCGCGGTCGCGGCCGCGCCCTCCGTTCCGTCCGCCGCCGCAGCTTCCGAGACCGCTCAGCCGTCTGAGGTCAAGAGCGGAAAGACGGTAAAAACTCCGATTGTAGGCGTGTTCTACAGCTCTCCCTCTCCGGAGGAAAAGCCTTATGTTCAGGTGGGCGACGCCGTAAAAAAGGGCGATGTGCTCTGCATAGTGGAAGCGATGAAGCTGATGAATGAAATAACCGCCGAGCAGGACGGAGAAATTGTCGAAATCTGCGTCAAGGACGGAGACCTTGTCGAGTACGGGCAGACGCTGTTCGTGATGAAGTAGGAGGAAGCAGACAAAATGAACAAGGAAGAAATCAAAAATATAATTCCGCACCGCGACAATATGCTGCTGGTGGATGAAGCCGAGGTGCGCGACGGCGTTGCCTACGGAAAATATAAAATTACGGGCGAGGAATTTTTCCTTAAGGGTCATTTTCCCGGGAATCCTATCGTGCCGGGAGTGATCCTCTGCGAAATGATGGCTCAGGCGAGTTGCGTCCTGCTTGCGGAGCAGGTTCCCGGCAAAACGCCTTATTTCACAACACTGAATAATGTTAAATTCCGCAAAACCGTTCTTCCCGGCGATACCTTTGAAACCGAATGCCGCATAACCAAAATCAAGGCTCCCTTTTATTTCGCCGAGGGAAAGGGCTATGTCAACGGCAAGCTCTGCACGAGCGGGGAGTTCAGCTTCGCCGTTATGTGACAGGAGTGAAGAAAAATGTTTTCTAAGATTTTAATTGCCAACCGCGGCGAAATTGCCGTGCGGATAATTCGCGCCTGCCGAGAGATGGGCATTGAAAGCGTCGCCGTATATTCCACCGCCGACGCCGACGCGTTGCACGTTTCCCTTGCGGACGATGCGGTTTGTATCGGCCCGCCGCTTCCCAAGGACAGCTATCTCAAAATGGAAACGCTTATAACGGCGGCAAAGGCAAAGGGCGCGCAGGCAATACATCCGGGGTACGGCTTTCTTTCGGAGAACGCCGATTTTGCCGACCTATGTAAGGAAAACGGCCTTGTGTTCATCGGGCCGCGAGGCGACGTTATCCGTAAAATGGGCGACAAGGATGAAGCGAGACGCACAATGAAGGCCGCGGGCGTACCGGTGACGCCGGGTACGGGAATTATCTCCGATGTAAGCAAAGCAAAGGAAGCTGCCGCAAAAATCGGCTATCCTGTTATGATAAAGGCTACGGCGGGCGGCGGCGGCAAGGGCATACGCATTGTCGAAAATGAAAATGACCTTGAAGCGGCTTTCCTGACAGCGTCAGCCGAAGCGAAAAGCTCCTTCGGGAACGGTGATTGCTACCTTGAAAAATTTCTTTCCCCCGTCAAGCATATTGAGGTTCAGCTTCTCTGCGACGAAAAGGGAAGCATTGTATGTCTCGGCGAGAGGGAATGCTCGATTCAGCGCAATAATCAAAAGCTGCTTGAGGAATCTCCCTCGGCGGCAATAAATCCCAAAACGCGGCAAAAGCTCTACGCTGCCGCAACGAAGGCCGCCCGCGCGGCGGAATATACCAATGCCGGAACGGTGGAATTTTTGCTCGACAAGGATAATAATTTCTATTTTATGGAAATGAATACCCGCTTGCAGGTGGAGCATCCCGTAACGGAAATGGTCACGAACATAGATTTGGTAAAATGGCAGATACGTATTGCTGCGGGAGTTCCGCTTAATTTTACGCAAAAGGACGTTTTTATTCACGGACACAGCATAGAGTGCAGGATTAATGCCACGGGCGGCAATGGCAAGGTTGAGCTGCTGCATATTCCCGGCGGCTTCCGCGTACGCTTCGATACCGCGCTTTACCGCGGCTGCACCATTCCGCCGTACTACGATTCAATGATTGGCAAGCTGATTGTCCAAGCGAAAACAAGAGATGAGGCGATACGCCGTATGCAGTCCGCTCTCGGCGAGCTTATCGTCGTCGGCGTGGACAACAATGCCGAACAGGAACTTGCCATCATTGCCGACAAGGATTTCCGCAGCGGAAATTTTTACACCGATTTTATGAAAACCCATAATTTTGATTAGTCAAAGGTCGTGATAAAATGATACCAAAGACTCTTTTCAAAAAGGCAAACAACGAGCTTGAGCCGGGCGGAAGACAAATATACGAGGAATTTGTTGAAATAATTCAGACCTGTCCAAGCTGCGGCTTTGAGCTTACCGCCTCGGATTTGAAGGACAATCTTGAGGTATGCACAAAATGCGGACATCATTTTCGTATGAACTGCCGCCAAAGAATTGAGCTTATTGCCGACAATGACAGCTTTCACGAGCTTTATGCCGACATGGAAAGCGTCAACATTCTCGATTTCCCCGGATACGATGAAAAGCTGCGCTCCGGCAAGGCGAAAAGCGGCGAAAACGAAGGAGTAATCGTCGGTGAGGCAACCGTCGGCGGGCATAAATGCGTAATGTTTGTCATGGAATCCCAATTTATGATGGGATCCATGGGAGCTGTTTTGGGCGAAAAAATCACTCTCGCCTTTGAACACGCGCTTAATCTCCGGCTTCCCGTGGTAGGCTTTACGGTGAGCGGCGGAGCGAGAATGCAGGAGGGCATAATCAGCCTTATGCAGATGGCGAAAACGAGCGGAGCGGTAAAGCGTCACAGCGACGCGGGTCTTTTGTACACGGTCGTACTCACCGACCCGACGACAGGCGGCGTTACTGCGAGCTTTGCGATGGAGGGCGATATAATTCTTGCCGAGCCGGGCGCGCGCGTCTGCTTTGCGGGGCCGAGAGTTATTGAGCAAACCATACGCAAAAAGCTGCCCAAGGATTTCCAGACTGCCGAATTTCTTTTGGAGCGTGGCTTCATAGACGCAATCGCGCCGCGCGGCGTTCAAAAGGATATGATTGCGAATCTGCTCGCATTGCACGAAAGGGAGGGATAACCGTGAGCGCATACGATAGGGTTCTGGCAGCCCGCGCCAAGGGACGACCGACCTCAGTTGACTATATAAGCAATATTATAACCGATTTTCAGGAGCTGCACGGCGACCGCCGCTTCGGTGACGACGGCGCGATTATCGGCGGGATAGGACGGCTCTGCGGCTTGCCCGTCACCGTTATCGCGCAGGAAAAGGGACACAGCACGAAGGATAAGGTCGCGCGGAATTTCGGCTCATCGAATCCCGAAGGCTACCGCAAGGCGTTGCGGCTTATGAAGCAGGCGGAAAAGTTTGGGCGTCCCGTGATTTGCTTCGTTGATACATCGGGCGCGTATTGCGGGATAGGCGCCGAGGAGCGCGGTCAGGCTCAGGCTATAGCGGAAAATCTTATGGAAATGATGACGCTGCGCACTATCATAATTTCCGTGCTGATCGGCGAAGGAGGCAGCGGCGGAGCGTTAGCCTTGGCTGTTGCGGACGAAGTGTGGATGATGGAAAATTCAATCTACAGCGCGATTTCCCCCGAAGGCTGCGCGTCGATTCTGTGGCGCGACGCAAGGAAGGTGCGCGAAGCGAGCGAATGTCTGAAAATTACCGCCGAGGATTTATACTCCCTCGGAGTTATCGAGCGGATAATCCCCGAAAGCGGCAAGGATTTTTCCGCCGCATACATGAATTTGCAGACATGGCTGAAAAAAGCCGTCGATGACAGAAAAGATATTTCCGCCGATGAGCTTGTCGAAAAAAGATACGCCCGTTTCCGCGCCATCGGATACGCGGCACCGCAAAAATAATTCCGTAAATCAAA
>CAZICW010000016.1:0-32454 GCA_964537995.1 uncultured Oscillospiraceae bacterium
GCAACAAATTAGAAATTTTTTTATGTTTTACTTGCGTTTTTCATCAAGCTGTGATAAAATAAGAAATAATAAAGTTAAGAAAGGAGTTGCATAAAATGAGCTTTATATCTTATCTTGTCAACGGCATAAGCCTTGGCGGAATATATGCGCTCATTGCCTTGGGCTATACAATGGTGTATGGCATAGCAAAAATGCTGAATTTCGCTCACGGAGACGTTATCATGGTCGGCGGATTTACCGTATTCACCGTTATGTCCATGAACGGCTCCTCGCCATGGATTGCCGTATTGGCAGGGATTGTAGTCTGTACCGTTCTCGGAGTGCTTATAGAAAAAATTGCTTATAAGCCGCTGAGAAACGCAACGCCGTTAGCTGTGCTTATAACGGCAATAGGTGTAAGCTATTTTCTTCAGAATCTCGCTTTGCTGATTTTCGGCAGCCAGTCCAGAACCTTCAAATCCGTTGTGCCGATAAAGCAATGGAAGATAAATGACAAACTGACAATTTCCGGCGAAGCAATTGCCACAATTACGGTTTCAATTGTCATAATGATAGCTCTTACTCTTTTTATCAATAAAACAAAGATAGGAAGCGCGATGCTTGCCGTGAGCGAGGATCGCGGCGCGGCTCAGCTTATGGGCATAAATGTCAACCGCACAATTTCCGTGACATTTGCTATCGGCAGCGCATTGGCGGCGGTCGCAAGCGTACTGCTTTGCTCGTCGTATCCGCAAATAAACGCCTATACCGGCGCGATGCCGGGCATAAAAGCCTTTACCGCGGCGGTTTTCGGCGGAATAGGCAGTATACCGGGCGCAATGATCGGCGGAATCGCTATGGGTATAATAGAAAATCTTTCCAAGGCTTACATTTCCTCGCAGGTTGCCGACGCTATCGTGTTCGGCGTACTTATTGTAATTCTGCTTATCAAGCCTACAGGACTTATGGGCAAGAAGTACAACGAAAAAGTGTGAGGAGGCGTAAAAGTTGAAATTAAAATCGGCAACAAAGAACAATCTTCTGAATTACGCAATCATAATTATACTTTTTGTCATTGCGCAGCTTGCTTCCGGAGCGGGACTTATGGGCAGTCATCTTACGGGTCTGCTTGTTCCGATAAGCTACTATATTATTCTTGCGGTGTCGTTGAATCTTACGGTAGGAATTTTGGGCGAGCTGAGCCTCGGACACGCGGGATTCATGTGCGTCGGAGCATATTCGTCGGCGGTGTTTTCGGTTATGTTTAAGGACGCAATAACCAACGGGGTGCTTCGCCTTGTCATAGCGATGCTTATCGGCGGAGCAGTCGCGGCGGTTTTCGGTATTTTGATAGGAATACCCGTACTCAGACTTAGAGGCGACTATCTTGCGATAGTTACGCTTGCTTTCGGCGAAATTATAAAAAACATCTGCAATGTGCTTTATCTCGGCGTTGACAAGAACGGACTTCATATTTCCATGAAAAGCGTGACCGCGATGAACCTTGACCCCGAAACCGGAAAAACCCTTATAAACGGTGCGATAGGCATAAGTCCCGTTCCGCGTGACACAACCTTCACGATTTGCTTTGTGACAATTCTTATAACACTGTTTGTGACAATGAATTTGATTGATTCCCGTGCCGGACGCGCTATAATGAGCATACGCGACAACCGTATCGCGTCTGAAACAATAGGCGTCAGCATTACCAAATATAAGCTGCTTGCCTTTACGGTTTCCGCATTCTTTGCGGGGATAGCGGGCGCGCTTTACGCACATAATGTTTCGTTCCTTAATACAAAGAATTTCAGCTACAACACGTCTATAATTATTCTTGTCTATGTTGTGCTTGGCGGCTTGGGCAGTGTGCGGGGCAGCATAATCGCCACGCTCCTGCTGTATATGCTGCCCGAAATGCTGCGCTCCTTCAACAATTACCGTATGCTTTTCTATGCCATTATACTCATTGCGGCTATGCTTGTAAACAACAGTGAAGCTTTCAAGAATTTTGTCGAGAAAATAAAATCGCTTGTTTTCCGCAAAAAGGAGGCTGCTGAATGATGAACATTCTGGAAACCAAAAATCTCGGAATAACCTTCGGAGGGCTCAAGGCTGTTGACGATTTCAATGTTTCCGTCAAGGAAGGTCAGCTTTACGGGCTTATAGGACCGAACGGCGCCGGCAAAACCACTGTTTTCAATCTTCTCACGGGAGTATATAAACCGACGGCGGGAACCTTCTTCCTCGCGGGTAAGGAGCTTCTCGGAAAATCGCCCGTGGAAATAAGCAAGTGCGGAATTTCCCGCACATTCCAAAACATTCGCCTTTTCAGCAAGCAGAGCGTTCTTGATAACGTAAAGCTCGGACTTCACAACCGCTTTAAATACAGCGCGATTGAAGGCATACTGCGTTTGCCGCGCTACTTTAAAAATGAAAGGCTCATGGACGAAACGGCAATGGAGCTTCTGGCTGTATTCGGTCTTGAAAACGAAGCCGATTATACGGCGGCGAATCTCCCGTACGGCAAGCAGCGCAAGCTGGAAATTGCCCGCGCGCTTGCCACAAATCCGAAGCTGCTGCTGCTTGATGAGCCTGCGGCGGGCATGAATCCGAATGAAACCGCAGAGCTTATGGAAACAATACGCTTTATCCGCGACAAATTCAAAATTTCGATTTTACTTATTGAGCATGATATGAGTCTCGTTTCAGGTATCTGTGAGGAAATAACCGTGCTTAACTTCGGAAAAATACTCACATCGGGAAAAACGAGCGAGGTTTTGAACAATCCGGAGGTTATAAAAGCATATATCGGAGAATAGAAAGGGGAGAGAGCGAATGGCTGCCATGCTTGAAATTGAAGATTTACACGTATACTACGGTATGATTCATGCGATAAAGGGACTTTCCTTCGAGGTAAACGAGGGAGAGATAATAACACTTATAGGCGCCAACGGAGCCGGCAAAACCACGACCCTCCACACCATAACCGGCTTGCTTAAGCCGAAAAGCGGCAAAATAACCTTTGAAGGGCGCGATCTGACAAAAACGCCTCCCCATAAAATCGTGGAGCTTGGAATGGCTCATGTTCCCGAGGGAAGACGGGTTTTCCAAAATTTGACGGTTTACGCCAATTTGAAGCTCGGTGCTTATACAAAAAAAGATAAGGCGGAAATCGCAGAAACGCTTGAAATGGTTTACTCGCGCTTCCCGCGTCTTAAGGAACGCGCTTCTCAGATTGCGGGAACTCTTTCCGGCGGCGAACAGCAGATGCTTGCTATGGGACGTGCGCTTATGAGCCGTCCGAGAATTATATTGATGGATGAACCGTCTATGGGACTTTCTCCTTTGCTTGTATCTGAAATTTTTGACATTATCAAATCCATCAGCGCGAGCGGGACAACAGTCCTTTTGGTCGAACAAAACGCAAAAAAAGCTCTGTCGATAGCCGACAGGGCCTATGTGCTGGAAACCGGCAGAATTGTGCTTTCCGGCAGCGCAAGCAAACTTATGAATGATGCTTCCGTCAAGAAAGCGTATTTGGGAGAATAAACGGTCGGAGACTGCGAAAAAGGCGCGTAAGCCGCGGAAGGATAAAAGATAGGGGAGAACGGAGTCAAATCAGTGAGGCTTATAATCCGCAAGCGGATTGCGTTCAACAGCGCTGCGCAGCTCGGCTTCGTCAACGTGAGTGTAAATCTGGGTCGTCGAAAGCTGCTCATGCCCCAGAATCTCCTGAAGCGCGCGCACATCGACATTCCCGTGCTTATACATGAGCGTGGCGGCGGTATGACGAAGCTTGTGCGGAGAATATTTCTCCGGGTCAAGACCGGCGCGTAGAAGGTTTTTTTGCACCATTTTGTATACCATATTATTTGAAATTCTGGATTTTTGTTTGCTAAGGAAAAGCGCATTCCTGTCCTTTAGGTTATCGTTTGGGCGAACTTTCAAATATTCGTTAATGGCGTCAATACATGACGGATTTAAGTAAATTGTGCGCTGCTTGTCGCCTTTGCCAATAACTGTCAATTTGTCGCCGTTGATGTCGCTGACATTTATTCCGACCAATTCACTTAAGCGCATACCGCAGTTCAAAAACAATAAAATAATGCAGTAATCACGCACTTTAAATTCGCCGTCAACGGCTTCGAGCAATCGTTTGCTTTCTTCAAGCGTCAGATAAATCGGCAGCCGGGCCGGAAGCTTGGGAGCTTCTAATTCCTTTGTAACATTTACTTCAAGTATGCCGGCTTTGGTGGAAAGATAGTTAAAATAGCTTTTCAGACAGGAAACCTTGCGTGCGCGTGAATTTGCGTTGTTGCTGCGCGTCCTGTTCATGTATGTAAGAAATTCATAGATGTCGTCGAGCGTAACGGAGCGGATAAATTCATCGTCAATGTCCGAGCAGTCAATTTCGTCGAAATCGTCAAATTCGGCAAGACCGCGCCGGCATTTCATAAAACGGAAAAAGGTTCTCAGGTCGTAAAAATATTCATGGACGGTTTTGTCGGATTTGCCTTTGATGTTTGCGATATAGCTCAGGAAGCTGCGCGCGGAGCGCGGCAAAGTATCGTATTCCTTAAAGCTGCCCGTTTTTGCTTTATACGGCGAATTTCCGTTGTTTGTCCGATTATTCATTTTGGATTCTCCTCTCGCAAATTTCCTATCCCCAATTCAACAAAATTTTTATTTTGTTGAATTGGATATATTTATTATACCGCGCGGCTCCCTAAATGTCAAGGAATTTTTTTAAATTTCCAAAAATTTTATTGTTTACAAAAAATTCATTCGACAAATCAATGTGAGTATGTTATAATAACATTATAAACTATATAATATAAAAAGGAGTTGTTCACTGTGAGTATTTTATCGCGCGTGTCGGATATTTTATCCGCAAATGTCAATACACTTCTCGATAAGTGTGAAAATCCCGAAAAAATGGTTGACCAATATCTTCGCAAGGCTATGGATGACCTTGCCGAGGTAAAACAGGAAACCGCTTCTGTAATAGCGGAAGAAACAAAAGCGAAGCGTGCGCTTGACGATGCAAAGAATAATTCGGCGCACTATGACGATTTGACAAGAAAGGCACTCACTGCCGGAAATGAAGGCGACGCCAAAATATTCATCGCAAAGAAGCAGGAAATCGAAGCGAGCATTGTGACGCTGCAGAAAACATATGATGTTGCACATTCCAATGCCGTTAAAATGCGTCAGATGCACGACAAGCTTACTAACGACATAAACACCCTCAAAATACGGCGCGACAATGTCAAGGGACAGATGTCCGTTGCAAAAACGCAGCAAAAGGTTAACGATATGGGCAGCATGAGCGAAAAAATCAGCGGCACTATGGGCGCTTTCGCTTCAATGGAAGAAAAGGCTCAGCGTGCTTTGGATGAAGCAAACGCTATGGAAGAACTTAATACCGCTCCCGAGGATGAAGCCAAAACTGCCGAAGAAAGATATTCGGGAGTAAATTCTCAGTCTGTAGACGACGAGCTTGCTCGCATAAAGGCTGAGATGGGTTTATAATATGGGTCGCGGAGCCGGCGGAGGCGGCGGGCGTTCTTCGGGCGGAAGCTCATCTCCCCGTTCCTCCGGAGGGCGAATGTCTTCCGGAGGACGCGGGACATCATCCGGAAGGGGCGGTTCTTTTGGAGGCGGCGGCAGATTTCCGCGCGGCGGCTTCAACGGAGGGCCGCCTATGGGCGGGCCTCGTCCCCCCTACTTCGGCGGGTATCGCCGCGGACCGTCCGGCGGACCGGGCTGTTCGTGCGGCGTAATAGCGATTACAGCATTTGTTATAATTGCGGTAATTGCCGTATTTGCGCTCTTTGCGACGTTTTCTTCTCCTTCGGGAGTAAACTCGGCGTCGGGCATTGATATAACCGCGTCTACCGTAAGCCGTACAAAGCTGGATTCCAAATATACCACAAGCACGGAGTTTTACGTTGACGAGCTTGGCTGGATAAGAAACGCGTCAACGCTTAACAGCGGTCTGAAAGCTTTCTATAACAAAACGGGGGTTCATCCCCTGCTCTATATTACCGATACGGTAAACGGAACAAAAGCTCCTTCAAGCTCTGACATGGATGAATATGCCAACAAGCTTTACGACGAGCTTTGCCCCGACGAAGGGCATATCCTTCTGCTTTTCCACTGCCTTGACGGCGGCACGGATTACAGTATGTGGTACGTGTGCGGCGCTCAGGCAAAAACGGTTATGGACAGCGAAGCGACCGATATTCTCATGGATTATATTGATTCCTATTTTTATTCCGATAAATCCGACGAAGAAATGTTCGCCGACGCTTTCAGCGACGCCGCAGACCGGATTATGACAAAAACAACGTCGCCCGTTGTGTATGTGGCAATATGCGGCGCGGTTATTATTCTGGCTGTCTTGGCTTATGTTTGGTGGAAAAAGCATAAGGAGCAAAAAAATCTTGAAGCAAAGCAAAACGCCGAAATTCTTAATGCCGATCTTAAAACTTTTTCCGATTCCGACCCGGAATTGAAGGATTTGGAGGATAAATATAAATAGCTCAAAAACCTTCCGAAAATTTTTAAAAAAACCTTGCAATTTGAAAAAAACTGTGGTATAATACCACTTGTTACAAATGTGTGGAGGTGAGATTATGCCAAATATTAAGTCTGCCAAAAAAAGAGTTCTTGTTATTGATAAGAAAACCCTTCGTAACCGCATGATTAAGTCTGCGATCAAGACAGAGGTTAAGAAGTTTGATTCTGCGGTAGCCGAAGGAAATAAGGCGCTTGCTCAGCAGCAATTTTCCTATTGCGTAAAGAAGCTCGATCAGGCTGCGGCAAAGAAAGTGTATCATAGAAACACCGTAAGTCGCAAAAAGTCCCGTATGGCAACAGCCCTCGCGGCGATGGCATAAAAAATCTTGTCTGCAAAATTCAGAGTATGCGGATTTCGTATACTCTTATTTTGCTGTCGCAAAATATTTCCTCAGCGTTCAACATAAGTACTTGGCACACTTCCTACAATCAGCGTTTGTCCGAGGAGCAGCTCCGTGTCGATGCTTTCTTTTTTGTTTTTCAGCGGGAAAAGAATTTCTATGTCAACGGAAATATCAAGATAAATTGTATGAAGCGTTTGATTTATCCCCTCTGACACAAATTCGTGGCGTACCCTTACATTTGCTATATCTATCGGGAAATAGTGTATTTTTATTTTCGGCCCGCCGCCGGCAATCAGCTCGGCGCCGAAAAGCACATTCAGCGGCACCCTTGTTTCTTCGACCGTCTCTTCGAGTTCCTTACCTATTTCGTCGTCCATTCGGGCAACCAAAACGTCGATTTTGGCGCTGTCGGCAGTTACTGAAGCTATGGCTCCGCTGCTGTCGTAGTGAATATCCACAAGGTTCCCGTAGGTTATTTCGTTTTCTTCCATATATTTGAGAACGGCTTTGTCAATTTGAGCGCTTGCCGCATTTCTCGCCGCGGCGGCCGCTGTTTTTTCTACTTTCGGTAAAACGCTTGCCGATACAAGCACAGCAAATATTACAGGCAAAAAAATTAAAAACAGAGCTGCGGACGCCTTGCCATGTTTTGGCTTTTTCCTTGTTTCCGCGCAGAACAGCTTTCCGTGAGCCATGCTCTCTCCCCTGCCCTTCATTAGCTATAATATTTGCGCTTTGCGGAATTGTTGATGAATTTTTTATTAACATATAATAAAACTATTGCAAAACAGATTAATCTGTGCTAAAATATCAGAATAGGAAGGATTGAAGCGCGGAAGTCCCTTTCGCGCTGTTCTTCGGCATATCCGATTGATAGTGTGCAATTTAAATTGTTTTCGGTTTGTAAAAGCATACCCTAAAAAGCTCTTATCGTTTCTTACTCCGCCGATAAGAGAAGCCCGATTACTGTTTGTGCCGATGCGGAGACGGCGGAATGGAGATTTTTATGAAAGCAAAAGAAGAACATCAGCAGCATATAACCTCTATAGGCGGAAGCGCCATAATGGAGGGAGTTATGATGCGCGGACCCAAGGAAATAGCTTCGGCGGTACGTACTCCGAGCGGAGAAATTGTGGTTGACAAAAGACCGATAAGCAGCCTCGTGACAAAGTATCATGTTAACAAAATACCGATTTTGCGCGGGGTTTTCGCGTTCTTCGATTCACTTATATGCAGCATGAGGGCGCTCATGTGGAGTGCGGAATTTTTTGATTTAGAGGATGACAGCGCTGAGGAGCCTTCCAAATTTGACAAATGGCTGACGGAAAAGCTCGGTGAAAAGCTCAAGGATTACGTCATATATTTTTCGGTAATTATTTCTGTTATATTTTCTGTGGCCTTATTTTTTATTCTGCCTAATATTGTGACCGGCTTTGTATCCGGATTCATAAGCAACCGCGTCGTAAATACGCTTTTGGAGGGAATAATCCGCATTGCGATTTTTCTCGGATACATTTTGCTTGTCTCCCGTATGGATGAAATCAAACGCGTGTTTGAATATCACGGCGCGGAGCATAAAACCATATTTTGCTACGAAGCGGGACTTGAGCTGACGCCTGAAAACGCAAGAAACATGAGCCGCTTGCACCCTCGCTGCGGAACGAGCTTTCTCGTGTTTGTTATGATTATCAGTATAATCGTATTCTCGTTTATTTCATGGGATAATGTTTTTATCCGCATTGTTCTTCGGCTGCTTCTGCTTCCTGTTGTGGCGGGAATTTCCTACGAGATAATCCGTTGGGCGGGACGAAGCCAAAACAAGCTGGTCTGCCTTATCTCAAAGCCCGGCATGATGCTTCAAAAAATAACTACCCGTGAACCCGACGATTCACAGCTTGAGGTTGCAATCGCTTCAATGAAGGCAGTGCTTACCGGAAACAGAGAGGACGATAAATGGTAATTCAGGACGCCGCAAAAAGGCTTATAAATTCGGAAACACCCATGCTTGACGCAAGGGTGCTTCTTGCCTATGCGGTAAAATGTGCCGATGCCGCCCTGATTTTCAGAGATTTGACAAGTGAAGAAAAGTCTTTGTACGATGAGCTTATCCGCCGCCGTGCCGAGGGCGAGCCTGTGGCATATATTGTTGGAGAAAAGGAATTTATGGGGCTTGGCTTCAGTCTGAACCGAGAAACGCTTATTCCCCGTCCTGATACGGAAACGGTTGTCGAATATCTGATTGAAAAATTCAAAGGGCTTTCTCCGAATATTCTTGACCTTTGCTGCGGCAGCGGTTGTATCGGAATAAGCTTAGGCGTATTTTTAAAGCAGGCAAATGTGACGCTTTGCGATATTTCGGACGGCGCGCTTGCAGCCTCATGTAAAAACGCCGCGCGGCATTTATCGGAGGGACGGGCGGCGGTAAAGAAATTTGATGTTTTCAAGGATAATATTGAAGGGAAATATGATATTATAGTATCAAATCCTCCGTATATATCGTCCGAAAAGATTGACGGTCTTGAAACCGCGAAATATGAGCCGCGAATCGCGCTTGACGGCGGAGCCGACGGCTTGGATTTTTACCGCGCGATAACTCCGAAAGCTGAATCGGCACTAAAAAGCGGAGGCATTTTGGCATATGAAATAGGCTATGACCAGCGGGAAGCGGTCGAGGAAATTTTGCGGGAAAACGGTCTTGTAAATATAGTCTCAAAAAAAGATTACGGCGGAAATTTTCGTTTGGTTTCGGGAGAAAAGCAATTATGACAGAGTTGGAATTTTCAATTCTGAATTCAATACAGGGACTGCGCTGCGAGCCGCTTGACGCGCTTATGATTATCGCGTCGCTGCTTGGAAGTATTGCGTTGCCGTGGATAATTTCCGCGCTTGTGCTTTTGCTTCGCAAGGGCGAACGCAGATACGGAGCGGTTATTTCTCTCGGAATGCTGCTGGGGCTGTTTTTCGGATCGCTGATTATAAAGCACATCGTAATGCGTGAACGTCCGTTCAACAATGAAAACGGGCTGTTGACGGCGGCGAATCTGCCGATTCCCGTCCCGTCCGACAGATATTCCTTCCCGTCGGCGCACAGCGTTACGTCGTTTGCCGCCGCGACAGGAATATATTTCCGCGATCGACGTTTCGGGTTTGCGGCATATGTACTCGCGACGCTTATAGCTTTCAGCAGAGTTTATCTGTACGTCCACTTCCCCACCGACGTCTTGGCGGGAGCTTTGCTCGGCATAGTCTGTGCCTTTGCCGCAAGACGAATCGTGAACAGTTTTTTGAAAAAACAACGTAAATAAAGCAAAATCAAAACCGTCCCGTTTTATCGACAGCGGACGGTTTTATTTTTCAATACGCGGCTTTAATTGCTCAGAACCTCTATACAGTTTCTGCAAATATACTTTTCCCTGTATTTCAGCAGCCTTTCGGTGCCGCCGCAGAACACACAGCGCGGATGATACTTGCGCAGGACAAGGCAGTCGTTCTCCTCGATTATTTCTACATAATCATCGTCCTCGATTTCAAGCTTCTGACGCAGTCCCTTCGGAATTACAATACGTCCGAGGGAATCGGTTTTACGCACGATTCCGGAAGACTTTCTTTGCGAAAACATTGTTATGCCTCCTTCAGATTTAAAAAAATTTTTAATAAAACCGTTTTTGAACGGAAATAATATAAGCACACGGTTTAATGGGTGTTTACTTAAAAGGAGTGGAAAATATGTTCAAAAAAATTGCCGTATTCATTGCCATGCTCGGGCTTATGCTTCTTAGAGCCGCAATCGCGGGAAACGGCTTTACGGTCGATTTACAGACGGCGTTGATATAAGGAGTTAAAGCTTATGAAAGCTATGAACAACGAGGAATATGAAAAACTGGTTGAGGAATACACCAAAAATTCGCCCGTTTGGGGAAACTGTGTCAAGGCGTTTTTTGTCGGCGGACTTATCTGCGCAATAGGCGAAGCGTTCAGGCATTTTTATCTCCGCCTCGACCTTGATAAAACACTTGCCGGAACCGCGGTCAGCATAACTATAATTTTCATTGCCGCCGCTCTCACGGCGATGGGAGTGTTTGAAAAAATCGCAAAATTCGCCGGAGCGGGAACGCTTGTGCCGATAACGGGTTTCAGCAACTCCGTTGTATCACCGGCAATGGAATATAAAAGCGAGGGTTTCGTCACGGGAGTGGGCGCAAAAATGTTCATCGTCGCCGGACCCGTTATCGTATACGGAACAACCGCCTCCATAATAGCGGGGCTGATTTACTACTTTTTCATGAAGTAACAGGAAATAACAGGAAGGGAAAAATATGGAAAAGCTGGGTCGGGGCAGCATAAAATTTACTTCGCTGCCGAGGATTGAAAGCTACGCCGCCGTAGTCGGCAAAAAAGAAGCCGAAGGACCTCTCGGAGAATATTTTGACAAAATCGAGCCGGACGAATACGTCGGCGAAAAAAATTGGGAAAAAGCGGAAAGCCGTCTGCAAAGCGAAGCCATTGCGCTTTGCCTTAAAAAAAGCGGACTCGGCAAAGACGAGCTTGACGCAGCGGTGGGCGGAGATTTGCTTAACCAGTGCGTGGCGACGTCGTTTGCGGTAAAGGAGCTTAGCATTCCCTTTCTCGGATTGTACGGAGCCTGCTCTACAATGGCGGAAAGCCTTATAACAGCGGCATCGCTTGTTGACGGCGGTTACGGCGAACACCTTCTCGGCAGCGCCGGAAGCCATTTTTGCAGCGCGGAAAAGCAGTTTCGTACTCCGCTCGAATACGGTAATCAGCGTCCGCCGTCCGCACAGTGGACCGTGACGGGCGCGGGAGCCGTTATAATCGGGAAAAAAGGTCGCGTAGGCATAAGCGCGGCAACCATAGGGACGATTGTTGACAGAGGACAGACCGACGCGAACCATATGGGCGGAGCCATGGCTCCGGCGTTCGCGCATACGCTGGAAGCTCACCTTCGCCACACACTTTCCAAGCCTTCAGACTATGACGCAATTTTTTCGGGCGATCTCGGCGTTATCGGTATGGACCTGACGCGCGAGCTTTTGCGGCGGGACGGAATTAACCTCGGCGATAATTATCATGACTGCGGAGAAATGATTTTTGACCGTGAAGCTCAGGACGTCCACGCCGGCGGCAGCGGCTGCGGCTGTGCGGCAAGCGTGCTTTGCGCTTATATTCTCCCCCGCCTCGAAAGCGGTGAATGGAAACGCGTACTCTTCGCCGCCACCGGAGCGCTATTAAGTCCCACAACCGTTTTGCAGGGCGAAAGCATACCCTGTATTGCCCACGCTGTGGAATTTATATGTCAAGCTTGATTTTGAGCATACTTTTTATGGATTCGATACAATTTTCGTCACTCAAACGTTCACCGTTCAGACACAAATCATAGTTTGCGGGGTCGTTCCAAATTTTGCCGCCGGTGTAATACTTATAGTATTCGCGGCGGTATTTGTCCGTTTTAGAAACCATTTTTGCGGCTTCGTCC
This sequence comes from uncultured Oscillospiraceae bacterium, assembly GCA_964537995.1. Classification (GTDB taxonomy): domain Bacteria; phylum Bacillota; class Clostridia; order UMGS1883; family UMGS1883; genus JAFLUQ01. The sequence goes on from CAZICW010000016.1 coordinate 12,400, forward strand.
TCGGAAACGCAGAGCTTTTCCTTTATAGCGGCAACGCAATAGTCGCGTGGGGCGCCAATGAATACGCTGAGAACATTCTCGGCGTCACGAAGAATATGATCGGCGCATTTTCCGATTATCACACAGGCCTCGGTCTGAGCAAGAGTCCGTATTATCTTCGCCTGATAGTTGTATAAATTCACGTCCGAAACAAAATTTTTCTCTGTCGGCTGAATTATATACTCGGACGGCATACCCTTAAGGCGGGCGGCGATATAACCTCCGCGCAGCTTTTCGTCAACCTCGACAAAAAGAGAACGGTTGATTCCGCTGTCATCCGATGCCATTGTCAGAATTTGGGTGTCATAACACGGGATACCAAGCTCCTCGGCAAGGCGCATACCGATACGCTTTCCTCCGCTTCCAAAGCCTCTTGCAATTGTAACAGTAACATTTTTCATATCTATACCTCCGTTTCGATTAATTTGTCCGCATCCTTTTCTATATAGTAATCCCTTTCTCCGTCGGTAAATATAACTCTTTCTCCGGTATCCTCCTTAAATTGAAGCTGAGCCTGTCCTTCGGTGCGCTGATGAAGCAGCTTCTGCTCGCCGTCGGTCACACTGACGGCGTAGAGATCAATATTATTATAGTATAGCCATTTCCATTTTGCGTAGACAATCTCTCCCGCGCCGAATTTTTTGATTTTACCGTTTTTCAGGGAAATATATTTTGTTCCCTCGTCGGTGTTAAAATAAACCTTATTGCCCAGAACAACGAGCTTTTCTTCGTTTGCGCCGATATCCTTCGCAAGCAGGCTTCCGTTCATTGTCACGGTATCGCTTTCGATTTTAAACACGTCGCCGTCTGCCGTTACGCAGGCGGTGGCGTTGTTTTCTATTACGGCATTTTCGTCTATTTGCTGCTTACCGCACGAGCTTAGCAGCAACGCAGTGACCAAAAGTACGGAAAGCAGGGCTTTATTCTTCATCATCAACCGCCTCCGTTACAGAATATTTTCCGTAGATAGCCTGTTTCAGCTCATCCATAGCCTTACCGAACTCAGTCCAGTCGCCGTTTTTGCGGGCAGCCTCCGCGCGCTCGTAGGCGTCGGCAATTTCATCAACAGCCTCTTCCGGCTTTACAACGGTCGATATTGTGTTATCCTCATCGGCTTCCGGCGCATTTGTGCCGAACAGCTTCTCCAGAGCATCGCTGAGAGTAGGCTCCATGACGACACTTTCTCCGTAGGCAACCACAACTCTTTTGACCTCGGGAAGAGCTGCGGCGTTGGAGGTTGTGAGATATATTGGCTCGACGTAAATCAGACTGTTTTCAATCGGTATAACAAGCAAGTTCCCTTTTATTACGCTTGAACCGCCCTGATCCCAAAGAGAAATTTCCTTTGAGATTTCGTCGTCGGAGTCAATGCGGTTTTCGATGTGCAGCGTACCGTAAACGGTTTTTCCCGTCGGAAACTTATACAGCATAAGCTCACCGTTGCTTCTCGATACCAGCCAGCCCACGAGATTTTCCTTGCTTGCCGGAACAAACGGCTCCATCAGCACAAGCTCGGCAGCCTCGTCTCCGAATTGTTCCAGTCTCATAAAGTTATAATATGGCTGAATATCCGTGATTTCATTATTCATATATTTTTCCTTCGGGGTTGCCCAGAGGTCGGAATTACCGTAGAAATTTGTCGTATCCGTCATATGGTAGCGCAGGTATACCTCGTACTGTATGCGGAAAAGCGCCTCAGGGCAGCGGATATGCCCGGCAAGGTCAGCGGGAAAGGCTTCGTCCGCGAAAGCGGAAGGATAAATCCTTTCGTATGTTTTTATTATGGGGTCGTTTTGGTCGGTAATATAAATTTTCAAATTTCCGCTGTAGGCATCTATCACAGCCTTTGCGCTGTTGCGGATATAATTTACTCCGCTGTAGGTTTGACTGTATGGCATTTTATCCGAAGCGGTGTAAAGGTCAAGCACCCATTTCAGCCCGCCGTTTTCGTCGATGAGTATATACGGGTCTTCGTCCTGAATCAGGAAGGGTACGGCTTTTTCCACTCTGTCGTATATATTTCTCGTTATCAGCATACGGCTGTCGTCATTTATATAGCCGGAAATTAAAAGCTTATAATCAAGCTTGTCGATTGAAAACAGAATACGATTCAGCAGTGTCATTTTTATTCCGCTGTCCGCGTCATACACCTTCCCCGTCATTTCGTCCTCGGTTACATAGTCCAGTTCATCATAGTCGGTGTTAACAACGGCATAGTCATCTGTATGCTCGCCGTAATATATACGCGGCTGAGTAACCTCGGGATAGCCCTCCTCGCTGGTCACGGGCATATTGTCAATTACATAAACAGGCTGACCGTCCTCGTTTATTTCGTTTATCGTATTTGCGACAATGCCGTAGCCGTGAGTATAACGCAGATGTCGGTTTATATAGTTCTGCGCGGCTTCGGGAAGCTTGGACGAATCCAGCTCGCGCGGAGCTATATTTATCGCGGTGTTGCTTCCGTTTACACTGTACGGTACAATGTCGGAGTCGGTGAAGGTATAGTAGCTGCGTATGCTTTTTGTGGAATTGGAAACCGAAAGCGTTGCGGGAAGGTCGATTATCCTGATGTTGTCAACGGTTTCCGCGTTCGCTTCAATGCTTTCCGAATCGAGATTTTCCTCGACGGAAAAGGTACGCACCTCAACGTCATTGAGATTGAAGCCCATTTTGGTATATTTCATATTACTTTCAATATACGGCTGCTCGTAGGCGACTTCATTGGGCGCAACAACGAAATTCTGGACTACAAGGGCAATTACCGCGACAATAATATATATTGCCGGAAAAACCAAGACGGAAACAACGGCGCGTTTGATTTTTCCTCTGAACAGAAAAACAAGCGCGAGAATTATAAGCACGCAGATTATTATAGGCGCAGCCTTATAAAACGGAATCCATACTTTAACCGCCGTATAGCCGGCGCCTGCCGTGTCGGCAACGGTGGAATATACAAGTCCTTCCGCCGTAAAGCGGTATGTTATCGCTTTCACCGCCGCCAAGGCAAACACAATAACGGCGCAGTGACCGAAAATTTTCCTGTCACGCAGGAGAGACACGAGCGCTTCGCGGTCATGCCCGCCGGCACACATTATAAAATATGAAACAGCGGTATATATTAACAGCAAAATTAATATGAAGGAAGCTATGTTTGCCATACCGATATAGAAATCGCGCTTAAAAAAGAAGTAGCTGATGTCCTTCCCGAAAAGCGGATCGGTTTCTCCGTAGGGGACGGCATTTTTATACAGCAGCAGCTTTTCTCCCAAGCCGCCTGAGCATGACAAAGCTGTAAAAAGCCCCAAAAGCGCTCCTATGCCATAGATAAATTTGCGCTTCATAATCCACATAAGCTCACCGCGCGCCGAAGCAGTACGTCTGAGAACGGCTCCGTTAATCAATGAGAGAACAAATGTTACGAAAAACAGACCTACTCCCGAAAGAAGCTTCGCCGCAAGCCGAACAAGGAAAACGGAAACATACTCCTCTCCTACTTCGGCAACCTTAAGATATTCCATATAAAAGCCGAAGCCGGCAATTACGGCTGCAATAACGGCTATTACCGCAATCCATTTCAAAATTTTTGATGCCAAGCCCTCTCCGTCGGATATTGCATTCATAAAAACCATAATTTCCCTCTTTTCAATATTTGGCGTCTTCATGATTATCATCGGAGAACAGAGCCTCCGCAAAGGTCTCGGCGTTAAATGCCTGAAGGTCGTTTATACCCTCGCCCACACCGATGAATTTTACGGGGATACCCAATTTCCGGATAATCTGAATCACAATTCCGCCCTTTGCCGTACCGTCCAGCTTTGTAAGCACAATTCCCGTAAGCTCGGCGGCGCGGTTAAATTCTTCCGCCTGATTTACGGCGTTCTGCCCTGTGGTGGCGTCAAGCACAAGCAGGACTTCCTTGTTCGCTCCCGGAAGCTCACGATCAATCACGCGGTATATTTTCTTCAGCTCCTCCATAAGATTTTTTTTGTTGTGCAGCCGTCCGGCGGTGTCACAGATGAGAACGTCCGCCTTGCGGCCTTTTGCTGCGGAGCAGCCGTCAAAAATAACTGCGGCCGGGTCGGCTCCCTCAGTCAAGCGGATAATGGGAACGGAGTTACGCTCAGCCCATATTTCAAGCTGATCCGCAGCCGCCGCGCGAAAGGTGTCGGCGGCTGCAAGCACAACGGACTTTCCCTCGTTTACGAGCTTATTCGTCAGCTTACCAATTGTGGTTGTCTTACCGACACCGTTCACTCCGATAACGAGAATAACGGACGGAGTAGTGTCAAGCTTAAGCTCACTGTCGCTGCCGCTCAATATTTCGCTGATTATCGCTTTCAGCTCGGCTTTGGCTTCTTCGGCTCCGCTTATGCGCTTTTCTTTGACTCTTTCGCGCAGAGCTTCCACTATTTCCATTGAGGTTGCGCCGCCGATGTCCGCCAGAATAAGAGCTTCCTCAAGCTCGTCATAGAGGTCGTCGTCAATTTTTCTCGACGGCTTGAAAACAGCGTCAACCTTGCCTGCGAAGGCTCCGCGAGTTTTTCCAAGTCCCTCCATAAGACGTGAAAACAGACCTTTTTTATCGAGAGCTTCCTCCCGTTCGGATACGGCTTCGGCTTCCTGCTCGGCGCCGTCATCAACGTGAATTTCTTCCCCGATTTTTTCGGTATCTTCCGAAACGGGGGTATCAATTGCAGCCTCCGCATCTTCCCCGTCCTGTTTCTTTTTTTTGAAAATATCAAATAATGCCATGATGCGTACCTCCTAAATATCTTCTGCGGCTATATCGTCAAGCTTCATCGAAAGAAGTTTGCTTACACCCTTTTCCTGCATTGTCACGCCGTAAAGTATGTCCGACGCTTCCATTGTGCCGCGACGGTGGGTTATGACAATGAACTGCGTATTGCTGCCGTAATTCCTTATGTAGTCGGCAAAGCGGTAAACATTTTCGTCATCGAGCGCGGCTTCGATTTCATCCAGCACAATGAACGGCGACGGAGAAACTTTTAGCAGCGCGAACAGCAGCGCAATTGCGGTCATGGCGTGTTCCCCACCCGAAAAGAGCGATATGTTTTGCAATTTTTTCCCCGGCGGCTGAACTTCAATTTCAATGCCGCTTTCAAGCACATCGGCAGGGTCGGCAAGACGCACTTCGCCGTGACCGCCGCCAAACAGCTCAGCAAATATTTCACTGAAATTTTCATTTATAATCTTAAATTTTTCCGTAAATTGCTCACGCATAACCGTCAGCATTTCGGCTATAAGCTTTTTTAGATTTTTTTCGGCGGCCTCAAGATCGCTGACCTGTGACAGCATAAATTCGTAGCGTTGCTTTACTTCTTTATATTCATCAATGGCATCGATATTTATATTGCCCAATGCCTTGATTTTATTCTTCAGCTCGCTTATTTTTTTCTGCGCCGAGGTCATAGAGCTTATATTTTTACGCAAAGGCAGGGCCGCGTTATAGGTAAGCTCGTAATCATCCCAAAGGCGGTTTGAGGCGCTTTCGCAGTCGCCCTCCAGTCTTGTTTTGCGGGTTTCGAGTCGGACGACTTCCTCCTGCGCGACAAAAACAGCGTCGCTCAAGGATTTTATTTCGCTTTGTATTTCTTCAAGGCGTTTGTTTGTGCCGCCCTTATCCGCAAGGCGTTTGTTTATTTTTTCGCGCAGCTCTCGGACTTGCGCGTCGCTTTCTTCAGCCTTTGCGCGGCTTTTTTCAAGAGCCTCGGAAAGCTCCTTCACCTTTTTGTTCTGTTCGTCGCGAAGCCTTTGCCTCCGCTCGCAGTCCGCAGAGGAATTATCAAGCTGCTCCTTTAATTCCGCTTCTCGCTGTCTGAAAATTTCAATATCCTTTTCCGCGGCGGCAATTTCCATACGCTTGTCCGTGACAAGCTGTGCCGCCGCTTCACGCTTTTCATCCGCGGCTTTAAGAGTCTCTGCCATAGACAAAACCGTACTCTCCGCGCTTGCGATAAGCTCATCGGAGCCTCGCAGTGCGCTTTTAAGTCCTGTTTTGTTTTCATCCGCTTCGGCACGAATTTTTTCGAGAGCGGCTTTTTCGTCGGCAAGCCTTGCCGAACGTTTGGTGTTTATTTCCAAAAGGCTGCGCTTCATTTCCGCTTCCGCGTTCAGGCGCGTCAGTTTCCCCTCGGCATCGGCAAGCAAAAGACGCTCATTTTCTGCTTCTTCGCTTACCTTATCGTATTCTTCGCTCAGAGCGTCAATTTCTTCCTCAACAGCTTCGCTGCGTTTTTCAAGCTTGGCACATTCCTTTTCCAGAGCGGAAATTTCTTCGCTCCTTTGCAGCAAAGCCTGACTTTTGTTTATACTGCCGCCCGTAATGCTGCCTCCCGGCAGGAGAAGCTCTCCCTCAAGCGTGACAATTTTGAAGCGGTAGCGGTTTTCCTTTGCTATTTTGACGGCGTTGTCCATATTATCGACAATAAGCGTTCTTCCGAGCAAGCCTTCAACAACTCCGTCAAGAAGGCTGTCGCGCTTTACAACGTCGGCGGCAACCGCCAAAGCGCCGTTTGAGGAAAGAATTTTGGCTTCCCCGTCAAGACGGCGGGCAGACTGAGCGGTTATCGGAAGAAAGGTTACGCGACCCATACGGTTGCGTTTCAGATACTCTATGGCCTCCTTTGCTTCCGCCTCGTTGTTAACGACAATATTTTGCATTGCGCCGCCGAGAGCTGTCTCAATTGCGGTTATATATTTTTTGTCCGTCTTTATCAGCTTACTCAGCACACCGATCAGATTTCCGCGGTATTTTCCGCGGCTGTGATCGTTTATAATGTCACGGACGCTTCGCGCGTAGCCTTCGAGTCCGCGTTCCATCTCTTTAAGCATATCAAGCCTTGCGCTTTTTTCGCCCGACAGAGAAACAAGGCGGTTACATTCATCCTTCTTATCTTGTACTAATTTGCTTAATTCGGCGAACTTAACCGACTTTTCGTTTGCCGCCGAAAGAATAATTTCCTTTTGACGTTCGGTTGCGGTACGGCTTTCCTCTATTTCGGCAAGTTCGGCTTTACAGTCCGCAATGCTTTGCTCCGCTGCCGCCATATCATCCTCTAAGGTGCGGCGGCGGTCTTCATAGCTGTGTTCAAGGGCTTCAAGACCTTCTATTTTTGTGCCGGTTTCCGCCTTTTCGCGTCCAAGCTCCGTAACTCTGTTCTTCGCTTCGTCAAGAGCCGCGCCGCGGACGGCCGTCTCCCTTACGGCTTCGCGCATTTTCACTTCAAGGGCGCCAAGCTCCGTGTTAAGCAGTTTGAGACGTTCTGTGGCGGCGGAAATATCATTTTCGGCGGCGGACAGGCTTTCACGCAGCGTCTCGCCTCGCCTTTCCCAATCTTTAAGCTCGGTTTCGGTTCGGATTACATTATCCCGTGTGTTTTTTATGGCGCTCTCGGTCAGCGCGGTTTCGCTTTTTATCTGTGCGGATTTTGTTTCCGCCGCCGACAGACCGGAGCGAAGCTCCTCAATTTCGCCGTCGGCTTCCTTTATTTTTTCAAAAAGCCTCTCGCTTTCGCAAGATGCGTCATCATGACTTTTTTTCGCCGAATTGAACTGTTCCTGCGCCACGGAATAATTTTCCGCGGTTTCGGCGAGCTGAGCCTTGCGCGCGTCTATAATGCCAAGCAGCGCACTGACCTCTATGCCCTTAAGCTCCTCGCGAAAATTGAGATATTTAACAGCCTTCTCGCTTTGCTTTGCCAAAGGCTCAATTCTTCCCTCAAGTTCGGAGAGGATATCCTTTACGCGTGTAAGATTTTCCTCGGTGCGTTCAAGCTTGCGTTCGGCTTCCTGCTTACGGCAACGGTACTTGCTTATGCCTGCCGCTTCCTCGAACACTCCGCGGCGATCCTCGGCTTTTTGAGAAAGAATTTCGGCAATTTTGCCCTGCCCTACAATGGAGTAGCCGTCGCGCCCCATACCGGTATCCATAAACAGCTCGTGTATATCCCTAAGTCTGCATGGATTACGATTTATCATATATTCGCTTTCTCCGCTCCTGAAAACCCGTCGAGTTATTTCAACCTCGGTATATTCGCACGGAAGCAGACGTGAGGTGTTGTCAAACACCATTGAAACCTCGGCATAACCGAGAGCCTTGCGCTTCTGAGTTCCGTTAAATATGACATCTTCCATTTTACCTCCGCGGAGAGCTTTGGCGCTTTGTTCGCCCATAACCCAACGCACCGCGTCGGCAATATTGCTTTTGCCGCTTCCGTTGGGACCTACAATCGCGGTTATGCCGTCGTGAACGTCTATAATCGTCTTATCGGCAAAGGACTTAAAGCCCTGAAGCTCTATGCGTTTAAGATACAAACATCTCACCTCAAACATTTTGTCTTTATGTAAAATTTCCCTAAAGCGTATAAGAAACACATTTTATGTGTTCATTATAGCATAAATCTTCCTGCTTTGCAAGAAAAAATACTGTCATAGATTGACTTTTTGCGTGTTTTGTATTAAAATTGACATAATGGAGGCTGTTGATATGGAAGAATATAAAAATTGCCGCCTCTGTCCGCGCGAATGCGGTGCGGATCGTACAGTTTCGCGTGGATATTGCGCCATGAGCGCGGAAATTACGGCGGCACGGGCGTCTCTGCATTTTTGGGAGGAGCCGTGCATCAGCGGGAAAAACGGCAGCGGCACTGTTTTTTTCAGCGGCTGCTGCCTCGGCTGTGTTTACTGCCAGAATTACAAGCTGTCGCACGGCGGCGTCGGAAAGAAAATCTCCGTTCATCGGCTTGCGGAAATTTTTCGCGAGCTGGAGGAAAGGGGCGCGGAAAACATAAATCTCGTCACGCCGACACACTTTACGCCGTCAATAATTGAATCGCTGAAGCTGTACCGTCCGAAAATTCCGATAATTTACAATTGCGGCGGCTATGAAAAAGCCGAAACAATAGACAGTCTTAACGGATATATAGATATTTATCTCACGGATATTAAATATTTCGGCAATGAATACGCTGTGAAATACAGCAATGCGACGAATTATTTTTCCGTTGCTTATTCTGCCGCGGAAAAGATGATAGAGCAGCTCGGCACACCTGTATATGACAAAAACGGACTTATGAAAAGGGGTGTCATAATTCGTCACCTCTGCCTTCCTAATATGCGTCATGACAGTATGGAAATATTGAAGTCTTTGACACGGCTGCCGAAAAACAGCTTTGTTCTCAGTCTCATGAGTCAGTATACACCTTTCGGCGAGCTATCGAAATTTCCCGAAATGAAGCGCAGACTGACGACCTTTGAATACAACAGTGTCGTTGATTATGCGGTATCGCTCGGTCTTACAAACGGATATACACAAGATCGTCGCAGCGCCAAGGAAGAATATACGCCGGAATTTGACTTAAGAGGTCTGTAAAGTTAATTATCTTTACACGATGCAAACCGCAAATTATTGCAATACACATTGTGAAGGCAATTAACTTTACAACATACGAAAATCATTTTAATTAAAAATACGATGTAAAGCTGTCTGGCTTTACATCGTATTTTTGCAGGCAATATCGTTCTGATTTTTCAGTTTTTCCAATTCTTCCGTAGCTTCTTCCCAAAGCGACATATTATTTTCCAGATTTTCCTCCTCGTTTTTGAGGAGTGCGCTCAATTCGACTATTTTTTCAAAATCGCTGCCGGAATTGTTTATTTCATCATTAAGTGCAGAAACCTTATTTTCACTTTCCGAAATTTCCGCTTCAAGCTTTTTTATTTTTGTTTCAAGCCGACGGATTGAGCTTTGAAGTTCCTTTTGCCTGCGATAATCAATACCTGACGAGGTTTCTTTTTGAACGGCTTTTTGCTTGACTCCAGAATCTTTATTTGCTTTTTTGTATTCTATATATTCGTCATAGCTGAAATTATAGGTATTAATGCTTTCGTTCTCAAAGACAAGGAGCTTCGTGGAAAGCTTATTTATAAGGTAGCGGTCATGGCTTATTATAAAAACCGTTCCGTCGTATTCCTCAATCGCCTTTTCCAAGGCTTCACGCGCCGCAATATCGAGATGGTTGGTCGGTTCGTCCAACAGCAAAAAATTTGCGCCTGTAAGCATAACGCTCAAAAGTGCAAGCCGAGCCTTTTCTCCTCCGCTCAAACAATCCACGGTCTTAAAAACTTCGTCTCCGCAAAAAAGAAAAGCAGCGAGATTATTGCGAATTTCGGTCTGAGTCATTCGCGGATATTCGTCCCATAGCGTATCAATTACGGTTTTTTCGCCGCTCATATCACTGCGGTTCTGGTCGTAAAAGGCTTCATCAATATTGGCTCCCGTCTTTACAAGACCGCTGTCCGGCGGGACAACTCCCTTTATAATATTATACAGCGTCGATTTTCCGCAGCCGTTCGCTCCCAGCAAAAACACGCGGTCACCGCGTTTTATTTCAAACGAGGCATTTTTGAACAGCGCTTTGCTTCCATAGCTTTTGCTTAGCTCGGTTACGGTTAATACGTCATTTCCGCTTCGCTTGGAAATCGGGAAACGAAAAATGATTCTGCTATCGTTTTCAAAAGGCTTTTCCATGTTTTTCTCAAGCCTGTCTATTGACTTTTGCTTATGCTCCGCCGTTTTTATGTTACGCTCGCGATTCCATCGCTTTTGCTGCTCGATTATTCCTTCAATACGCTTTATTTCGGCAACAGTGTTGTCATATTTTCGCTTTGCCGCTTCCTTTGCCGCTTCTTTTTTCCGGACGAAAACGGAGTAATTCCCCGAATATGCCGTAAGAGTTCCGTTTTCCAACTCAAAGGTTGTATTTGTTACCTTATCCAGAAAGTAACGGTCGTGGCTTATGACTATGAAGGAGCGGTTAAAGCTTTGCAAAAATTCCTCCAAAAAAGTGATTGCCGCTATATCAAGATGATTTGTCGGCTCGTCCAGCAGCAAAAGATTCGCATCGGAGAGCAAAGCTCTCGCCAGACCAAGCCTTGTCTTTTGTCCGCCGCTAAGCTTCGAAAGCGGATACTCGAGTTCCTCCTCGGAGAAGCCAAGACCCAACAGCATGGATCGCGTTTTTGCCCGAAACGTCATTCCGTCAGAACGAAGATATTCGTTATTGAGTTCGTCTTGGCGTTTAATCAACGCTTCAATGTCGCCGTCAAGGACAATTTTGTGCTGAATTTCCTCCAAATTTCGTTCTATTTCCAAAAGGCGGGAAAATACCGAAAGAGTATAGTCGTAGGCAGAAACGGCTGAATCGTCTTCTTCTCCGGCTTCGGGAACTGTCTGTTCCATATAGCCCACTTTGAGCGCGGAATTTTTAACAAGAACGCCGTCGCAGTCCTCTTCGCCTGTCAATATTCTGAACAATGTGGTTTTTCCGGCTCCGTTTGAACCGATAAATCCTATTTTGGAAGTTTCGTCTATATTGAAATTTAAATTTTCAAACAGAACCTTTTCACCGAAATGCTTTGATATTCCGTTTGCTGTCAATAATGCTGCCATATTTTTTATTCCTTAATCAATGCTTCGTTCCTCTGAAACGGAACGTCAAGAACATAGTTGCCAAATTCCGCGCCCGTTTTTCCGTCAATTAAAAGCTGAACGCTGGAAATCCCGTCAAGTTCCGTCAGCGAGTTTACTATGCTGTACAGCGCCATGGTTGTTGAGGTTGAACCCGCCGTTATCTTGTCGGCAAAATCGCCCGAAAGGTTTACAAAGCACACTCCGTCTTTGGTTTCGGTGCTTATAACCTTTGTTTCCGACGGAATGACCTGAACAAGCTCCTTATTTTCGGGTCCCTTTGCAAGCTCGGAAATTATCAGCTTCTCAACCGAAAGCGACGCCTGAACTTCAATTTCACGACTTTCCGCCACAAGGTATTCTCCGTTCTTGTCGGGGAAATATATCACGACGGTTTCTTTTTCGGTCACGGCGGCATCCTGCGGCCCTGCGGCAATATCGCTACGGCGCAGCAGACCTATTTCCGTTCCGGTCATAGTGGATACAAGAGCCTTTCCTTCGATCTTGATACGAACATTGCTGATTCCGTCAATGCCGCAAAGCGTGTTCACAATAGCGACGCGGGCAAGCAGTTCGTCGACGTCTCTGTTCAGATAGTAGTCGTCGGATATATTCACGGTTGCGGTTTTGCCTGTAATTGTTACATCAAGCAAAATTGTGCCGTTTGGAAGAACGTTTATTCCTCCATCGGTTTTCGGACTTTTTGTAAGCTCGTCAATCAGGAACTCAACCGTTTCCTCTTTAGTGGCTGTTTTGCCGTTTTCCATTTTTCGCTTTTCGCTCAAAAGCTTGTCACCGTCGGCGTTTTTATAATAAACGGTATAGCTTGCGCTGTCGCTGTCGCAGGCAGAGAAGGAAAAAATCGGCACTATGAAAGCAAGCGCTGCTATCAGCAGGTATGATAATGCTCTTTTCATCGGCAATTCCTCACTTAAACGTAATAGGGATTATAATTATGAACTTACTTCCCTTACCTTCCTCGCTTTCGACTTGAATATTTCCGCCATGAAGCTCTACGGCGGTGAGCGCAATCGAAAGTCCGAGCCCTGTTCCGCCCGTTTCACGGGCGCGCGCCTTATCAACACGATAAAAGCGGTCAAAAATTTTATACATTTCATCGGGAGCTATACCGATGCCCGTATCTTCAACGGTTATTATGGCATTTCCGTTTTCCTTTGAAACGTCCATTGTAACCTTTCCGCCCTGCGGAGTGTATTTTATGCTGTTGTCAAGGATATTATATATAGCTTCCCAAAGGCGATCCTTTTCGATCTTTGAGTATATTGCTCCCGAACTGAAGAAATCAAGGGTGATGTTTTTCTGTTCCGCAAGTGGACGCAGCGCCTTTACGACATTGGAGCAGATTTCGCTGAGATTGAGAACATTGAAATCCAGCCGCGCAACATTTGAGCTGCTGTCCATTTTTGTCAGTGTCAGGAGCTTATTTACAATGCGCGTCAGGCGATCAACCTGAATGTTCATATCTCTGAGAAATTCTTCAACGGTTTCGCGTGAGGCGTCGGGAGCATTGAGCAGAGAATCGGCAATAAGCTTGATTGAGCTGAGAGGAGTTTTAAGCTCATGTGAAGCATTGGAAACAAATTCCTGCCTCTTTTCCTCTTGAGCCTTAATTTTGCCTGTCATTTTATTGAAGCTGCTCACAAGAGTGCCGATTTCTCCCTTGCCGTGAAGCTCCAGCTTCCCCTCGGGATTGTTTTCGGACATATCTTCAAGCTGCTTTGTCAGGTGGCGTATAGGCTCGGTTATTATGCCCGCGGTTATAAAGCTCACAATTGTTATGATGGCACAGACCACAATCGAAAGCATAATAAGAATCGTTTTAATTTGATCCACATATTCGTCAATTTCGGTTCCCGAGGCTTGGTAGTATATTACTCCCGCAACGTTTTTATCTTTCATTACGGGTACGGCGGTATTTATAATAAGTTCGCCGGTTGCATCCTCGCCCTCCTCAGCGGTATTATTGCCGCGCAGAGCGTCAAGCACAATCGGCGTTATCATCAGCTTGCCCTGCATAATTCCGTTGTTGGAATCGAAGGTTACGGCGGCATCGCAATCCAGCATAAGCACACGGCCGCCGCTGCCGAGCTGCTGTTGCTGAAGCAGAAAATTTATGCTGTCTTCGCTTAAATCCTGATACTGTGCGATGTATCCGGCGATTACGTTCGCCTGCCCAAGCACTTGAACCTCTTTTTGTTTGAGGGTATAGCTGCGCATTGAGCTGACAATATAAATGCTTATAAATACCAATGTAACGGCAAAAAGCAGGAAATATGTCGCAACGATGCGCCACCGTATGCTGTGAAAGGCTTCTCTAATTTTCTTTAAAATAATAACCTACCCCCCATTTGGTGAGTATATATTTGGGCGAGGCGGCATTCGGCTCGATTTTTTCACGCAGACGGCGAACGTGTACATCAACGGTGCGTATGTCGCCGGGATAATCGTAGCCCCATATTATATCAAGGAGATTTTCTCTTGAATAAACCTTTCCCGGATTTGAAACCAACAGCTCACAAAGATCAAATTCCTTGCTTGTAAGCTCTATGCTGCGCTCACCGACACGAATACGGCGGAGATTGTAATCCAGCTCCACATCTCCGGCGGAAACGGTGCTGCGCGCGGGGTCGGACGAAGCGGAGCTTCGGCGCAGTATCGCCTTTATTCTTGCTTTGAGCTCAAGAATATTAAAGGGCTTCGTAAGGTAGTCGTCAGCCCCGTATTCAAGCCCCAGGATTTTATCCATATCTTCCGCCTTTGCCGTCAGCATGATTATCGGCACATTTGAAAATTCCCTGACCTTCTGGCAAACGGTTATTCCGTCGATTTTCGGAAGCATAAGATCAAGGATTATAAGAGAAATGCTCTTATCCCTCGCGAGCTTCAGCGCTTCCTCGCCGTCGTAGGCGGTTTCAATTTCGTAGCCGTCTTGCTCAAGATTGAACTTTATTCCCTTTACAAGCAGCTTTTCGTCGTCAACAATCAATATTTTCACGGAATTTTCCTCCTTAACAAACTATCACATTTTACATTATATCACCAATCAAAAAAATTTTCAACAACTTTTTTCCTTTATTGCAGAAAAGTTCTTGAATTAAAAAGGAATATATGTTAAAATAAAGTAAAGTTTGATAAAAGGAAGTTGAGCAATGCTGACAGATATTGAAATTGCAATGAAGGCAAAGCCGGAGCCTGTAGCAAAAGTCGCCGAAAAAATCGGAATTACGGAGGATGAGCTTGAATTTTACGGAAAGTATAAAGCAAAGCTCAGCGAAAATCTGATTGAACGTGTCAAGGACAGACCCGACGGAAAGCTTATCCTTACGACCGCGATAAATCCTACTCCCGCGGGAGAAGGAAAAACAACAACAACCGTAGGGCTGGGACAGGCGCTCTGCCGCCTTGGAAAAAACGCCGTGATAGCTTTGCGCGAGCCGTCGCTCGGGCCCGTTATGGGAATCAAAGGCGGTGCCGCCGGAGGCGGTTATGCCCAAGTGCTGCCGATGGAGGATATAAATCTTCACTTTACCGGCGATATGCACGCAATAACTTCGGCGCACAATCTTTTATCCGCAATGATAGACAATCATATTCACCACGGAAACGAGCTTGACATAGATGTACGGCGTATAACTCACAAGCGCGTTTTGGACATGAACGACCGTGCGCTGCGCGAAATTGTCGTCGGCCTTGGCGGGAAGGTAAACGGTTTCCCGCGAGAGGACGGCTTTATGATAACCGTTGCGTCGGAAATTATGGCTATTCTCTGCCTTGCCTCGGACAGGAACGATCTTAAAAAGCGCCTCGGGAAAATAATCGTCGCCTATAACAGAAGCGGAAATCCCGTTACTGCTGCGGATTTAAAGGCAGAGGGAGCAATGACGCTGCTTCTGAAGGACGCGATAAAGCCAAACCTTATACAGACACTGGAAAATACGCCCTGCATTATGCACGGCGGCCCCTTCGCAAATATTGCCCACGGCTGCAACAGCGTAATTGCGACCCGCCTTGCGCTGAAGCTCGGAGATTATGTTGTGACGGAAGCGGGCTTCGGCGCCGATTTGGGCGCGGAAAAATTCCTTGATATAAAATGCCGTGAAGCGGGACTTAAGCCGGACGCGGCGGTGCTTGTGGCAACCTGTCGCGCGCTTAAATACAACGGCGGTGTTTCCAAGGATAAGCTATCCGAGGAAAACACACAGGCTCTTGAAAGGGGCTTGCCCAATCTCGAAAAGCACATTGAAAATATGACAAAGTTCGGACTTCCCTGCGTGGTTGCGATTAACCGTTTCCCTGCCGACACGGAAAGGGAGCTTAAAATAATTGAAGACTGCTGCCGCAGAAACGGAGCGGAATTTGCCGTATCCGATGTATTTTCAAGAGGCGGCGAGGGCGGAATCGAATTGGCGCAAAAGGTTCTTGCCACGCTTGAAACAAAGGAAAGCCGCTACGCGCCGATTTATTCTCTCGAAAGCAGCTACTATGAGAAGGTCGAAACCATAGCGAAGGAAATATACGGAGCGGACGGCGTTGACTTCACTCCTGCCGCGAAAAAGGCTATTGATGAGTTCAGCGCGCAGGGCTTTGACGGGCTTCCCGTCTGCATGGCGAAAACGCAGTATTCTCTTTCCGACAATCCGTCGTTGCTTTGCCGGCCCAAGGATTTCCGAATAACTGTGCGCGAAGCAAGAATAAGCGCGGGCGCAGGCTTTGTTGTTATGCTGACAGGTGACATTATGGTTATGCCGGGGCTTCCGAAGCATCCCGCGGCGGAAAAAATCGACATTGACGAAAACGGAGCCATAACAGGCTTATTCTGAGTATGGAGTATATACAGTTCATGTTAAAGTATATTTCACAAAGCGCTTCCGAAACCGAAGAAATTGCGAGAAGCTTGGCGGGAAGGCTTGCTCCGCCGAGGGTTATCTGCCTAATCGGAGAGCTTGGCGCGGGGAAAACCGCCTTTACGCGCGGCTTTGCTTCGGCATTCGGCATAGAAAAGGGGGTCTCCTCCCCTACCTTCACGCTTATGCACCGTTACGACGGAAGCGTAACCGTTAATCATTATGACCTCTATCGTTTGAACAGCCCCGATGAGTTGTTCGATATAGGCTTTGAAGATGAAATTGAAAACGGCTTTTCCCTTATAGAGTGGGCGGACGATTTCATGGAATTTATGCCTGACGACAAAATCATTGTCACAATTTCAAGAACCGATAAATCCGAAAATGAAAGACTTATCGAGATTACGGGAGGCGAATTTCAATGAAAATTTTGGGGATTGACACCTCCGCGCTTACGGCGTCCGCGGCAGTGATGAGCGAAAATGAAATCGTAGGCGAGGTCAGCTTTACAAACGGTTTGACTCATTCGCAGACAATCATGCCGATGATTGATTATTGTCTTAAGGGAGCATCGCTCTCCGTCAGTGACATTGATATTTTTGCCGTAAGCAACGGCCCCGGCTCGTTTACGGGGCTGAGAATAGGCATAGGAACGGTGAAAGGACTTGCCTACGCCTGCGGGAAGATGTGCGTCGGCGTTTCTTCGCTGACGGCTCTTGCGTATAATATTGCGCCTACCGACGCGCTTGTCGTTCCCATAATGGACGCAAGGCGGAATCAGGTTTACTGCGCGGCATACAAATACAGCAGCGATATTCTTTCAGAGCTTTTTCCTCCTTCCGCAAAGGACATTTCCTCTCTTTGCTCCGAAATTAAAGAAAAAGCTATTTTTGTCGGCGACGGCGTTAAGGTATACAGGGAGCGTATTTCGGAAATTATGGGAAATAAAGCGTTGTTTGCTCCGCCTAAACATTGTTTGCAAAGCGCGGCGTCGGTATGCTTTGCCGCGCTGAATGAAAATACTGTCTCTCCCGAGAAGCTTGAAGCGGTTTATTTGCGAAAGCCGCAAGCGGAACGTGAGCGCGAGGAAAGACGCAGTTTAATAAAGAAAGGATAATACAGCATGAAAATTTCAATTGCGGCAGACCACGGCGGCTACGCCCTAAAGCAAGAGCTTATCGCCTATCTTCGGGAAAAGGGGCATACTGTCATTGACTGCGGAACCGACAGCGAGGAAAGCGTGGACTACATAGATTACGCGGAAAAGGGCTGCGCGGAATACCTTAAGGGCAACGCGGATTTCGTCGTGCTTTGCTGCGGTACGGGGGTCGGAATATCCATTGCGGCAAACAAAATAAAGGGAATCCGCTGCGGACTTTGTCCGTCGGTTGAGATTGCCCGTCTGGTCAAACAGCACAACAACGCCAACGCCATTTCTCTCGGCGGCAGAACAACCTCGCCCGAGCTTGCGAAGGAAATTCTCGACGCCTATATGTCTGCCGAGTTTATGGGCGGGCGTCATCAAAAAAGAGTGGATAAAATAACCGCTCTCGAAAACAAACAGTAATACAAACCGAAAGCTAAAAGGAGGAATTAATATGCGTTGTCCCTACTGCGGCTACCGCGACAGCAAGGTTATAGATTCCCGTCCCACAGACGAGGGCGGAGCAATCCGTCGCCGCCGTGAATGTATGAAATGCGAGGGGCGTTTTACAACCTACGAAAAGGTGGAAACCCTTCCCATTATGGTAATCAAGAAGGATAAAACCCGTGAGCTTTTCGACCGAGACAAGCTTATCCGCGGAATTACGCGCGCCTGTGAAAAGCGTCCCGTGCCGTCGGAAAAAATCGACGAAATAGCCGACAAAATCGAAGGGTCGATTCAAAATTCCCTCGAACGTGAGGTTACGACGAACGATATAGGCGAAAAGGTTATGGAATACCTAAAGGACATTGACGAAGTCGCCTATGTTCGCTTTGCGTCCGTGTACCGTCAGTTTACCGACGCAACCACCTTTATTGCCGAGGTCAATAAGCTGCTTGTTGACAAAGGCTGACATTTTAGAAAGGACATTTTAAATGGCGATTCTCACCTGTAATTTTCGTTCAATGATGCTCTCGAACGACACCTCCTTCAACCTTATTTTACCGGATAAACGGCTTCGTCAGCCGAATGTGCTTTATTTGCTGCACGGCTATCAGCAGTATTACGGTTCTTGGCTCAGCCTGTCGTCTGTTGCCCAATATGTAAGCGGCAAGGATATTGCGGTTGTCATGCCGGACGGCGGGCGGAGCTTTTATACGGATATGGTAATGACGGGAGAAAAGTACTATTCCTATATCGTAAACGAGCTGCCGCATTTTCTTGAAACTCAGTTCGGACTGAATCCGCCGCGTGAGCAAACCGCGATTGCCGGACTTTCCATGGGAGGCTACGGAGCGCTTAAAATCGGCATACGCAATCCCGAAAGCTACAGCGTTATCGGAGCGTTTTCTCCTGCCTGCGATATTGTGAATATTGCGCGGCAGAACCGTGACCTTACAACCGTTATCTGCGGCACCTCCGACCTAAAGGACAGCGAGCATGATCTGTACCGTCTGGCAAAGGATATGTCAAGCTCGGAATGTAAGCCGCGGATTTATCACTATTGCGGTGACAGCGATTTTATGCTTAAGGAAAACCGTGCGTTCGCCGATTTTATGCGTTCGCTTCCGCTTGACTACAGCTACACCGAGGATGTCGGCGCTCACGAATGGACGCTTTGGGACAAATGGGTG
This sequence comes from uncultured Oscillospiraceae bacterium, assembly GCA_964537995.1. Classification (GTDB taxonomy): domain Bacteria; phylum Bacillota; class Clostridia; order UMGS1883; family UMGS1883; genus JAFLUQ01. Next base: position 31,573 of record CAZICW010000016.1, read on the forward strand.
CGGGATTTTATAGAAAAGCTTTAGCGGCGGCAGCGGATAAGCAATTATTGAGCGCTTTTTGCCGTGTTTTGGGGCGCCGTGGTTATGCTTCCCCGCTAAAAATTGTGTCAATAATAAAAATCATCTCATATATTGGCGTGAGGTGATTTTTTATGCCCATAATTTATCTCAGTCCGTCCGCGCAGGAATTTAATCCCTATGTAAACGGCGGCAACGAGGAATATTACATGAATCTGATTGCCGACGCTATGGAACCGTATCTCACATCGAGCGGAATAAGCTATGTCCGAAACGATACCGATATGACGGCGGCGCAGTCTATAGCACAGTCAAACAGAGGAAATTACGATCTCCATGTCGCGCTTCACTCCAATGCCGCGCCGGAGGGTCAGTATGGCTCAAAGCGTGGCGTAGACGTATATTACGCGCGCGGAAGCGCAAACGGTCGGCGGGCGGCGGAAATTTTCGCGGAAAATATGAAGTCGGTCTACCCTGATCCGTCGCTCGTTCGCGCCTTGGCAACGACAAGCATAGGCGAGGTTGGTCAGACTCGCGCTCCGGCAGTTCTGCTGGAGCTTGGCTATCACGACAATGCGAAGGATGCCGATTGGATAAAGAACAACATTGAAAATATCGCGCGTAATCTTGTTCTTTCAATCACTCAATACTTCGGAGTGCCGTTCATAAATGCCGCCGCTCCGAGAGAAGGGCTTGTTCGCACGACCTACGGCAATCTTAATCTTCGCCGCAAGCCCGATCTCTCCTCCGCCGTAATAGCTCGTATTCCGAACGGAGCAAGGATTACGGTACTCGGCGAATGGCAGGGCTGGAGCGTTGTGCGCTACGGCTCAAGCACGGGATACGCCGACGGAAGATTTATAA
>CAZICW010000017.1:0-22220 GCA_964537995.1 uncultured Oscillospiraceae bacterium
AATACATTACAACAGCACAGGCCCCGTGCCGGAAATCACGGGCGTCAAGCTTACGACCGAAACCGATGGGGAAACAGAAGCGGAGATAATTACCGTTACGGTTGAAACGGAGGACGTATTTTCAAACAATGCCCTCCTTGCGGTCGGCTTCGGCGACGGCGGAGTAATTTCCGTTTCCGCCATTGAAAACGGCGAAGCTGTCCTGCCTGCGGAGGGAGTTAAAACCGTAAAGGTATTTGCTTGGGAAAGCATGGAGAGCATGAAGCCGCTTTGCGCGGCGAAAACCGTTACGGCGCAATAAAAACAAGGGGGATTACTCCCATTAATATAAAGGCTCCGGCGACCCTCACGCCGGAGCCTTATTTTTATGCTACTTAAACCCTGCGGCTTTCGGAAATTCTAAAGCAGACTTCTGAATACGCCGACGACCTTGCCGAGAATACTCAGTTCATTGACAATAATAGGCTCCATATAATCGTTTTCCGGCTGAAGACGGAAATGCCCGTTCTCTTTGTAAAAGGTCTTGACGGTTGCGCTGTCCTCGATAAGAGCGACGACAATTTCTCCGTTCGCGGCAACCTGCTGCTGAGAAACAATGACGTAGTCACCATCGAAAATACCCGCGTTTACCATGCTTTCGCCCTGAACGCGCAGCATAAACAAATCGGCGTTTTTAGCAAAGTCCATCGGCAACGGAAAGGTGCGCTCGAAATTTTCTTCCGCCAAAATCGGCGTTCCGGCGCTGACGCGCCCTATAACGGGAACCTCAAGAAATTCCCGTTCCCCCATGCCCGCGCCCTTAAGCCTGAGCGCACGGGAGCTGCCTTCGTCCTTCTCAAGCCTTCCGTCGCGTTCAAGCCGTTTGAGATAGCCGTGAACCGTGGAAGGCGAATTCAGCCCGACAGCTTCTCCGATTTCGCGCACCGTCGGAGGATATCCGTTCGCTTCGGAATAATGCTTTATATATGCAATAATTTCCTGCTGCTTTTCGTAGTTTGGCATAATTCTCATCTCCTTGAAATCATTATAACATATAATTTTCAAAAATGCAAACATTTGTTCTAAAATTTTTTAAAAAAGTCTTGACAGCGAACAAATGTTCTGATATACTGTAGATATAAGGCGAACAAATGTTCAAAAACGGACGGAGGATGATTTAAATGACAATGGAGTATGCGACAATTCGCAGAATTAAAAGAGCAAGGAGGGAAGCGGAGCTTAACCGTCAGCGGAGAAGAGCCGCGCTCATTGCCGCGACCGTGATTTTTTGGCTTGCTGTATGCGGAGTGTTTAAGATGAATCTGACCGAAGCCTCCGGCAGCGATGCGATTACGGTTACCGTCAGCAGCGGCGACACGCTCTGGAGCCTTGCCGAAAAATACAAGCCGGAGGATAAGGATACCCGCGAATTTGTGCGAAAAATCGCTTCCTTTAACGAGATGGACGGACTTATGATATATGTCGGGCAGACCGTAAAAATTCCTCAATAAGCTGTTTACAAATTGTTCCCGAAGGTGTATAATGTATGTAATAGGGAGCGTGAGTTGCGATGAAGCTGTGTTTGCTTGACGAGACGAAGGTCTGCGACGACTGCGGAGAGTGCAGTCGCTGCGATCTCGACCCGAATAAAATCTGCGACAGCTGCGGGAAGTGTCTTGAAACGGGCGCCGACAGCCGTGCGATATACATTGACGGAATATATTTGAACGAAGAGGGCGGCTTGTATGAATGAAAAGCTGAAGGCAATAATTGACGGAAGCGATAATATAGTATTTTTCGGCGGAGCGGGAGTTTCCACGGAGAGCGGAATCCCCGACTTCCGCAGCGAGGACGGGCTTTATAATCAAAAGTACGACTATCCGCCCGAGACAATACTTTCCCACAGCTTTTACCGTGCCGCGACGGAGGAGTTTTTCCGTTTTTACAGGGACAAAATGCTTTGCCTGAATGCCGAGCCGAATGCCGCACATCTTGCGTTGGCGCGGCTGGAGCGCGAGGGGAAGCTGCGGGCGGTCATAACTCAGAATATTGACGGACTGCACCAAAAGGCGGGCAGTGTAAATGTGCTGGAGCTGCACGGCAGCGTACTGCGCAATTACTGTGAAAAATGCGGAAAATTCCATGGCGTCGAAGCCGTTGCCGAAAGCGAGGGCATACCGCGCTGCGAGTGCGGCGGAGTCATAAAGCCGGACGTCGTCCTCTACGAGGAAGGGCTTGACAGCTCCGTAATCGAGCGCAGCGTCAGGGCTATAAGAGAAGCCGAGGTTCTGATTGTCGGCGGAACGTCGCTAAACGTCTATCCCGCCGCGGGACTTATTGATTATTTCCGCGGAGATGAGCTTGTGCTGATAAACAAAACCCCCACCTCCGCCGATTCCCGCGCGAGCTTGATAATCCGCGAGCCAATCGGGAAAGCGCTTTCAATGTGATGCGGCGGCGATAGTTTTGTGAATAAATTGTGAACAACTTCGCCATACTGTTGCAAAATCCTTCAATATCTGCTAATATATCATGGGTTGTAAAAACAGCTTACAAAGGTGTAAACGACATTGAAAGGATATGACATTTTTATGGCAGCACAATTGATTGCAATCATTATATTTATCGCAATGTTCATAATGATTGTACTCGAAAAATTTGAGAGGCAATACGTGACGCTTGTAAGCGGCGGCTTGGTTTTGGCTCTGGTGTTCGGACTGTGTATGCGCAGCGGCAGAGCCGTGGCGGAAACTTTGAATTTCGCAAGCATATTCACTAAAGGCTTCTGGGTCGGAGCGGAGGAAAGCACCTCGGTCGGAATAAACTGGGCGACAATAATTTTTATTGCCGGAATGATGATTATGGTCGAAGGCATGGGAAAGGCGGGCTTTTTCCGCTGGCTCTGCCTGACGCTGGCAAAGGCGGTTAACTACCACACCGTGCCGATTTTTATATGCTTCATGTTCATGTCGGGCATTCTGGCTATGTTTATTGACAGTATAACCGTCGTACTTTTCCTTGCGACCGTCACAGTTGAGCTTGCAAGGGTACTTAAATTTAATCCCACACCGATGATTATTTCCGAGATATTTTGCGCGAATCTCGGCGGAAGCTCCACAATGTGCGGCGATCCGCCGAATATCATAATCGGAACCTCGCTGGGCTTTACATTTTTCGATTTCCTGACGAATACGGGAGTTATTGTCGGCATCGGTTTTATATTTACGGTGATTTATTTCTGGCTGTGCTTTCGCAGACAGCTCAAAAAAAGCGAAGAACAGCGCCCAAAGGATATAGTTTATCCCGACCCTAAGGCGGCAATTACCAATAAAAAAGCGTTTGCCGCTTCGGCTGGCGTGTTTGCGGCGGCGGTTTTGCTTCTCGTAACTCACTCGGAAACAAAGCTTTCCGTTGCTTTTATCGGCGCGGTTATTGCGGCTGTGATGCTCATTGCGATGTGGATAACCGTCGGCTTCGGTGCGGTGAAATATGTTATAAAGCATATAGATTATAAAACTTTGCTGTTTTTTATCGGGCTGTTCGTTTCCGTGGGCGGACTGGAACAGACGGGTGTGCTTGACATTGTCGCCGATTTTATCGGCAAAATAAGCGGAGGAAATCCGCACATCATCATTGCGGTCATACTTTGGCTTTCCGCCGTGGCAAGCGCGTTTGTGGACAACATTCCGTTTGCGGCGACCATGGTTCCCGTAATACGCTCTATTGCGGAAACGCAGGGTTTGGACATTGGGGTGCTTGCCTGGACGTTGTCGCTCGGAGCCGACGTCGGCGGAAACGCAACCCCGATAGGCGCCTCGGCAAATGTTGTCGGCACGTCTGTTTCAATTAAGGAGGGCTATCCCATAGGCTGGGGAAAATATTGTAAATATTGCGCCCCTGCCACAATTATTGTCGTGACAATTGCCATGATTTGTATTTTTGTAAAATATATATAAACGGAGGGATGGGAAATGGAGAAACAAATCATTATCACGGTTGCGCGTGAATTTGGCAGCGGCGGACACAGCATTGCGCAAGGTCTTGCGGACAGGCTGGAAATTCCGCTTTACGACAAGGAAATGTTTTTTGATATGCCAACGCTTGAGGAGCGCGGATATGATCCGCAAGCGGTTAAACGCTATATCAATTCCTACGATGAAAAACCCGTAAACAAGCTTTTATCGCGCAGAGTCGGAGATTATTCCAATTCCTTGGAAGAAAATTTGGCGCATAAAATTTTCAAATTTATCAGAAAAAAAGCCGACGAAGGCGAATCCTTTGTTGTTGTCGGACGCTGCGCCGAGTATTTGCTGAGAAAAAATCCCAATGCTTTACGCATATTTGTCCGTGCCGAAAAAGCGGACAAGGCAAAGCGCATTTCCGAGCTTTACAATGTCAGTGAGCGCAAGGCCGTGGAAATGATGAAAAAGGTTGACGCCAAAAGGAAGCTCTACCATAATTACTACAGCGACATTAAGTGGGGAGACACGCGCGGCTATGACGTTTGCATCAACAGCAGCTACTTCGGTGTGGATAAAGCCGTGGACGCTATTATGAATATAATAGAACTGAAGAAAATTTAAAGTAGATTTTGTAAATTTTTTATACGGATACACAAAAACAGACCGGCAAGCGGTCTGTTTTATGTTTAAGCTTATTTGTTAAATCAGGAGTTAATCGAAGATACAACGCCGGAGCCGACTGTTCTGCCGCCTTCGCGGATAGCGAAGCGAAGTCCCTCTTCGATAGCGATGGGAGTGATAAGCTCAACGTCCATCTTTACGTTATCGCCGGGCATACACATTTCAACGCCCTCGGGAAGGGTAATAACACCTGTAACGTCAGTTGTTCTGAAATAGAACTGAGGACGATAATTATTGAAGAAAGGAGTATGGCGGCCGCCCTCTTCCTTTGTCAGAACGTAAACCTGACCGGAAAACTTTGTGTGGGGATGAATGGTGCCGGGCTTAGCAAGAACCTGACCTCTTTCAATTTCGTTCCTCTGAACGCCGCGGAGAAGCGCGCCTATATTGTCACCGGCTTCAGCGCTGTCAAGGAGCTTGCGGAACATTTCGATACCCGTAACGACAACCTTGCGCTTTTCATCGGTAAGACCGACGATTTCAACCTCGTCGCTCATCTTGAGAGTACCGCGCTCTACACGACCGGTCGCAACAGTACCGCGGCCTGTGATGGAGAATACGTCCTCAACAGGCATAAGGAAGGGAGCGTCGGTGGGGCGCTGAGGCGTGGGAATATAGCTGTCAACAGCGTCCATAAGGTCAAGAATGGGCTTGTAAACAGGGTCGTTGATGTCTGTGGAATCGCTTTCGAGAACCTCAAGAGCGCTGCCGCAGATAATCGGAATGTCGTCTCCGGGGAATTCGTACTCCGTGAGAAGGTCGCGCACTTCCATTTCAACAAGCTCAAGAAGCTCGTCGTCGTCAACCTGATCTCTCTTGTTCATGAATACAACAATGTAGGGAACGCCAACCTGACGGGCAAGCAGAATGTGCTCGCGGGTCTGGGGCATAACGCCGTCCGCTGCGGAAACAACGAGGATAGCGCCGTCCATCTGCGCAGCGCCGGTAATCATGTTCTTAACATAGTCGGCGTGGCCGGGGCAGTCAACGTGAGCATAGTGACGGTTGTCCGTTTCGTACTCAACGTGGGCGGTGGAAATTGTGATTCCGCGCGCTTTTTCCTCGGGAGCCTTGTCAATCTGGTCGTAGGCAGTATATTTAGCCTGACCCTTCATACCGAGAACCTTTGTGATTGCAGCCGTAAGTGTTGTCTTGCCGTGATCGACGTGACCGATTGTGCCAATGTTTACGTGCGGCTTGTTTCTTTCAAATTTTTCCTTAGCCATTGTAAAATTGCCTCCTTTATGATTTTTTTATTCGTGTAATTTCATTATACTTTATAATCGCATAAAAATCAATACTTTTTTTTAACAAATATTGAAATTTATTCATTGGTTGCGGGACAAAAATCAGTCTTTTTTTGCACGCGCGCTGATAATATCGTCCATAATATTTTTGGGAACCGGCTCATAATGGTCGGGAGTCATGGTATAGGCGCCGCGTCCCTGAGTTTTGCTGCGCAAATCCGTTGCGTAGCCGAACATTTCGCTGAGGGGAACATAGGCGCTGATTTGCTTGGTCCCGTTTATATCGTCCATGCCGAGAATCCTGCCGCGGCGGGACGAAAGGTCGCCGATTACGTCGCCCATATATTCCTCGGGAACGGTTACGTCAACCTTGGTTATGGGTTCCTTCAGGACGGGGTCAGCCTTGCGGCAGCCCTCCTTGAAAGCCATTGAACCGGCAATTTTAAACGCCATTTCCGAAGAGTCAACCTCATGATAGGAGCCGTCAAACAGAGTTACGCGAACATCAACAACATTATAGCCCGCGAGCACGCCGGACTGCATAGCGCCCTGAATACCCGCGTCAACGGCGGGAATATATTCCTTGGGAATAGCGCCGCCGACAATCTTGTTGACAAATTCGTATCCCTTTCCGGGTTCAAGGGGTTCAATTTCGATGAATACATGACCGTACTGACCCTTACCGCCGCTCTGACGGGCATATTTATGCTCGATCTTGACGGACTTCTGAATTGTTTCGCGGTAGGAAACCTGCGGCTTTCCGACGTTTGCTTCGACCTTAAATTCGCGGAGCAGACGGTCAACAATGATTTCAAGATGCAGCTCGCCCATGCCGGAAATAATGGTCTGACCGGTTTCCTGATCGGTGTATGTCTTGAAGGTGGGATCCTCCTCGGCAAGCTTTGCGAGAGCTATGCCCATTTTTTCCTGACCGGCCTTGGTCTTGGGTTCAATGGCGACGCTGATAACGGGGTCGGGAAATTCCATCTTTTCGAGAATGATGGGAGCCTTTTCGTCGCAGAGCGTGTCGCCCGTGCCGGTATTTTTAAGACCTACGGCGGCGGCAATGTCGCCGCTGTACACCTTTTCGAGGTCGGTACGCTTGTCAGCGTGCATCTGGAGTATACGCCCCATACGTTCCTTCTGACCCTTGGAGCTGTTGAGAACGTATGAGCCTGTGTCAACGGTTCCCGAATAAACTCTGAAGAATGCCAACTTACCCACGAACGGGTCTGTCATAATTTTGAAGGCAAGTGCGCTGAAGGGCGCATCGTCGCTGGAGGGACGCTCCTCTTCCTCATCGGTTTCGGGATTTATTCCCTTTATGTGAGGCACGTCAAGGGGAGAGGGCATATAGTCGATTATAGCGTCAAGCAGCTTCTGAACACCTTTGTTTCTGTAGGAGGTTCCGCAGGTTACGGGAACCATCTCGTTTGCGATGGTGCTCTTGCGGATACAGCTCTTAATCTCATCAACAGTAAGAGCCTCGCCCTCAAGATATTTCATCATGAGATCCTCGTCCATTTCGGCAACGTGCTCAACCATTTCCTCATGGTACTGCTGAGCAAGTTCAAGCATATCTTCGGGAATTTCCTCCTGACGAATATCCTTTCCGAGGTCGTCGTAGTAGACATAAGCTTTCATTTCAACGAGATCGATAATACCCTTAAAGGTGTCCTCAGCTCCGATGGGAAGCTGAATCGGGACGGCGTTGCACTTGAGACGATCCTTCATCATCTTGACAACATTGAAGAAGTCCGCACCCATGATGTCCATTTTGTTTACATAGGCCATGCGGGGAACATGGTACTTGTCCGCCTGCCGCCAGACTGTTTCCGACTGAGGTTCAACGCCGCCCTTCGCGCAGAGAACCGTGACAGAGCCGTCAAGTACACGGAGAGAACGCTGAACTTCAACCGTGAAGTCAACGTGACCGGGGGTATCTATGATGTTGATTCTGTGCTGCTTCCAGAAGGCTGTTGTGGCGGCGGAAGTGATTGTGATTCCTCTTTCCTGTTCCTGCTCCATCCAGTCCATTGTCGCGGCTCCTTCATGAACCTCGCCGATTTTATGAGTTTTACCTGTATAATAGAGAATTCTTTCGGTTGTTGTTGTCTTACCGGCATCAATATGCGCCATTATGCCGATGTTACGTGTTTTTTCCAAGCTGTACTCTCTTGGCATGATTATCCTCCTTCCTTTGGATAATGCTATTATTGGTTATTTTATGTCGAGTCATTCAGACCGCGACCGCGCTCTCTACCAACGGTAGTGAGCGAAAGCCTTGTTGGCTTCTGCCATCTTGTGGGTATCTTCGCGCTTCTTGACCGCGCCGCCCATATTGTTCACGGCGTCAAGAATTTCGCCCGCAAGACGCTCGCGCATCGTTTTTTCGTTGCGAGCCCGACTGTAGGTTGTGAGCCAGCGCAGACCGAGAGTCTGACGGCGTTCGGGACGAACTTCCATGGGAACCTGATACGTTGCGCCGCCCACGCGCCTTGCCTTTACTTCAAGCACAGGCATAATGTTGTCCATTGCCGCGTGGAAAACCTCAAGCGGATCCTTGCCGGATTTCTCGCGAATAATATCAAAGGCGTCATAAACGATTTTCTGAGCAACGCCCTTCTTGCCGTCCAGCATAATGTTGTTGATAAGACGTGTTACGACCTTATCGTTGTATACGGGATCGGGCAGAACATCACGTTTGGAAACAAAACCTCTTCTTGGCACTTGTCTTCCCTCCTTCATTAAGATTTGATGAATTCACAGGTACTCGGCTGTTTAAGCCGTCAGTGCAACAACAAATATATATAAATCCGCAGTCGCACTATTTCCGCTTTCTGCGGGGATAAATCACTTCTTCGGACGCTTTGCGCCGTATTTGCTGCGGCTCTGCATTCTCTTGGCAACGCCGGCAGCGTCAAGGGTACCGCGTATGATGTGGTATCTTACGCCGGGCAAATCCCTTACTCTGCCTCCGCGGATGAGAACGACGCTGTGTTCCTGCAGGTTATGACCTACGCCGGGAATGTAGCTCGTTACCTCTATACCGTTGGAAAGACGAACTCTGGCAATTTTACGGAGCGCGGAGTTGGGCTTCTTGGGAGTAAGAGTTTTAACGCTTGTGCAAACGCCTCTCTTCTGCGGAGAGCTTTGGTCAGTGGGAGCCTTTTTGAGGGAATTAAGACCCTTCTGAAGCGCGGGAGCGGTCGATTTGTACACGCTTGTTTCCCTGCCCTTTCTGACAAGCTGGTTAAAGGTTGGCATGATTTCACCTCCAATGTAAATGTATGCAGAAAAAACCCTGCACCGAGCTAATATTATATCAAAATATGCGAACAATGTCAAGTATTTTTGCAAAAAAAATCTCCGGAATTTTCAAAAAAAAGATTGACTTTGAATTTTTGGGGTGGTATTATAGAACCATAACGCGAACAAATGTTCGCTTTTGAAGGAAATTAAAGCGGAAAAGGAGCTGAAAGGTATGACGCCGAGGAAAAGAGCGGGAGTTAAGTTTTGCATTGTGTGCGGAAAACGGATTCCCGAAAACAGCAGCAGACATAAGATATGCAGCAACAGGTGCAGTCTGAAGCGGAAGCTGCTTTCACGCAAGGGGCAGCCCGCGCCCTACGAATACGCGAAGGAGCCGCCCATAGAGGCATATTCTCTTGGAGAGCTGCAGCGTAGGGCGAGAGCCGAGGGACTGAGCTACGGTCAGTATATGAGCAGGATTCACAGCGGGGGAATAAAATTTGAAGGGCTTCAAGGATATAATTGATGAATATTTCAGGGACTGCGAGGGTGAGCCGCTGACCGATGAAAACGGAGAACAGAAATTCGGGCGCGACGGCGAACCGCTGAGGATAAACCGCCGCCCTCCGACGCTTACGGGTCTTGCCCTCGCGCTGGGCTTTAACAGCAGAAGCGAACTGACGGGCTTTAATGGGAGCGGTGAAGAAGAAAGCCTTATAAAAAACGCAAGGCTGAGAATCGAAAATTACAACGAAGAAAAGCTGTTTGAAAAGGATTGCGCCAGAAGCGCGATTTTCAATCTGACAAACACATACGCCTCAGAGGAGAGCAATCTTCCCGCGGCAAAAGCCGTAAAAATACCGGCGGAGCTTATCGGCTCGGGCTTTGTTGACATTTACAGGGACATTGTCGCCGGAAAGCACGGGGAATATGTGCTTAAGGGAGGACGCGGAAGCGCAAAGTCGTCGTTTGCGGCGCTGATGCTGACAGAACTGCTCTGCCGCAGCGAGGACGTACACGCGGCGGCAATGCGTCAGGTGGCCGCAACTCTCAGGGACAGCGTTTACGCCAAGCTTTGCTGGGCAATTGAAGTCTTGGGGCTTGGAGATGAATTTGAATGCAGACAAGCCCCGCTTGAAATTATACGGAAGCGGACGAAGCAAAGAATATATTTCCGCGGAGCGGACGATACGTCGAAGCTGAAGTCAATAACTCCGCCGTTCGGACATATCGGTATTCTGTGGCTGGAGGAGCTTGACCAGTTCGGCTCCGAGGAAAATGTGCGAAGCATAGAGCAAAGCATAATCCGCGGAGGCGACGGAACGGTGCTTAAAACCTTCAATCCGCCGAGGTCGGCGAATAATTGGGCGAACAGGTACATAGCCGTGCCGAAGGAGGGAAGAGCCGTGCATCACAGCACATATCTTGACGTCCCTCCCGAATGGCTCGGAAAAAGATTCATCGAGGACGCGGAATACCTTAAAAAGGTCAAGCCCGACGCCTATGCGAATGAATATCTGGGAGAAAGCAACGGCTGCGGCGGACTTGTATTTGAAAATTTAACAATAAGGGAAATAAGCGACGGCGAAATTGCCGCCTTCGGGAAAATATACAACGGCATTGACTGGGGCTGGTATCCCGATCCGTTTCGCTTTTGCCGCGCGGGGTACATAGCGTCGGAGCGGCGGCTGTTCATTTTTGACGAAATAAGCGGAAATAAGCTCCCAAACGTAAAAATTGCGGAATTGCTGCGGGAAAAGGGCATAGGCTACACTGACAGGATAACCGCCGACAGCGGCGGCGAAGGACCGAAAAGCATCGACGATTTGAGGTCGGCGGGCTTTTTGATACGCGGAGCCGTTAAAGGAGCGGGAAGCGTGGATTATTCCATGAAGTGGCTTTGCGGGCTTAACGAAATTGTGATTGACAACAAGCGTTGCCCGTATACTGCGAAGGAATTTACGGAGTATGAATTTGAACGCGGCCGCGGCGGCGAAATTATCGGCGGCTATCCCGACCGCGACAATCACAGCATAGACGCGGTGAGATACGCGCTGGAGGAAATTTGGAGAAAGCGGGGAGCGTAAAATGTTGAAAGGATGGTTTTGGAGAATGCTTGGGAATTTTCGCAGGGGCGACGAGCTTAAAAGGGCGTTCGGAATCGAGAAGGGGGACAGCTCCGTAATGGACGCGGCGCGCAGAAGGTGGCGCGCGCTTTATACGGCGCGCGGCGGACTGGGACTTCCGGCTGCCGTAGCGGGGGAGTTGGCGCGGCTCACAACGGTGGAGATGAAGCTGAAAATCAGCGGCGGAGAGAGGGCGGAGCTTTTGGACGAAGCGTTCCGGCCTCTCCAAAGCAGACTTCGCCGCGAAATGGAGTTCGGACTGGCGGACGGAAGCTTGATTTTTAAGCCGTACTATGACGGCGAAAGGCTGACCGTAGACATTGTCAGGAGCGATTGCTTCATTCCCGTTTCGTGGGACAGCGGCGGAAACGTCAACTCGGCGGTATTTTCGCAGGAGCTTAAAAAGGAGGATGTTTACTATACACGTTTGGAATATCATAAGCTTGAACACGGAAGATATGAAATAAAAAACGCGGCGTTCAAAAGCAAAGTACGCGGCGAGCTTGGACGGGAAGTCGCTCTTTCGGAGATTGAGGAGTGGAGCGGCTTGGCGGAGAGTTTGGTTCTGGAAAACGTAAAGCGGCCGTTATTCGGCTTTTTCCGCACTCCGTCGGCGAATAGAGTGGATGCGGACTCGCCTTTGGGAGCGGCGGTGTTCGCGGGAGCGGAGGAGCTTATGGCTCAGGCGGACGAGCTTTACGAAAATCTGCTTTGGGAATTCAGAAGCGGCAAGCGCAGACTTTATGTTGACGTCACGGCCTTTGAGCGCGGCGCGGACGGGAAGCCGCGTCTGCCGGATACGGAGCTTTTCCGCACGATTGACGTAAACGACAGCGGCTTTTTCGGCGAATGGTCGCCCGAATTCAGAAGCGAGGCAATCAAATCGGGGCTTAACACGATTTTGCAGAGAACGGAATTTAATTGCTCCCTTGCTTACGGCACGCTTTCCGAACCCGCCGATACGGAGAAAACAGCCGAAGAAATACGCGCGTCCAAGCAGAGAAGCTATTGCTTTGTGTGCGATTTGCAAAGCCGCCTCAGAGCCGCTCTGGAGGAAGCCGTTTATGCCGCCGATGTGTGGGCGACGGTCTATAGACTTGCTCCGGAAGGAAGCTGCGGCGTCAGTATTGAGTTTGACGACAGCATTGTCGCCGACAGGCATACGGAGTATGAGGAAAAGGTGAAGCTTGTCGAGCTTGGAATTATGAAGCCTTGGGAATTCAGAGCGTGGTACTTCGGCGAGGACGAGAGTCGCGCCAAAGCTGAAACACAAGGGGGCGTAACGGCTTGACACTCAGGAATATAAGACTTTTCAGATATGACAAAACCTCCGGAAGGTACGAGTATGAGGATTATATGGGTACGGCAAGCATGAAGGAAGCGGCCGCTGCCGATGACAGCGGGATAAGGAAAAGGCACGCCGGAAGCATAAGGATTATGACCTCCGCCGACATAAGCGCCGACACGGGCGATTATGCGAGTCTTTACAGGGAGGAGCAGCCCGACAAGAGCCGCGATTTTATAATTGCCGCCGTCAAGGACAATCGGCGGGGTTCCCTTCCGCATTGGCGGCTGAGCGCGGAGTAGGAGGGAAAATGAGATTTACATTAAAAACGGCGGAGGAAATAAAAGCGGAGCATGGGCTTGAAGAGGGCGGCAGCGTACAAAGGTACATCGACGGCGCGGTTATAAGCCTTTGCGACCCGTATGTGCCGTATGACACGGGCGCGCTGAAGGCAAGCCCGTACACATATTCTCCGCCCGGAGAGGGAAGGGTCGTCTACGGCATGGACTATGCGAGAAAGCAGTATTTTGAAAACAGGGGCGGAGAAGGACTGCGCGGAGCGCGGTGGTTTGAAAGAATGAAGTCGGACAGAGGAAAAGAAATTGTCGAAGGGGCGGCAAAATGCGCGAAAGGAAGAGCGGAATGACATTTGTATATGAAAATTTTTCAAGGGAGCTTGACAATACCGACGCGGCGGTTGTGCGTACATACGAGGAAAAGCTGGAGGAATTTTACAAAAAAGTGGCGGGAATTGATATGAAAGGCTCGGTCAGCGAAATATATTCCGAAATTGCGGCGGCGGGAGGTGAAATGTTTGAGGGTATGTTCGGAGAGGGTGCGGCAAGGGAAATTTTCGGCGAAAGCCAAAGCGTGAGGAGAGTCGTATCCGCCGTGCGCAGTCTCAACCGCTATATGTGCGACCTGAGCGCGGTTATTGATGAAATACGGGGGATAAGGGCGTGAGCATAATTACGGGTGAGCTTCCCGACAGCGTTTTCTGCGACGGAAAACGTTACGCGGTAGATACCGATTTCAGAAAATGGATCGGCTTCTTTGAAGCGATGGGGAAGAGGGATATTGCGGGGATGCTGAAGGTTTACCGTGAGCTGCCTCCGTCGCTCGAAGCGGCGGTCAGGCTCGGACTCGGTTTCGCAAACGGGGCGGCGCTGCCTTACGGGGGCGGAGGGAAAAGGGCTGTTTTGGATTACGAAATCGACGCGGCGCTGATTTATGCCGCATTTATGGAAAAGTACGGAATTGATTTGTGCGAGGCCGATTTGCATTGGTACAAGTTCTGCGCCTTGCTTGGCGGTCTTGACGAAAAATGCCGTATTTCCGAAATCATGGCGATAAGAGCCTTGGATGCGGGTAAAATTCCGGACAAGGAGAAGCGGAAAAAGGCGCGGGAGCTTCAGCGGATTTACGCTCTGCCGGACAGAAGGACGGCGGCGCAGAGAGACGGCGAGCTTATCGGCTGTCTGAAAAATTTTTATTGAGAGAGGAGAGAAGGGCATGAAGAAGGATTTTTTGGAGGAGCTTGGCATTGACGGGGAAACCGCGGACAAGGTTATTTCCGAAGGCGAAAGGGAGCTTGAGGCGCTTTCGCTTGAAAACGGGGAGCTTAAGCGGCAGCTTTCGGCGCTGGAGGAGGAGCTGTCGGCGGCGCGGATGGATTTTGCGCTTGACGGCGAGCTTACCCGCTTCGGGGCAAAGAACAACAAGGCGGTCAAGGCATTGTTAAACATGGACGGCATTTCCTTGGACGGCGGCAAGCTTACAGGACTTTCCGAGCAGCTTGAGAGGCTGAAGGAAGAAAACGGCTTCCTTTTCGGCGCGGACGCCGCTCCGCGAGTGGTGGCTCCGTCGGGAAGCGGACGCGGCAAGGACTTTGGCTTTAAATTCACGGGCGTAAGACCAAAGGAAGATTAAGAAACAAACGTGCGAAAACAAGAAAGGAGACTAAATAATGGCAGCAATAAACTATGCAAGCGAGTATGCGGGCAGTCTGGCTCAGGCGTATCCTTATGTTCTGAACTTCGGCGCGCTCTACAATACGGAGAACGACAGCCGTTATCGCTGGGTAAACGCGAAAACGATTGAAATTCCTTCAATTACGACAACCGGTCGTGTTGACGGAGATCGTGACACAATAGAACAGGCGAAGCGCAACTATGACAACGCGTGGGAAATGAAGACGCTTTCCCATCACCGCAAATGGAGTACGCTTGTGCATCCCATGGATATAGACGAAACCAATATGACGGCGTCAATCAGCAACATAACGCAGGTCTACAATGAGGAACAGAAGTTCCCCGAAATGGACGCCTATACGGTTTCCGAGCTTTACCGTCTTTGGGTCGAGGGAGGCAACACTCCCGACAGGACAGAGCTGACAAAGGAAAACGTGCTTTCCGTGTTTGATTCAATGATGGAAAACATGGACGAGGCGAGAGTTCCCGCAAAGGGCAGAATACTTTATGTAACTCCGTCGGTCAAGACCCTGATAAAAAACGCTTCCGAGATTACACGCACCGTGAACAACGGCGACAGCGGATTGGAAAGGGGAATTGCCGACATAGACAGCGTTGAGATTGTAGCCGTACCCAAGGAGCTTATGAAAACCTCCTACGACTTCACCGAAGGCTGGGCCGTTGCCTCCGATGCCGCGCAAATAAATATGATTCTTGTTCACCCCGGCGCGGTCATCACTCCCGAAAAGTACACCTTTGCCCGCCTTGACGAGCCCAGTGCGGGCAGCGAGGGGAAATATATATATTTCGAGGAAAGCTACGACGGGGTGTTCATTCTGAACAAGCGCATGGGCGCGATTGCCATAAACGCAGAGGGCTGAGCCTATGCTGTACAGAGAATATGAGGAGCTTTACAGCGCGCAGAATCCCATTCCCGAGGACGAATTTGCCTTTTATGATCTCAAGGCGGAAAAGCTGATTGAAGGCTATACCTTGGGAAGAAGCCGCGATTCCGATGTTGACGAGGTAAAATATGCCGAGGCGGAGCTGGCGCAGTATCTGTTTGAGAACAGAGGCAGAAGGGGCATTTCCGGCGAAAGCAACGACGGTCTTAGCGTAAGCTACGGCGACGACGCCGACAGCGGCTGTTACGGGATTGTGAAGCAGTGGCTCGGCTGGAGCGGTATGCTGTACGCCGGAGTATAGCTTCCTTCGGAAAGGAGCTGAAAACGAATGGCTTCGATAATCGACAGCCTTAAGGATTTTTTCGCGCAGTGTCCGCTGCTTGAGGGCGCGTGGCTCAACGTCAACTATCTCGGCAAAAACAGCGGGGACTACAGCCTTGAAGGACTGCCGACTTCCCCCGCGATAAAGAAATATGTTGACGGCGGAGAACTCAGACAGTATGCCTTTGTGTTTGCTTCAAGGGAATATTACGACGAGGACAGGCTTCGTAATACGGAAACCGCGGAATTTTACGAGCGGCTTTGCGCCTGGATTGAGAAAAAGAACTCGGCGCGGGAGCTTCCCGCGCTGGAGGACGGGCTTACGGCGCAGCGGCTTGAGGTAACGGATACGGGCTTCGTTGCCGCCGCCGCGATGGGCTCGGCGAGATTTCAATTGCAGTGCAGGCTTATATACAGAAAGTGAGGGTAAAAATGGCGATAGCAAAGAGATGCGACAAGGTGGCGTTCATGGGCGTGAACGGAACCTATTACAGAATGACAAATTTTACGGAGATAACCACAAACAAAAACCCGAAGGAATACAGCCGTCAGTACGTTGACGAGGAGTTTGAAAGAGACAGCGTCGTGGGATACAGTCCTTCAATAAGCTACAGCTTTGATTATGACAGCGAAAATTCCGTGCATAATCTCATAAAGAATATCGCGGACAATGAGCTTGTGGGCGATGATGCCGTGGCGGAAATTGTCATGGTTGACATTGAGGACGAGAACGGCTCCAACAGCGCCGTAAGCCGCAGATGGAGCATAATCCCCGACAGCGAGGGCGACAGCTTTGACGCATATACCTACAGCGGCACCTTCCATGCCAACGGAAGCAAGGAGGACGTCACCGCGGTTTCGGCGGACGGCTGGCAGACAATTACAAAGAAATGATTCCGGCAGGCTGAGGAGGTGAAGGCATGGCGGACGGAAGCATAATTATTGAAACCAGGCTCGACACCGACGGCATAGCTTCGGGACTTGCGGAAATCAAGGATGTGATCGAAGCCGGCATGGGCGATGCGGAAAGCGGAGTCAACAAAGTGCTGGAAGCGATTACCGAAGCGATCGGAAAAACGGACGTCGCGTCGGGCGCAAAAGGGCTGGTGTCTGCCATAGTGCAGACCCTGTCGGCGGGAGCGGGGGAGATATACTCCGCCGCTTCTTCCTCGGCGAAGCAGGCGGGAGAGGGCATAGCTTCTGGTACGGGTACGTTTTCAAGCGGAGGGGCGTCCCTTGCTTCGGCGGCGGCAGGCGGTCTGCTTTCCGCCGCCGGAGAGCTTGTTTCCGCCGCGGGAAACGCCGCGGCACGGGGAGCTGAAGCGGCAGGCTCATACAGCGGACAGTATTCCTCCGTGGGGCTGAATCTGATGAACGCGCTGCGCAGCGGCATAGCCGCCGGAGCTTCGGCGCTTTACGCAAAGGCGGCAGCCGTGGCTTCGTCGGTTCTGAATACGGTTAAGAATGCTTTCGGCATACATTCTCCGTCGAAGGTGTTCCGCGACGAAATAGGCAAAATGCTGATGCTGGGACTTAAGGAGGGTATTTCGGAAAATACCGACGCGGTGCTGGAAGCGTGCGGCGAGCTGGCGGAGGATATGCTGGAGTCGGAACGGAAATACCTTGAAGAAAAGGAACGTATAGAAGCGGAGCAGGCGGCGGCTGATGAAGCGTCAAGACTGAGAGAGTACGAAAAAAAGCTCGCAAATGCGAAAAACGAGCTTGAAAAAGAGGAAATCATAAATGAAGAGAGACTGCGCCTGAAGAAAAAGGCGGACAGCGAATATCTTGACGAGCTTAAGGAAAATTCCGAGCGTCAGCGTGAGGTTATCGACGCGTTGAAGGATGACATAACCGCCGTATACAAAGACATCGCGGATCATATCGAAAACAGTCTTGAACCGATAACGGAAAGCCGCGACAAGCTTGAAAGCCGTCTTAAATCGTTCGCGTCGGAGAACGGCGGTTATGTTAAGAGCGTAATAAATACGCCGGAAACCACAGTTTCTTCAATCGGAGCAAGAAAAACCGAGAATAGGCGGACAGAGCTGTATACTCTTGCGGATCAGCAGGAGAGCATAGACGCGTTGCGCCGCTACAGCTCCGCGCTGGAGCTTGTAAGAAACAGACTGGAAAATTTTTCTTCGGATACGGCAAAGGATTTCATGAACGCCATCGCGGAAATGGACGTCAGAGAGGGAACTGTGTTCGCGCAGACTCTTGCGTCGGCGGACGACGCGGATTTTGGGCAGTATATTGAAAAGTGGGAAACGAAGAACGAGCTTGCCAAAGCGGTGGCGCGTCAATTTTACAGCGAAGACTTTGCCGAAGCGGTGGACGACTGTACGCAGTACATGAAAACCGAGCTTGAAGCCTTGGGCATGGAAATCCCCGAAGGCTTTTTCGCGAGCGGCAGCGTGAGCGCGGCGGAGTTCGGCAAGGGCTTTACGGAGGGACTTGACGCAATTTTGGAGAATGCGCGGATTATGATTGAAAGCTTCGGCAATTACGCGTCGGAGCTTATCGGAGAACCCGCGCAGCCGGTTGTGAATACGAACAATTACTACAGCACCTATTCCGTAAACGGAACAAAAAGCACAACCGCCGAAAGCATATATGCCATAGAAGCCGCCGCGACCATGAACAGATACAGGGGGATAGATTGATGGAAATTGTTTTTGAAAACGGCTTCGGAAGCATAAAAATGAACGGCGGCGGCGGCTCGGCCCCCTTCAGGCTCCGCGCCGTTGAGGGACTGGGATATATGGCGCAGACGGCGACGGCGGTGAACTATCCGTTCAGAAGCGGACAGCGGACAATTTCAAGAACTCCGGCGGCAAGGATTATAACCGTCTCCTTCGACGCCGCCGAGTCGGGGCGCAGATATGACGATATGCTCGGAAAAATAGGGCATGACAGCGGAAGGCTCTATGTGACCGACGGCGCGAAAAGCGTCTATGCCGAATGTTATGTCAGCAATTTAAGCGCGGCTCAGATATACGGCAGCGACTACGGAAGGTATACGGCTCAGTTTACCTGCGATTACCCGTATTTCCGCGATTCCGAGCCGACGCTCCGCACACTTTTTGAAAGAACCGCACTGATAAGCGGGAAGCTGGAGCTTCCGTCGGTTTTTTCGACAAGA
This sequence comes from uncultured Oscillospiraceae bacterium, assembly GCA_964537995.1. Taxonomy (GTDB): domain Bacteria; phylum Bacillota; class Clostridia; order UMGS1883; family UMGS1883; genus JAFLUQ01. Next base: position 18,874 of record CAZICW010000017.1, read on the forward strand.
ACCGCCGGAAGCAAAGTGAACGTAACGGGCGACAAGGCGGTCTATCCGACGGTGACGGTGGGAAATGTGTCCGGGGAAGAGAATTTCGAGCTTGTAATCCTGAACGAAACCTCGGGAAACGAGCTTAAGCTGAATCTTCCCGCCGGAAAATACAGCCTCATAGAATTTGACCTGTTCAACGGAAGCATAAGCTGCGGAGGCAGGGATTTTACGGTTTACCTTGACGACGACTGCTATATGAGCGATTTTTTGCTGCGCGAGGGCGAAAACAGCCTTAAAATAACCGCCGCCGGCTTGGAAGCGGGAACGGCGGCGTCGGTCTGCTTTGAGAATGAGTATATAACAGCGCGGGAGGACAAATGAAGCAGGAAATTATTTTTTACGATTACGAATTTGGGCTGCTGGGCAGATCGGCAAACGTAACCGACGTGTACCATAAGGAGCTTTACAACGGCATAGGCAGCTTTGAAGCGGGCGTCGCCGCGGACGACCCGATGGCGGAAACACTGCTCGGCAGGGACTATACCGTTGCTGTCTGGGGCGATATGCAGGCGATTGTGACGTCGGTGCAGGCGGACGATGACGAGGGAACGCTGCGCGTCTACGGCAGAACCCCGAACTGGCTGCTGGCAAAGCGTTCCTGCCCGAATTTCGGTCAGAGGACGGGAACCCCCTTCGAGCTTGCTCATGCCCTTGTGGATGAGGTATGGGGCGACAGCATAAGCGTCGGAACGGGAAGAGGCATTGAAGCCGAGGAAACCGTGTTCTGGAGGAATGTATACAACCCGCTGAACGAGGTTGTCGAGGACTGCCTTGACCGCGCCTGCGGCGGCTATCGCGTCGTATACGACAGGAAAACGCGGGAATGGCGGTTTGAAACCTTCGTCGGGGAGGAAACGGATTTCCTGTTCTCGGAGGACAGACACAACATTTGCGGCGTTACAATGCGCCACAGCGTGCTGGACTATTTTAACGGCGGATATTATCTTGTTGACGATGAAAAAGGCTCATGGAACGAAATTCCTTCCGAAAAGGAGGGCATATACCGCTGGACCTCACGGCTGGACGCGTCGGGAGAAAGCTCGGCGAAAAGCGATTTGGCGAAGCGGAGAATTGAGGATGAGATTGATTTTGAGGTTATAAGCGGCTTCGCGCCGTATTCGCTCGGCGACATTGTGAAGGTCGAGCGTAGGCAGGGAAACAACCGCAAAACCGTTAAAATGCGCGTTACGGCAATAGAACGCTGGGCAGAGCGGGGCAATTGCGGGGAAAGACCGTTGCTTGAAAGCATTATTGATAATGAATGATGAGGAGAGTGGAATAAGGTGGCGGAAATAAAATATTATTTCGGCGATAACAGGGAATACGGCGCGGAGGACATAAAAAGCGCGCTGAGCGTGCTTGTGGCGGAGGGAGGAATCGCCCTCGACCTCAGCGGCGACGGAAAGTATGATATTTCGGCGCTCAACAGCATTGTCGGCAGCGCGGTTGAAGCGGGAGTTGTCCCCGACTCCGTAACAAGCCTTAAGCTCGCCGTTTCGGACGGAAGATACTCCGTCAGTCCCGGAAGGGCGGTCTTTTCGGACGGCGGGATTGCCGTGCTTGACGGAGAGGAAAGTGTGGATATGACGGCGGGGCAGTATCTCTATCTCGCCTACAGCACAGCCTTGGACGACGTGTATTTTCTCGCCTCGGACGAAGAGCAAAGTGAGGGAAACGGCACTCTGCTTGTGCCTATAGGCTATAGCGCGAAGGACGGCGGCGTCGAAAGTCTGCGAAGATACGCGCGGGGCAAAATTCCCGCGCTGGCTTCGGCGTCATGGAGTACTCTTCGCGAGGCGGAATTTACGATTGACCTCTCCGAAGTGGGAAAAAGCGGCGGATTCGTGGAATGTACGCACGAATTTGACGGAGAAATGAATTTTATGCTTCTGGACGCTGTGGGCTTTGTAAGCACAATGTACACCGATGCTCCGAAATATCACACCGTCTATAAAATGACCTCAAAGGAACACGGAGACGATTCAACCTTTTTTGGGGTCAAATATACCGCAAACGGCTTTATCATGGCAAGACTTGTTGAAAAGGAAAGCGGCCGCATCAAAATGCGATACACCGTGCCGTCGGGAATTTCGTCAAGCAGCGTGACATACAGACCGCTGATAGGTCTTGTGAAATAGCAGACCGAAAAACCGCGCAAAAGCGGGTGCGAATCATTGAATAATTTGCACCCGCTTTTTTATTGTCACATATTCGATCCGTAAAAAATAATATAGAAGAAATTGTCCTCAATATCGTCCGAAATTTCGGCAAGACACTCATCAATCAGCTTGAACCGTTCGGATTCGGTAATTAAGCTTAACACGCCGTCCCCGTAGTTGCAGAGACAATCCTCAATTGAACAGAATTGGTTTATGTTAATATACATTTTGCCGTTTTCGTCAAAATAAAATGTATTGAATATCCGTACAAGCAGAGAATCGTTCAGGTAATAATCCAACAGCCGCTCGGCGGTTTCCGGATCAAATTTTTCTCCGGTATATTTAGCGTCTCCGTTTTCGTCATACTGCCAATTTTCTATAATGTCCGAGTATAATTCGCGTCCGTCTTCGTTCGGGAAAAATAAGGAGTACGTTTTCTCCGTTCCGTCCGCGCCGACATAGGTTTGCGCCACGTCAACGCCCATGGCTTCGGGGTTCCACCGCGCGCTTATATCGTCAAACAGAGCGCAAAGCTCCGATATGGGTAAATATAGGTCGTAATCGATAATACGGGCAACGGCTTCGGTTTCGGCTCCGGTTGTATAATTCCGCAGCGTTACGGTTTCGCTTCCCGAGGAAAGATCGCTGTAATAAAAGGAGTCAAATTCGGATTCCAGGTCGTTGAGCTTCTGCGTATAATCGGCAAATTCCGCAAGCTCGGACACAATGTCAACGGTGTTTCCCGCGTTTGCGTCGGGTAAAGAGACGCTTGCTTCGACATAGTCGTAATCCGTGACATAACCGAGCGTAACGGTGCAGCGACCCTTTTGTATCAGTTCCGCTTTAAAGCTGTCCGCTCCCGTACCCTCGATTATCGCCATGATTTCCGCTACAGCCGAGGAGAGAGCCTCAACGTCGATGTCGAAAACGATTTTCGTCTCTGTTTTTTCAAGCAGTCCGTCGGAATTGACGGTGAAGACCTCGGTAAAGCCGTTGTTAAAAATCCCGCTGTTTTCAAGCTCCTCCGCAATGGCGGCGTTGTAGAGCTTTATAAGGTCGGGGTCGAAGCTGCCTGCGTCTTCTTCGAGCAACTCCGTAATCAGCTCCGAAGCTTCCTCGGAGCCGAGAATATCCGCGGCCTCGTCA
>CAZICW010000017.1:22320-23506 GCA_964537995.1 uncultured Oscillospiraceae bacterium
CTCCGTAATCAGCTCCGAAGCTTCCTCGGAGCCGAGAATATCCGCGGCCTCGTCAACAAGAGCCTTGAGCGCGGCGGTGTTGACGTTAAGAGTATATGTCCCGCCGTTTCCCGTTATGTCCGCCGATTTCATGAACGAAAGCGTCAAACGGTCGGAAACAAAATCAATAAGCTCTGAAAAAGAATTAATAATCTTCTTGTCGTCCTCATCGAAAAGCGCGCCGCAGAGTACGTTTTTTAAATTTTCGGCAGAACCGATCGCAAAATACTGCTTGCCCGACGCAGCCTTATAAACGGAAGGATACAAAACGGAAGGAATTTTCACAAGCAGCCTTTCACCCTCATCGGAGGCATCCGTCCATGATGTAAAGGAAAGCCTCATATCGCTTGTAAAAACCGAAACGTCGGTTTGCGAAACGGAATTGTCCTTGACGGTTACGGATTTGACGCTGTAATTTTCAAACAGCTTTTGGCAAAAATCCGCCAAAAGGTTTGCCATGTCGGCTCTTTCCCGCAGATCCCGGTCGTCATTGTAGCCATAATCGGCGAAGTCGGGATTGAGCGCGACGGAGTACGGCTCCGCAATGTCAACGCTCCAGTTCACGGTTGTTGTCTTAACGCAGCTTGCGGCGTTTTCCGTCCTTGAAATTGCCGAGAGCAGATCGGCATTCGTAAGCGTACAGCCCGAAAGCGCGCCGAGCGCAAGCGCGGCGGCAAGCAGCAATAAAAAATACTTTTTCATGTCAGTTCCCCTTTTTTATCAATAGTTGTAATAATATGGAAACGCAATTCTCATGATTATATTGTTGTCCATTTTGTAGAAAAAGTTGTCCCGAACCTTTTCTTCGGCTTCGGAAACCGCTTCATTCCATGCGGAGTATGCGTCGCTTTGAGACGTAAATTCAAATGCGCCGTTTTCAAAGGAAAATATATAGCCGTAGTTTCGACAGAAGTAAGCGACGCCTATGTACATCCTTCCGTTTTCGTCAAAGTAATATCCTTTTCCGTAATACCAATCGTTTATCCAATTGCAGCCGTAGTAGTCATAAAGCCGCTGCGCGGTTTCACTGTCGGTCAGGCTGCCGTCATATACGAAGCTTCCGTCGGCGTCATAGTACGAGAGGAAGCAAATGTCGTTATACAGCGCTATGCCGTCGGCGTTCGGATAAATTTCCTTTTCGTAGAAG
>CAZICW010000017.1:23606-26533 GCA_964537995.1 uncultured Oscillospiraceae bacterium
AGATTCGGTTTCCACCGCCATAGTCTCGGCGTTCCACATCGGCGTCAATCCGTCAAAAATTGCGCAGAGATCCGTCACCGGAAGGAAGGCGTTTTCAGAAAGGGAATAACGGGGGTCGTCCCGGCCGTCAACATTGTAAGCTTCACTGTATTGCAGCGTCGCCGAGCCTTCGACTCCCGCGGCGGCGTTTTTGATTGCGACGGTTTTGCCTGAGTATTCGGCAGGATCGTCCGCGTAGCTGTTTCTCGTCAGTTCATACGCCGCGTCGAGAGCGTTTTGGTATTCCGTGTATTCGGCGTATTCCGCAACAAGGTCAACGCTGTTTTCGTCGGTAAGCGCGGGAACGGAAATTTCGTCAAGCTCGCGGTAGTCGTAATCGGTTACGGAGCGAACGGTAAGGAAGGCGCTTCCCGCGGGAACGCTTTCCGGCGGCTCGCTGCCGTAGCTGTCGGCGTCATACGCGATGGAATAATAGTAGGGAACGAAATCCTCCGCCTTAAGCTCGCGGACAAGCTCGGCTTCGCTGCGGCTGACAAGACCGTCGGCGCCGACAGTGAATTTCAGAGTGAGACTTTCGTTATCGCCGATATAGCCGTCGTCGGCGAAAATTTCCGTAAGAGACGCCTTGGCTTCCGCCATAGCGGAGGCATAATCATCTCTCAGCGCCGAGGAGGGTTCCCCGTCGCTGATGTCGAGAATAAAAATTCCCGTGCAGATGAGAGCCGAAATTTCGTCCGAGGAAAGCACGTCAATCGAATTGTCCGCCAGCGCGGCAAGCGCTTCACGGTCAAGCCTGACCGTGTAAACGGCGCTTCCGCCTTCCGTTTCCGTTTCGCTTACGAGCGGATAGCTCAGCCTTGCCGCGAACGCGTCGGCAAGCTTATCGGCAAGGTCGCGGAAGGTTTTCCCATCCGTACCGAAATCAATACCGAGCAGCGCGGAGGGCAATTTATTCGCGTCAAGCAGTAAATATTCCTCCCGAACGGGAATATACGGCGCAATAAAATCTGGAATTTTCGCAATCACTTCGGCTTCCCGCGCCCAAAGCGAAAGATTGAAGTCAAAGTCGGGCTTGGAAACGTCAACGGAAATTTCGCGGGCGCCGTCCTTTGCTTTCGTAACGGAGGTAATGCTGAAATCCTCACCGAAAAGCTTTAGCTCGGAAATTCGTCCGTTTGCCTCTTCCAGAGAGTTTTTCAGATCCGGCATATCCGTTTCCGGCTCCGCGAAGAACGGGTCAAGGTCGGAAATACTGTATGTTGTGACGGTGGTTTTGGTTACGCTGTCCGCCGCGCCGCTTTTCTTAAGCGCGCCGTACAGCGCCGCGTCGCCTTCGGAGCAGCCCGAAAACAAAGCCGTCGCAATAGCCAGCGCAAGAATGGCGGCAGTGATTTTTTTCATGGGAAAACATCCTTTCTTGAGAAAAATTGTCATGCGAAATTGTGCCGAGAGCCAACGCTCCCGCGCCGACCGCGGGCTTTCGCAAGCCCCGTTTCAAGTCGGATTGACGGAGCGTCAGTTCGGTTTAAATATATCATATTCCGTAAAATTTGTCAAGAAAAAAACGTAAAGCTTTGCAAAAAATAAAGGGCTGAAAAACAGCCCGTCATTCAAATAAAAGGTCGATTTTGGTTTCGGCCGTGCAGCCTTCAAAGCTTTCCCTTACAAGAGCCTCGATTTTTTTCTTGATTCCGTCGGCGTCGCCGCCAAATTTGGAGGGAACGGCGGCGTCGAAAATCAGCCTTGTTCCGTTCGGGCAGGGAACTATGCGGAAATCGTGGATGCTTATGCCGGCGTCGATTCTTTCCCGCAAAAGCTTCAGCGTTTGCGCCTTCATTTTTTCAAGGCGCGGGTCTGCTTCGTCAACCGGATCCATATGAATTATCGCTTCGCAGCCGAGCTTTTCGCTTATTTCCCGTTCCATGGCGTCAATTGATTCATGCAGGGCATAAATGTTTCCGCTGCCGTCAACCTCGACATGGAGGGAAACCATTGTGTGTCCGGGGCCGTAGTCGTGTACGGCAAGGTCGTGAATCCCGAGAGCTTCGTCGTGCGACATCACTATACTTTTTACGCCGCCGACAAAGTCCTTGTCCGGAGCCTTGCCGAGAAGCGGGTCAACCGTTTCCCGAAAGGATTTTATTCCGGCAATAATAATCAGCACGGAAACAAGCAGACACGCCCAGCCGTCAATGTTTAGCGAGGTCAAGGCGCTGACCGCCGAGGAAAGCAAAACCGCTCCCGTGGCGGCGCAGTCGCTCAGACTGTCGGCCGCGGCGGCGCGCATTGACGAGGAATTGAGCATTTTTCCGTATTTGTTATTGTAAAACGCCATATAAAGCTTCAGCAGGACGGAAGCGATAAGCACGGCAATCAGAGCGGGACTGAGGTCGATTTCGGTCGGAGAAATTATGCCCTCCGCTCCGGAACGCAGCAAGCCGAAGCCCATAAGCACAATGACCGACGAAATCAGCATCCCCGAAATATACTCAAAACGACCGTGACCGAAGGGATGCTCCCTGTCGGGCGCGTGAGCCGCCAAGCGGAAGCCCGCGAGGGAAACAATGCTGCTGCCGGCGTCGCTGAGGTTGTTCAGCGCGTCGGCAATCACCGCCGCCGATCCGCTCAGGATTCCGACAACCAGCTTGCCGAGGAACAAAAGAACATTTATCGCTATCCCGTAAATTCCGCACACCTCTCCGTAGGCTCTGCGCACCGACGGATCGGAGATATTTTCCCTGTTAGATACAAGCCTGTTTATAAAAAAGGATACCATACGCTCACCTTTCATGCGGCAGAAAAGCTTCTCTGCCGAGGAATTGATATCAGTATATAGTATGCGCCGACGGATAGTCAAGACTAAATTTTTTATAAGCAAAAATTAAGGGGCGCCGAATAATCCGCGTCCCTTAACCGTAAAAGCAATT
>CAZICW010000018.1:0-26418 GCA_964537995.1 uncultured Oscillospiraceae bacterium
CAATCTATCCGCGAGAAATGTTTCAAGCCGCGAATGAATATGTCCCCCATTCTTTATTTTTATGTTGAAGCAATACGGCTTTAATTTTCATCAAGCATTGCCGCGATTTCCTCATATTCCGCGACGCCGACGATTTTTCCCATAACTTCGCCGTTTTTGAACAGCACAAGCGTGGGAATGCTCATTATGCCGTAGCGGAGGCTGACCTCGGGAAGCTTGTCCACATCCGCCTTAACGACCTTCACACGTCCTTCATAGTCGGCGGCAAGCTCCTCTACGGTCGGCGCAAGCATACGGCATGGGCCGCACCATGTCGCAAAAAAATCCACCAGCACCGTGCCGCCGTTCAGCACCTCCGAGTCAAATGTTTCGTTTGTAATTTCAATCATTGTGTTTTTCTCCTTTCGCATTTTCAAGAAAACGCCGAATAATTACGGAATCTCTATTTCGAGAGGCTTTCGGCGCTTTCCAAGTAATCCGAGGTCTGCTTAAGATTTTTAAAGCCTGTCCTACGCAGGGCCTCATACGCGATAACGGCGGCGGAATTCCCCAGATTCAGGCTCCGCGCGCCCTCGACCATCGGTATGCGCAGGCAGCGCTCCGGATGTTCGGAAAGCAAAGCTTCGGGCAGTCCCTTCGTTTCCTTGCCGAAAAGTATATAATCACCCGTGTGAAATTCGGCGTCGGTATAAACCTTCGGAGCCTTCGTCGTGGCGTAATGGTATCGTCCGCCGCCGGTTCGCCTAAAAAAGTCATCAAGGCTTTCGTAATAATACACCTCAAGCAAGTTCCAATAATCCAGTCCCGCACGCTTGAGATTTTTGTCGCTTATCTCGAAGCCCAGAGGCTTCACAAGGTGCAGCGCCGCTCCGACTGCCGCGCAGGTACGGGCTATATTTCCCGTATTTTGGGGAATTTCAGGCTCTACCAGCACAATATTCAGCGACGGCTCATGCCTTATTATTTCATTTTTCTTTTCAAAAAATACCCCTTCCTTAACTCCGTAGGCGCAGAGAATCAGCTTCGGACTTTCCAGCAAATCCATCATTGCCTTTACGGGCGTAAGCCCCGCAAGAATAACATCCGCGCGGGATACATCCATGCCCTCGAGCTCCGCCCTTTTTTCGGCGGGCGTTTCTTCTATTTTCCGGTATACGCGCCCGACTGCCGCCGCGCCGATTTCAAGACCGTTTATTTCATCGGTTTCCAGTTTTCTTTTTTCGTACAGACAGCCGAGCGTCCGCGCGCTGCCGCCTATGCCGTAGAGAGGAAGTCCCTTCGCCTCGTCAATCCACGGAATCGCTTCGATTTCGGCGCGAGCCTCGGCGTAAAGCTCCCCTTGCGGACGGCCGTGGAAGCGTTCGGTCATCATGACCGCGCCGAGCGGCGTACTTACGCTGTGAACAAGCCGTCGGTTTTTCACGAGTATAATTTCCGTGCTGCCGCCGCCCGTGTCAAACAGCAGTCCGCTGTCCACAGGCAGGGTTTCCTTAACCGCGAGGAAGGAATAGTATGCCTCCTCTTTGCCCGAAAGCACGCGCAGCTCCAGTCCCGTGCGTTCTTTTATCATAGAAAGAAATTCCTCGCGATTTTTCGCGATTCGCACAGCTTGCGTTGCCGTCGCCGTAATTTCGTCGCAATTCGCGGCTGCCGCGGCAAGGCAAAATCGCTTCAGCGCTTCAACGACGCACTCCATTGTTTCCTTGCGAAGCATTCCATCCATCATGCCCTGTCCGAGCCGCACCTTTTCCCGCAGCTTTGTGAGGATTTCCCACTTTCCCGCGCTGTCAATGCCGCTGACAGACATTCTCACCGAATTTGAACCGAGGTCGATAACAGCAATCTTTTTCAAATTCATGCCCCCCTTTGCCGCATTTTTAAATCCGTTAACCGCAACTTACATCTATAGTTTACATCACTTTGCGTAAAAGGTCAATAAATTTTAAAGAAATAAATTTACAAAAAGGTTGATTATTTTTTCAATATGATATATAATTATACCGAGGTGAGTTACATGGACAGTAAAGAAAACAGGCGCTTCCCGTATTTTAAGATATTTTTGGGGATTTTATGCGTGGCCGCGGTTGTCGTGAGCGCGTTTGCGATTGAAAAAACCATAAGCACAGCCGTCAAGGATGTCGTAATCCGGAAGGCCGACATAGGCGACGGAGTAAAATTCGTGAAGGTAAAGCCTCTTTCGACGAGCATAATGGCGGTCAGGCTTCCCGACGGCACATATCGGCTCGCGTTCAACGAATGTCTGAGCTGCTACTATAACGACGGTGTGCAAAGCAACTTTACAGATACCGGCGAGAGTGTAATCTGCGACAACTGCGGTTGCGAAACCCATTACGAGGACATGGGTCTGCTCAGCGACGAATGTACGCCGATTCCGATTCTCGCGGACTATATAACAGAAACCGACGACAGCATTATAATTCCGAAGGACTTTCTTGAACGCTGCAAGGAAATGCTCGACGTACTTAGGATAGGCAAAGGAAATTATGCCACGGTTTACGGGCAGACGGACTTTATGAACATGGAAATAACCGAAGCCAGCGATGCCGCTGTCAGCTTTGACGACGGTAGCGACAGCGAAAAAGAACCCGTAAGCTTAGAGGAACTGCTTCAGCGCACGGAAACGATAACCAAGCTGTACAACGGCTATCTTAACGATGTAACGATAAACGCTTCGCAAAGCGACATCGGAACGTATACCGCTTGCTACAAGGAATTTCTTGCCCTCTGCGACGAGCTTGCGGACACGGACATTTCCGATTCCCGCGCTGCGGAAATTGACAAAAAATTCGATGAAATTGAAAATAGGCTCAGAGAAATCGGACGTGCCGCCGCAAAGTAAAAGATAAAGCCGAGCATAAAACCGAGCATTTGAACTCATAGGCGCGAATCCGCGGATTCGCGTCTGTTTTCTTTGCCGAATAATTTCCGCAATTACGATATATACTATCTCCGAATAAGAACGCAAAACGAAGACTGCCGTTAAGGTTTACTCGGCCGCAGCCTCCGGCGGATTCGATACGCGGCGCGGAACGGAGATTTTTTATGAAACTGTTTATAATACTGTCACTGCTTTTTATGCTTGAGAGCTGCGGCGGGAATCGTATTTCCGAGAACGGAAGCAACAGCACGGCAAAAAGCCGCTCCGCCGTGCGCACCGAAGGAGAGGCGGACAATGCCGAACGGCAGACCGAAACAAAAGAGGAGCCGACCGTCCTCGCCGAGGTTTCAACTCCGCTGCTTGACGCTTCCGAGGCAAGGCTCGATAACATCAACATTGCCTGCGGCGCGGTGAACGGAACCGACATTTTGTCCGGCGGCAGCTTCAGCTTTAACGATATTGTAGGCCGGCGGACAGAGGAACGCGGTTATCGGGACGCTCCGGTGATAATCGACGGTCACAGCGAGCAGGGCTGCGGCGGAGGAGTTTGTCAGGTCAGCTCGACTCTCTATATGGCGGCATATTCCGCGGGGCTGGAAATCGTCGAGCGCCATCCCCACAGCTCCCCCGTTCCCTACGCCCCGAACCGCATGGACGCAACCGTTGTTTCCGGCGAAAAAGACCTTCGCTTCACCAACAATACCGACAGTACGATTACAATTTATGTATGGACCGACGGCAATGAAGTTTTTTCCAAAATTACCAAAAAAACCTCTTGACAAAATTATAGGGCTATATTATAATATACTTAATGATAATAAGTATTATTATCATAATAAATTAAAGAAAGGAAGTTTATGTTATGAAGTATGTATGTCCCGTCTGCGGTTACATTCATGAAGGAGATACTCCTCCCGAGGTATGTCCCGTCTGCAAGCTGCCCGGCTCCAAGTTCAAAGTGCTTGAAGAAGGCAAAATGACTTGGGCTTGCGAACACGTTATAGGTGTCGGCGCAAAGGATAAAATCGATCCGAGAGTTTACGAGGGTCTTGTTTCCAATTTTGAAGGAGAGTGCAGCGAGGTCGGAATGTACCTTGCGATGTCGCGTCAGGCGATACGCGAGGGTTATCCCGAAATAGGCGCTTTCTATAAGCAGGCGGCTTTCGAGGAAGCCGAACACGCCGCGAAGTTTGCCGAGCTTTTGGGTGAGGTTGTCACTCCCTCCACCAAAAAGAATCTGGAGCTTCGCCGTGACGCCGAATGTGGCGCGACAAGCGGCAAGCTGGAGCTTGCCAAGCTTGCCAAGGAGCTTAACTACGACGCCATTCATGACACGGTTCACGAAATGGCTAAGGACGAAGCAAGACACGGCTGCGGCTTTGACGGACTGCTTAAGAGGTATTTCGGTTAAGGGGTGAACGCCATGAAAAAGTATGCTTGCCCCTGCGGCTATGTTTATGACCCCGCTGTCGGCGACCCCGACAACGGCATTGCTCCCGGCACCGCATGGGAGGATGTTCCCGAGGATTGGGTATGTCCCGTGTGCGGTCTTGGGAAGGATTCATTCGAGGAAGAATAAAAAAGCCAAAACACACTTCCGTTTTTTGCGGAAGTGTGTTTTGTTGCGCTCCGAAATCCGTCCTTAAAGAAGCTCTCAGGATACGGCGGCTTAAAAAAAGCTGCGACAGCAAAAGCAAGAACCTTGGAGGGCGCTTTTCGCCTTATTTTGGGGAATTTACGGGGGAAAGCGCGCAAGCTGTTTTTGCGTTGCTAATTATTCGCCATTTTTAGAAATTCGGCTTCATCGACTATTTTTATTCCCAGCGCGACCGCTTTATCAAGCTTGCTTCCGGCTTCCTCGCCCGCGACAACTACGCTCGTGTTTTTGCTGACCGAGGAAGATACCCTTCCGCCGTTTGCCTCAATGATTTTGGTGGCTTCGCTGCGTTTAAGCGTCGGAAGCGTACCGGTCAGCACAAATGTCATTGCGTCGAACACGCCGCTCCCTTTTTTCTCACGGCACAGGAAATTCACTCCCGCCGCGCGGAGCTTTTCGACGATGTCCATGTTCTGTTCCTGAGCAAAAAACCGCTTAACGCTTTCCGCCGTTATGCCGCCCATATCGTCAACCGCGGAAATTTCCGCCTCGTCCGCGGAGATAAGCGCGTCAAGACTGCCGAAATGCATGGCAAGCAGCCGTCCGCCCTTGCTGCCGACATGACGTATGCCGAGCGCGTAAATCAAATTGGCAAGCTCCTTTTCCTTTGATTTTTCAATTGCCGCAATCAGCTTTGCGGCGCTTTTTTTGCCCATTTTTTCCAGCGGCTCAAGCTGCTCGGCCCTGAGAGAGTATAAATCGGCGACCGAAGAGATAAGTCCCTCGTCCAGCATACGGTTCACCGCCGCGGGCCCGAGTCCTTCTATATCCATGGCGTCACGGCTTGTGTAATGGACAATGTTGCGCGCAAGCTGAGCCGGACACTCTCCGCCCGTACAGCGGACGGCGGCTTCACCCTCCTCGCGGACGGTTTCCGCTCCGCACACGGGGCAGTGCGTCGGCATGAAAAATTCCTTCTCATTTCCGCTGCGTTTAGACTTTACGACCTCAACAACCTCGGGAATTATATCGCCCGCCTTTTGAACGATTACGGTGTCGCCTATTTTTATATCCTTTTCCCGTATATAGTCAATATTGTGCAGCGTTGCGCGGGAAACCGTCGTACCCGCCAGTCTTACAGGCTCCAGCACGGCGTTTGGCGTAAGCACGCCCGTGCGTCCGACCTGAACCGTTATATCAAGGAGCTTTGTTTCCTTCCTCTCGGCGGGGAATTTGTACGCCACCGCCCAGCGCGGGCATTTAACCGTGCTGCCCAAAATTTCCCTTTGGGCAAGGGAATTTACCTTTATAACCGCGCCGTCTATGTCGAAGCCGAGACTGCCGCGCAGCTCGCCTATACGCTCAACCTCGCCGAAAGCGTCCTCGATTGTTTTAAATACCCGCTTTATGGGTATTGTCTTAAAGCCAAGCTCCGCAAGGTAAGCAATTGCTTCGCTGTGTGTCGAAAGCGCTTTTCCCTCGATTTGCTGTACGTTAAACACAAAAATATCAAGCCCGCGCTCGGCGGCAATTTTGCTGTCAAGCTGACGCAGACTGCCCGCCGCGGCGTTGCGCGGATTTTTGAACGGCTTTTGCTCACGTTCCTCCTGAAGCTCGTTCAGACGGAAAAAGCTTTTATGAGACATGAAAACCTCGCCGCGCACCTCAATGTACGGCAAAGCCTCGTTCAGCTTCAGCGGAATGGAGCGCACGGTTTTAAGGTTTTCCGTAACGTCCTCGCCTACGTTTCCGTCGCCGCGCGTGCTTCCGCGAAAGAACAGCCCGTCCCTGTATTCCAGCGAAACGCTGAGTCCGTCAATCTTCATTTCCGTCACATATTCGGGATTTTCAACCGTCTTTGCGGTTTTTTCGCCGAACTCCATAACCTCGTCTCGGCTGAAAACATCGTTCAGACTTTGCATCCGCACACTGTGCGTCACGCTTTCAAAGCCCTCAAGCACGGCTCCGCCGATACGCATGGTCGGAGAGTCGGGCGTTATCAGCATCGGATTTTCGGCTTCAAGCTTTTTAAGGCGGCGCATAAGCTCGTCATACTCAAAATCGCTTATTTCGGGAGAATCATCGGTATAGTATTTTTTGCTGTGGTAATTTATCAGCTTCCGCAGCTCGTCTATATTCAAATTGTCAGCGTTCATTACAATACACCTCATACACATTATAACCGCTTTTTAACGGATTTGCAAGAATAATCTTCCCTCGCCGCCAATATAATGCAGTATAAATCAATCGGTGAAGGAGAGGCAATGCCATGGATAAGGATTTTCTCAAAAACATAATGAACCGTCTGCGCGATTTGCAGTACGGCACATGGAGCATTGACGAAAGACTTTCGTCGGCAAAGGCGGAAATCAGCAATTTGCAGGCGTTTTTACTGGTCGCGGCCGACGAAAAATCAGTCGCGGATTACGCAAAGCGGCTCAAATCCGCCGAGGAGGAATACCGCCGTCTGCTGAAAATAGCCCGCAGCAAACGCTCCGCGTGAAGAACGGTCAGAAATCGGAAATTGCCGAGCAAAGCAAGGCAAGGCGAAGAAGCCGTTATTTCCATAGCCGTTACAAAAAGCGCCGATTAATTCCAAAATGCCGCTTGGAGAGTAGTATCCTTGAATTATTCGGCGCTTTCTTTGTGTACTTCAAGCGCAGACGCGCCCCGCTCCGGGCGCAGGCTCTGTTTTCAGCGGGTCAAACGGAGCGTTGCTCCGATTTAATTTTCATTTCCGCCGTGATAAGCTCCAGAGCCGCCCATGCGTCGGTCTTGCCTTGCTTGACCGATTTGTCGGCGCTTTGGCACAGACTTATCAGGCGTTCGAGCTTTGCCTCGGAGGAGCGCTGTGCCTGACGGACGCTTTTTTCCGCCATCCAGCCGCCGCCCATCGCCTTTTCCGCCGCCCTGCTCTGCAAGCCCTCGTTCAGCAGCAGCTTGGCATGATAAACTCCCAAAACCTTTCCCGACAGCAGTGACAAAAACGCCACAGGCTCGGTACGCATACGCTGCATTTCGCGCAGATAGCCGAAGCACAGATCCCTCCGCCCTTCCATAACCGCGTCAATCAGCTTGAAGGCGCGATCCTCCGTCGGCTTGATTATCACGGCGTCAACGTCGTCGCGGGTTATTTGCTCGCCCTGCGCGTAAGCGGTAATTTTTTGCATTTCGGTTTTCAGCACGCACATTGACCGTCCGAGACTTCCGATTATATAGGAGGCGCAGTTCCTGTCAATCAGCTTTCCGCCGTTAGCCGCTACTTTTGCCAGCCACGGGACAAGCTTCGCTTCGGTTTGGAGAGGAAACTCCACCGTTACGCCTGCCTTCTCGCATACTTTTTTCAGCGAGGAAGAAGCCTTTTTCCCTTTTTCGTCCTCCGCCTCCCACAAAAGCACGCAGATATAATCGGGCAGGTTTGAGAACATTTCCTCCCAATCGGATTTCTGTTTTACGCTTCGCCCGAAAAAGCCGCATTTGCGCAAAAGCAGGAGCTTGCGTCCTCCCATGAGCGGCAGTGTATTCACAAAGCCGTTGCAGTCTGTGAAGCTTGGCATTTCGCTGTATGACAGATAATTGAAATCCTCGGTTCCCTCCGCGATGAGCCGCTTTTTAGCTTGCTCGGCACAGTGTTCCTTCAAAAATTCCTCCGCCCCTGTCAGTATATACAGCGTTTTCGGCAGACCCGCCTTTATTTCCGCCGTAAATTCGGTATAATTCAAAGCAGACACCACACTATCGGTAGATTTGAAATCAAAAATGAAAACCGTGAAATTAAGCAATTCCACAGCGGCAAACGACGAGAAACGGACGAATGCCGCTTAATTTGATTTTATCCTTTTTGATTTATTTTGTCAATAGCCGCGGCTGACATTTTTGATTGACAAACCGTGCCTGATGGGGTAAAATAGGAAAAAAGGGAGGTTATGCTATGGCGAGGGAGCAAAAATACGACGTGCTGCGCGGATTGGCGATAATATGCGTAATGGCAATCCATATTTCGTCGAGCTATACTTATGTTTCTTCGCCGCAGTATGCACACGCTATCCTCAATTTCATAAACAAGCTGACAAATATTGCCGTTCCCGTTTTTGTTGCCCTGACCGTATTCCTGGGTCTGAAAAGCGGAAAGCCGCGCGGAATCGGCTATATCGCGAAAAAGGCTTTGCCGCTCGCCGCGCTGTATATTGTATGGAGCGCGCTGTATCTGGTCTATCGCGTCCGCTTCGAGGGCGCGGAGCTGCCGAGCATACGCGGACTTATTTTCGGAAATTTGCTTCAGGGGCAGTCGTGTTACCATTTATATTACATTATTTTACTGCTTCAATTATACATAATAATTGCCGTTCTTTCCCATATTACTCCGATAACTCAAATAAAGCCCCGCGCCGCGCTCTTGCCTGCCGCCGCGGCGGCGCAGCTTGCGATCACGCTTATTATGCGTCCGATTTTCACTCGGCATAGCTTTGTTGACACATCCGTTATGCCGATATATTTCATAACAAGCATAGTCTGCGGAGTAATGCTCGCCGCAGACACACAAAAAACCGAAGCGATTTTCCGCCTTCACAGGCGGGGTTACGCTTCGGCTCTGCTTGCCGCGGCCGTGCTGCGCGCGGTTCTTGCCGATTTTCCGTCGCGGCCGTTCGGCGGCGGGTTTATACAGTCGGTTTATGAGGCGGCTCTGCGTGAGCTGTTCATTCTGGGGATTCCGACGCTTTTCCTGCTTGCCGAAAGACTGAAGGGACTTTCGCCGCTCGCGCTTTTGGGACGACATTCGCTGGGAATCTATTTTGCCCACCCGTTGCTGCTTTTCGTAATTGAAAAAATCGGACATTTTGACGAAAACGCCCCGCTTCTCGGCACGGCGGTAAAATCTGCCGCGCTGCTCGGCTTCGCTTTCGCGTTTTCATGGATTTCGGAAAGGCTCAAACCTCGGTAAGGACGTCGGTGTTTTCCTTTGAGATAACGGCCTCAAGGCTTCTGCCGAACCGCTTTTTAAGACTGTCGAAGATAAGCTCGGTAACAATTTTTTCGCTGTCGAAGTGGCTGACACTGATGTATTCAAAGCCGTCGGCAAGATACATTTCCCGCGCGTCATGATATTTCACATCGCCTGTAATGTACACGTCCGCGCCCTTGCCGCGGGCGGCTCTCCAGCAGTCGGCTCCGCTTCCGTTGCATACCGCCACCCTTTTCACGGGACGGTTCATTTTTGCGGTTGTGGATACGGAATCAATTCCAAGCTCCGCCTTTATTTTCGCGCAAAGCTCCAGCAGCCGCAGTCCCTCCTTCGGCTCGCATATCCGCCCTACGTTCCCGTCAATAGGTTCAATCGGCTTCAGTCCGAGGCGGCGGCAGAGGTATTCGGTAAGGCCGTCGGGACAGCTGTCGAGATTTGTATGGGCGGAAAATATTGAAATTCCGTTTTCAATCGCCTTTATTATCATTTCGCCATTGGGAGTTTGGTCGGTTACGGACTTTATTCCGCCGAAAATCACGGGGTGGTGGCTGATGATAAGCTGCGCGTCCTCGCGAACGGCTTCGTCAACCACGAATTTGTCACAGTCAAGGCAGAGCAGAACTCTCTCGATTTCCTTGCCGCGGCGTCCGACAAGCAGCCCAACATTATCGAAATCCTCAGCGTAAGATCTTGGGAAACGGCTGTCCATAAAAGCTATGATTTCCTTTAATTCAACCACTTATAATTCCTCCGTAAAGGCCGAGCAGCCTTTCATATTCCGCGCGGTTTTCCGTCGCCGCGCCCGTACACTCTATTTTTTTCAACGCAAGACGGAGCTTCCTGCACTCGTCCTCAATATATTTCTCCAGCAGCGGGGGCTTCTTTTCCAGCAGCACGGGACCTATCCGCTTTTCGGCTTCGGTCAGCGCGCGGCAATTTCCGCGCCGTACGCGCATCGCGACGTAAAACCGTCCTTCCTCGCGGCACAGACCCTCGTCCTCAATAACAAAGCCGTTTTTGCAAAGGAAATCTCTCAGCTCGTATATAAGCGACTGCGGCTGAAGCACAAGAGCCGCCGTTGCTTTGATTCCGTCCGAAATAATGCGTGAAATCAGCTCGCCGCCCATTCCCGCAAGCACGGCGCATTCGGCTTCTCCCTCGTTTATTGCGGAAAACCCGTTTGAAAGACGCAGCTCAACATTATTCGCTCCGCACCTGCGTATATTTTCAGCCGCCGCGGAGAGCGGCTTCGGTCTTATGTCGGCGGCAATGACACGGCAGCCGCGCCGCGCAAGAGCAAGGGCTATGTATCCGTGGTCGGTGCCGATGTCGCAGCAGGTTTCCGTTTCGGGCGTCAGAGACAGAATCATTTCAATTCTCGGAGAAATTCTCATCATGCGGTTTGTTCGGCGGCGGGAGTCTTCGGCTTGCGATTGTACGTTCTGCGTCTGCGGGGCTTTGGCGCTTCCTCCCTTATTTCGGCGTCCGGCTGTTCGGGAACGCTCGGCTGCTCGGACTGCTCCGCCTCCTCCGTTTCCGGAGCGACAGGCTCGGCTTCCTCTTCGGGCTTGCCGCAGTTACAAATATTGCCGCAGCAAGCAACGGAATTCCCGTTGTCCGCGGCTTCTCCCCAAAGCGACAGCATTGTTAAAAAGCCCTTGTCACGGCTTATTATGAAAAACCGTGTGTCCTTACTTGTTCCGATGAGGTAGCCAAGATAGCTGCAAAGCTGGAAATCCAGCGAATTTTTCCCTCCGCAGTTCACCTTTTTATACACAACCTCCGCCTTTGCCGCAATGAGCCTTTCCATCAAAGAAAAGGTAAGATTGTCGGAATTGTTCGTATAAAAAATAATCACTCGGTCGCTCTCCGTCAAATCCTCCAGCCCGTTAAAGGCGGCGGCGCGGACATTTTCATAGTCAATCAGGTATACAGACATGGATTCACCCCTTTCTTAAATTTTAATTTTTACCTCCGCGCTTTTTATTTTATCACTGTCCTTACGTTTTGTCAAGAATTTCATAGTGACTGTCGCTTTCAAATATATCCGCCGCGCCCTCGGTTACATAGATTTCATTTTCATTTGTGACGAAAATGACGTCGAAGCCGTCATGCGTACGCCAATATTCCGTACCCTTATCAAGCCCCATGACGAAAAGCGCGGTGGAAAGTCCGTCGGCAAGAGTGCCGTCGGAGCCGATAACGGTAACGGATTTGACTCCGCTGTCGGCGGGATAGCCGGTCGCGGGGTCGATGATATGATGGTAAACAACGCCGTCCCGCTCAAAGCAGCGCTGATATCCGCCGGACGTAATCACGGCAAGGTCGGATATGTCAAGATAACCGATATAAGCTCCGCCGTCGGGATTTTGCACCGCAATTCTCCACTTTTCACCGTTCGGCTTCGTTCCCAGCGCCCGAACATTTCCTCCGAGTGAAACAAGGGCGGAGCTTATCCCGTTTTCGACAAAAATTTTCATGATTTTCTCCGAGGCAAAGCCCTTCGCAATTCCGCCGAGGTCAAGCTGTGCGCCGCCGCTGAGCGTTACGGCTTCGCCGCCGACGGAGATGTTTTTGTATCCTACCCTTTCCAGAGCGGCAACAATTTCGCTGTCGGTCGGGACGCGGAAATTTCCGCCGTAAAAGCCCCATAAATCCATTACGGGCGCGATTGTGACGTCGAACGCGCCGTCGGTGGACGCGCTTATCTCCGCGGCGCGGCGGACTATTTCCGCGGTGTCCGCCGAAGCTTGCGCCGTTCCGTGATTTATTTTGTAAATGTCGCTGTCTTCGGAGTCGCGGCGAAACAGCGCGTCCAAACGGAGAATTTCTCTCTCCGCCGCGCGCAGAGCCGCCTTTGCCGCATCTTCATCGCCGCAGGCTTTAAGCTCCATTACCGTGTCCATCGCATACACGGTCAGGCTTTCCTCCTTTGTCAAGGCTTTGTTCCCGCAGCCCGAGAGCGTAAGAATAATCGCCGCCGCGCTGCAAAGCAAGCGTTTTGTTTTCATATAGGGCGCCGCCTTCCGTTGGTTGAATACAAAAAAATTATACCCTTTTTCGCGGGCGTTGTCAAGGGCGGTAAAATCCCTTGACAACGGAGAAATTATGTAATATAATCTATGTAACAATATCTCCGACGCGGCTGCAATCGTCCGCAGGCTCCGTTTAAGGCAAGCTCGCAGGGCGTTGCTCCGATTTTTTAAAGTAAGGACGAAGCTCCTATGATTAATTTGCTGCCGAACGACTACAAAAATTCAATATTGGACGTAACGCCCGAATATCTTGCCGAGCGGGGATTGAAGGGAGTTATTCTGGACATCGACAACACGCTTGTCGCTCACAACAAGCCGCTGCCGTCGGCGGAAATTACGGCTTTGCTTGAGCGTTACCGTGCGGAGGGAATAAAAATGTGCGTTGTGTCGAACAACCGCCGCGAAAGAGTGGCGGCGTTCTGCGAGAAAATCGGAGTCGAGGCCTTTGTATGGGACGCGCTTAAGCCGTCGGCAACGGGGTATAAAAGGGCTGCTGAAATTATGTCTCTTTCTCCGCGTGAAACCGCTGCCGTCGGCGACCAGATATTTACCGATGTGTGGGGCGCGCGGCGCGCGGACTGCTTCGCGGTTCTTCTCAAGCCTTTGCACCGCGGCGGCGAAAACGCGTTTATTGCCTTTAAAAGGCTGCTGGAAGCCCCGATTTTATATTATGTGAAAAGGAAGTATAGACAATGAATATAACGGCAAAGACCATTCCTCTCGGTGTTATCGGAAATCCTGTTGCCCATTCCGTCTCTCCCGAAATACATAATTTTATTCTGGATTGCATGGAGATGAACTACTTCTACTGTGCTTTTCCCGTAACGCCGGAGAATCTGCCCGCCGCGCTTGAAGGCGCAAAGGCTCTCGGAATACGCGGGCTTAACGTCACGGTTCCGCACAAGGAGGCCGTTTGCAGGCTTTGCTCCCGTTTGGACGGCTACGCCGAAAGGATAGGCGCCGTAAACACCGTCGTGAACGAGGACGGACGACTTGCCGGATACAACACGGACGCTCCGGGCTTTCTGCTCTGTATTCACCGCGAAGGTGTCAGCGCGCAAGGACGCAGAGCGGTCATTCTCGGAGCCGGCGGCGCGGCGCGGAGCGTCGCTGCGGCGCTTTTGGAGGACGGCGCGGCGGAGCTGAGAATCGTGAACCGTACACGCGAGCGCGCCGAAAAGCTGGCGGAGCAATTGAAGCTCTTTTATCCCGAAAGAAAAATCGGCGCGGCGGAAAGCGCGGACGGCGCGGAGCTGCTTGTAAACGCGACCTCGGTCGGAATGAAAAGCGCCGAAACTCCGTTCACGGCATTTGACACGCTTGCTCCGTCATGCGCGGTGTGCGATATTGTATACTGTCCGCGTGAGACGGCGTTTCTGGGTATGGCGCGGAAAAACGGCTTCAAAGCCGTGGGCGGCATAGGAATGCTGATTTATCAGGCGCTCCTCTCCTTCGAGCGTTTCACCGGAGTAAAACCCGACGACGAGGTCGCGGAGAAGCTGCTGCGCCGCCTTGAAATGAAAAAATCAATTGTGCTGACGGGCTTCATGGGCTGCGGAAAAAGCGCCGTAGGGCGGGAGCTTGCCCAAATGAGCGGAACGGAACTGATTGACTGCGACGATTACATAGCCGAAAAAGCGGGAAAGTCAATTCCCGAAATTTTTGCCGAAATCGGCGAGGAGGGCTTCCGCAGCCTGGAAAGCGAATCCGTAAGGGAGCTTGCCGCCGTTAAGGGCGCTGTCATTTCCCTCGGCGGCGGAGCCGTGCTTAGAAGAGAGAACATAGATTTGCTGCGCAAAAGCTGTACAGTGGTCAGATTAAAGGCGGACGTCAAAAAAATCCTGCGCAATACCGCGGGCGACACCAACCGTCCGCTGCTTCGCGGGAAAACTCCCGCGGAAATAGAGGAGCTTCTCCGCCTCCGTGAGCCGTATTATGAGAACTGCGATTTTACGGTCGATGTGTCGGATATGTGTCCGAATCGATCCGCGCACAAAATTATGGACATAATTACGGAAAAAGGTATTGACAAACAGACCGGAAAGTGATAATATTTTTCTTGCAAAGTAGGGATTTGCGCGTAAAGTGAGAGAGGGACGGGAAGTTGTCCTCTTTACGAAGAGCCGGGCTGCGGTTCGCGGTGCATATCCCGCATTCCGTTGCTACGAAAAGAATAACGTCACTATCCTTTTTGTAGTAAGCTTACAGAAAGGATAGTGTTTTATTTATGGGAAAAACAGGAACCGTTTCGATTCGCCGCTTTGTAATAACGGCAATGCTCGTATCCTTGGCGATTGTGCTTTCGCGCGTTCTCGGAATTACAACGGATTTGATTAAATTCAATTTCAGCTTCCTGCCGCTGTCAACGGCGGCAATTCTCTACGGTCCGGTGTGGGGCGGCTTCGCCTACGCTTTGTCGGACATACTCGGCACAATTATCAACAGCGGCGGCGGGGCATACTTTTTTCCTTTCACCGTCAGCGAAATTCTTTACGGGGTAATTTACGGCCTGCTCCTTCATAACCGTGAAAAAAGTCTGCTCAATATCAGCATAGCCGTTGTGACGACAACCTTGGCTTTGAATCTCGGACTGACTCCGCTGTGGAATATGCTCTATGTCA
This sequence comes from uncultured Oscillospiraceae bacterium, assembly GCA_964537995.1. GTDB lineage: Bacteria > Bacillota > Clostridia > UMGS1883 > UMGS1883 > JAFLUQ01. The sequence continues at coordinate 15,116 of CAZICW010000018.1, forward strand.
GGCTTATTGTCGGAAAAACAATTTCCTACGGCGCGGTATGGCTTACAAAGCTTATTCCCGCGCTGATAAATATGCCGATAAGGATAATTTCAATATATACGCTCTGGAAATACGCCGGAAACAGCATGATGAAATATTCAAAATAGGAGCGAACGGACTTGAACGAAAATTTTACAAAATATGCAAACAGCTTTCAGACCGTGATAAGTCTCGGCTTGGGAAGAATTTCCGCTTTGCTGGAGCTTATGGGGAATCCGCAGCGCGGACAGCGGTTTGTCCATGTCGCCGGAACGAACGGCAAAGGCTCGGTCTGCGCGTTCCTTGAGGCAATTTTCGCTGCCGAGGGCTTCAAGGTCGGAAAATTCACCTCTCCCAATCTTATCCGCGTCAATGAAAGGATAACAGTCGGCGGCAAGGAAATTACCGACGGCGAGCTTAATTCGCTGTTGGAGAGAATCGGCGGTCTTTGCTCCGCCGTAGAAAAACTCACGGGCGAAATTCCCACTCAGTTCGAGGTTTGGACGGCGGCGGCCATGGCGTATTTCAAGCAAAGCAACTGCGACATTGTGATTTTGGAGGTCGGACTTGGCGGAGAATTTGACGCGACAAATGTAATAGAGGAGAGCGCGGTCTCCGTTGTGACGAGGATAGCGCTTGACCACTGCGCCTATCTCGGAAGCAGCGAGGCGGAGGTTGCGCGCGCGAAGTGCGGAATAATGAAGGAAGGCGGCGTTACGGTTGCCCTTCGGCAGAGCGCGGAGGTGAACCGCGTGATAAAGGAGTGCGCGGAAAGGAAGCATAACCGCCTGATTTTTGCCGAAAAGCCCGAGAGCTGCGGTACGGACGGAATCAACGAAAAATTTTTGCTCCGCGGAGCGGAGCTTGTGTGCGGGCTCGGCGGACTTCATCAGCTTGAAAACGCCGCCGTCGCTTCGGAAGCGGCACTTTTCCTCGGCGTTGGCGAGGACGCTCTGCGTACGGGACTTATGACGGCAAAAAATCCGGCAAGAATGGAGCTTCTTGCCGACGGCCTTCTTTTTGACGGGGCGCACAACCCCAACGGCGCGGCGGCTCTGGCGGAAAATCTTGACAGATATTTTCCCCGTGTCGATCAAACCGTTATTTTTGCCTGCATGAAGGACAAGGACGTCGTCTCGTCGCTGAAGCTTTTAAGCTCGCCGCGGCGGAGCTTTGTCTTTACCGAGGTCAGCGGCAACCCGCGTTCCATGGGCGCGGAGGAGCTGAAGGAGCTGGCGGCGGAGATCGGTATCCGTGCGGTTACGGCGAAAAATCTCGGCGAAGCAATCAAAACCGCAAGGGAAAGAGGGAACCTTACCGTCGTTTGCGGCTCGCTGTACCTTTATGGGGAGCTGCCCGAAGAATTTCTGAATTAAGCCCGCCTGACAGCGGCATGAGCCGAATTAAAAATTTCACAGCCGCATATATTTATTGCGAAAAGCAATCCGGAGGTATGTTATGGAAAAGGCGGCGGAAAAATTTTTATCGGCGGTCGAGGTCGCAAACTCAGCCGTACACGGCTTTGTATGGGGACCGGCAATGCTGGCGGTATTTTTGTTTACAGGACTTTTATGCACGGTCGGGAGCGGCTTTTTTCAGCTTACAAAAATCAAGCTTTGGCTGAGCGAAACCATAGTTTCGGCTTTTAAAAGGAAGGACGTGCGCAAAACCGACGACAAAAAGGCGATAAGCCAGTTTCAGGCTTTGTCAACGGCTCTCGCCGCGACGGTCGGCACGGGAAATATCGCCGGCGTGGCGACGGCAATCGCGGGCGGCGGCCCCGGAGCGGTATTCTGGATGTGGGTCGGCGCGTTTCTCGGCATGATGACAAGTTTCAGCGAAAACGTCCTCGGCATAAAATACCGCTACAAAAACGAGAGCGGCGAATGGGTCGGCGGAGCGATGGTTTACATGGAGCGCGGACTTAATATGAAGCGGCTTGCCGTTATATTTTCGTTTTTCTGCGTACTCGCTTCCTTCGGCATAGGCAATATAAGCCAAGCAAATTCCATTGCCTCGGCGCTTGATAATGCTTTTAATATTCCAAAGCCGCTTACCGGCGCGGCTGTTACGGCGTTTGCCGCGCCGATAATTCTCGGCGGAATCAAAGGCATAGCGCGGGTAACGGAAAAAATCGTCCCGTTTATGGCGGTTTCCTACATAGCCGGCGGTCTGGCGGTCGTACTGTCGAATATCGGTTCGGTTCCCGAGGCCTTCGGTATGATTTTTCGCGGAGCCTTCAATTTAAGGGCTGTCGGCGGAGGCGCGCTCGGCTGTACGGTTTCCCGGGCAATACGCTTCGGCATTGCGCGGGGCGTATTCAGCAATGAAGCCGGTCTCGGCTCCTCCGTTACGGTTCATTCCGCTTCCGACGTAAAGGAGCCTGTTGTTCAAGGTATGTGGGGAATATTCGAGGTCTTCGCGGATACGATTGTAATCTGCACCGTGACCGCACTTTCGATTCTCACTACCGTTTATGACTTTGAAACGGGCGTCGCCGCTTTCGGCGCGGACGGAAATGCGCTCGACGGCGCGCCGCTTACCGCCGCGGCATTTTCAAGCGTATTCGGACGCCTCGGCGGAGCGTTCATCGCAATAAGTCTCGCGCTGTTCGCTTTTTCCACGATTCTCGGCTGGTCATATTACGGAGAGCGCGGAATTTATTATATTTTCGGGCAAAAAGCAGTTCCTCCGTACAAGGTTGTATTTATTGCGATTATAATGCTCGGCTGCGTCAGCCGACCGGGACTTGCGTGGGAAATTTCCGACACCTTCAACGGGCTTATGGCTGTTCCGAATCTTATTGCGGTAATACTGCTGCACGGTCAGGTTACGCGGGAGCTGAAGGAATACACCGCACGGCGTTTTAAGCCGCAGGCGTGAATTATTCGGCGTCTCTTTAATATTTACTTTACAAAAAATTATTAAATTTGCCATGGATTTTTTATAATATTTATGATATAATTACTGTAATAATTCGACGGACGGGGAGGGATTGCCGTTGTTTAAATTCATAAAAAAGCTGTTAGGCTGCGTGTTAATTCTGCTTTTATGCTCGGCGGGGCTTCTTACATATCTCGGTTACGGGGAATATAAGGCGTCGCTCGCCGAAAAAAGCCTTGCCTCCGCCGTTGAAGAAACCCGCGCAAAGGAAAGCTTTACCCCTATTTCCGAATTGCCGGAGCTTTATGTCAACGCGGTTATCGCGGCGGAGGATCATCGCTTTCGTCTGCACTTCGGTATTGACCCTCTCGGGATAGCAAGGGCTCTCATGGTAAACCTCCGCGACGGCGAAATGAAGGAGGGCGGCAGCACCATAACACAGCAGCTTGCGAAAAATTACTATTATCTGAACGACCGTAATCTGAAGACAAAAATTGCCGAAGCGTTTATGGCGGTTAAGCTGGAAAAAGAATATACAAAGGACGAAATATTGGAGCTTTATGTGAACAGCATATACTTCGGCAGCGGCTTTTACTGCGTCCGCGACGCCTCCGAGGGCTATTTCGGGAAGGCTCCGTCGGAAATGAACGGCTACGAATGTACGATGCTCGCGGGCATTCCCAACGCGCCGTCCGTCTATTCGCCGCTTGTCAATCCCGACATGGCGGAGCAGCGGCGTATGACTGTGGTTCGGAAAATGCTGGACGAGGGATATATAACCGAGGAGGAAGCGGAGGAACTGAGAACGGAAAGCGGGCTTTAAAAAATAAAAAGATAAAAAAAGAGGATATGCCATGTATACAAAAATTGCTAAAATTTCGATTATCGCGCTTTGCTTTGCGCTCATCTGCTCCTGTACGGGACAGCGTCCGGAGCAGCAGACTGCCGTTTCCGAGGCAAGCGGAAGCTTTTATATCTCCGTGCTGAAGGTCGGCAAGGCGGACGCGATTATTCTGCGCACGGAAAACCACGCCGTACTGATTGATACCGGCGAAAGGGGCGACGGAGCGGAAATTCTGCAGCGGCTTGAAAGCAGCGGAATTAAGAGCGTGGACTATCTGTTCATAACCCATTTCGACAAGGATCATGTCGGCGGAGCCGTGAAGCTGCTAAACAATATGGACTTCGGCGAAATTGTAACTCCCGACTACGGCGGAACGGGCGAGGATTACTTGAGATTTGCTTCCAAGGCGGAAGAAAAGGGAATAAAGCCGACCTCACTGACGGAAAGCATGACCTTTGCGCTCGATGACGTATCGTTTGAGGTTTATCCTCCGCTGAAAGCCCATTACGACGAGGGCGACAATGATTTTTCCCTTGCGATAAGCGTGACGCACGGAGACAACACCTTCCTTTTTACGGGCGACGCGGAAACGGAGAGGCTGAGGGAGCTTTACGGTCAGCTTGAATTTATGGAGCATGATTTTATCAAGGTTCCCCATCACGGCAACAGCTGCTCGATATCGAAGGATTTTCTCGGCGCGGTAAGTCCCGCCTACGCCGTAATCACCTGCAGCGACAAAAATCCGCCCGACGGCGAAATTTTGAATATACTTGACTCTCTCGGCTGCGAAACCTATCTGACGTCGAAGGGCGACGTTGAGCTTGTCAGCGACGGAAGCTCCATAAGCGTCACTCAGGCTGTAATGTAAGAAAAGCTATTGACAAATTCAAAAAAGTCTGTATAATTTAATTAGAAAATAAATGAAAGGGTTGATAAGAATGAACAATGCATATTTCAATTTTCACGAGCCGACAAATGAGCCGTGCTGCAGCTATATGCCCGGCAGCAGCGAAAGAGCCGCTCTGAAGGCGGAGCTTGAGCGTCAAAGCTCGCAGGTTGTTAAAATTCCTCTTGTTATCGGCGGAAAAGAGATTTATACCGATACGGTTGTCAAGATTACAATGCCCCATGACCATGACCATGTACTGGCGGAGTGCTGCCTTGCCGGCGAAAAAGAGCTTAACATGGCGATTGACGCGGCAATGGAAGCGAAGAAGTCGTGGGCGGCTATGGCGTGGGAACACCGCGCTTCCATCTTTATGAAGGCGGCCGAGCTGCTTGCCGGGCCTCGTAGAGCAAAGCTCAACGCCGCAACGATGCTTGGACAGAGCAAAACCGTTTATCAGGCGGAAATTGACTCCGCGTGCGAGCTGACGGACTTTATCCGCTACAATGTCTATAACGCTCAGGAGCTTTACAGACAGCAGCCCAACAGTGTCGGCGCGGTCTGGAACAGAAACGAATACCGTCCGCTCGACGGCTTTGTTACGGCGCTTACACCCTTTAATTTTACATCAATCGGCGGCAACCTTGCCATTGCTCCGGCGATTATGGGCAACACCGTGCTTTGGAAGCCCTCCACAACCGCGGTACTCTCCAATTACTATTTCATGAAGCTTCTTGAGGAAGCCGGACTGCCCGCGGGCGTAATCAATTTCATTCCGAGCAGAGGCGTTGACATAAGCAAGTATGTAATTCCGCACAGGGACTTCGCGGGCTTTCATTTCACCGGCTCGACAAAGGTCTTCAGCGGAGTTTGGACAACCGTCGGTCAGAATATTTCAACCTATAAAAGCTATCCGCGCATAGTCGGCGAAACGGGCGGCAAGGATTTCATTTTCGCGCACAGCTCGGCGGATACGGAAACGCTTGCGGCGGCAATTGTTCGCGGCGCGTTCGAGTATCAGGGGCAAAAATGCTCGGCGGCGTCGCGCGCGTATATTCCCGCAAGCATATGGGAGGACGTAAAATCGCGCGTACTGACCGAGGCGGCGAAGCTCAAGGTCGGCGATGTCGCGGACTTCACAACCTTCATGGGCGCGGTTATAGATAAGGCGTCGTTCGACAATATCAAGTCATACATAGATTATGCCAACGAATCCGAGGACGCGGAGGTGCTCTGCGGCTCCTATGACGACAGCAAAGGCTGGTTCGTTCAGCCGACGGTTATTCTCGCGAAGAAGCCGGACTTTAAATCTATGGTAGAAGAAATTTTCGGACCCGTCATAACTGTTTATGTTTACGACGACGATAAGCTTGACGAAACTCTGAGCCTTTGCGACACAACAAGCGCTTATGCCCTTACAGGCGCGATTTTCGCCCGCGACAGAGCGGCCATTGCCCATATGGAGGAAGCGCTGAACGGCGCGGCGGGGAACTTCTATATCAACGACAAGCCCACCGGCGCGGTTGTGGGTCAGCAGCCCTTCGGCGGAGCGAGAGCTTCCGGCACGAACGACAAGGCCGGCAGCATCTTCAACCTCATTCGCTGGGTGAACATAAAATGCACGAAGGAGAATTTTGTCCCCTCCGCGGACATAACCTATCCCTATATGTGCGAAAATTAAATATTTAAGGAGGAAAAATCATGGTAACGGGTATTGAACATTTCGCCATAATCAGTGAGGACACAAAACGCCTTTCGGATTGGTACAAAAGGGTTTTCAACCTCGAATGTGTCTATGACAACGGCAAGGGGACATATTTTCTCGCTTTCCCCGACAAAAGCATGATTGAATTCATAACGGCGGAGCATCATGCGCAAAAGCCCGAGGAAAAGCTTGCCGGAGTACGCCATATCGCCTTTACCTGCGATGATTTCGCAAAAACCGTCGAGCTTCTGAAAAATGAGGGCGTGGAGATAATCCACGACGCGGCGACAAGCTCGAAGGGAATTTCCACCTTCTTCTTCCGCGACATTGACGGAAACGTCATGCATCTCATCGACAGACCCGAGCCTCTCGTATAAAAATCGAAGGGGGAGAAAAAATTGGCGTTAAAGCAAATTGAGGGCGGAGTAAACGCGGCGCGGGGGTTTTCCTCATACGGGCTGAGAGCCGGCATAAAGCAGGGAAAAACCAACCGCGACATGGCGCTTATTTATACCTCGGTTCCTGCGGCTGCGGCGGGAGTTTTTACGCGCAACCGCGTTAAGGCCGCGCCCGTAAAATGGGATGCGGATATAGTAAAAAACGGCAGCGATGTGAGCGCAATCGTTGTAAACACAGGCTTTGCCAATGCCTGCACAGGCTCAGAGGGAATCCGAAACGCGAGGGCGACGGCGGAGCTTGCCGCGTCGCTGCTCGGTGTGAGCGCGGAAAACGTGCTTGTGGCATCAACGGGAGTCATAGGCGGGCAGCTTCCGATGGAAGCGATCGAAAACGGCGTAAGGCAGCTTGTCCCCGCGCTGTCTTCCTCTCCCGAAGCCGCCGCTTTGGCGGCGGAGGCAATTATGACTACCGACACTCACCCGAAGCAGATTGCCTTTGAGCTTAAAATCGGCGGAAAGCCGTGCCGCATAGGAGGAATGTGCAAAGGCAGCGGAATGATTCACCCCAATATGGGAACAATGCTCTGCTTCATAACCACCGACGCGGCAATCGACAAGCCGCTGCTTGACGAGCTGCTCTCGACTGTCGCCGACGACACCTTCAATATGGTTTCCGTCGATGGCGATACTTCTACGAACGACACCGCAATCGTACTGGCAAACGGTCTTAGCGGCGGGGAAAAAATTTGCGAAAAAAATGCCGACTATGCCGCCTTCCGCGAAGCTCTTTACGAAACGATGAAATACCTTTCAATGCGCATTGCCGAGGACGGCGAGGGCGCGACAAAGCTGTTCGAGGTAACGGTTCGCGGCGCAAATTCGCGCGAAAACGCAAGGCTTCTGGCAAAAAGCGTCGTGACAAGCAATCTTACCAAAGCGGCGATTTTCGGCCGCGACGCGAACTGGGGCAGGATTCTCTGCGCCATGGGCTACAGCTCCGCGGAATTTAATCCCGACCTTGCGGATATAGCCTTTGTCAGCGAAAACGGCAGCCTTGAAATAGTCAAAAACGGCGTTGCGACGGATTACAGCGAGGAAATCGCGACAAAAATTCTTTCGGCGGACAAGGTTACCGCGCTTATCGACGTGCATGACGGCAGCTTTGCCGCCACTGCGTGGGGCTGCGATCTTACGCACGGATATGTGGATATAAACGCGGACTACCGTTCGTGAATTTTACGGCGGATTGCGGTTAAACTACGGAAAAGGAGATAATAAGGTGAAGGCTATGAAAAAGAATATCGCGCTTTTGCTGCTTGCGGCTCTGCTTGCCTGCGCCGCGACGGGCTGCAAAAGCAAAATACGCACCGAAATTCCCATGGAAAACATAAGAGCCATGATTTGCACGGGAGAAGGCGACGTATTTATCCTTTCCGATTTGGGACTGCGCCGCTATAACCTTTCTTCGGATAAGGAGCTGTCGTATATTTACGACGGAGAGGAGCTTACCGAGGCGGAGCTTGACATTTACAAGGGCAGCGATGAAATAGTTTACAGCGGTCTTTATGTCGATCGAATGATGGCGAGCGGCGAAAACGGCGTCGTGCTGTTCGGAAAATATATGTCAAATTCGCTCGGACGCGACGAGGATCTCTTCGTAATACAGGACGCCGCCGACTTGAATTTCGGCGCCGGTTATTTCACTCCGATGGAAAAAAGCGGAGACGATTTCTTAAGCGGCGCTTCGATTGACGACAGCGGAATATATTTCAAGTTAAATTATGCTATAGAAAACGGTACCGGCTATGAAGACGGAATAAAGTATAATTACGCCGGTCAGGTTTATCCCTATGCCATGCCCGACGGTGTAACGGGGTCTATTGCCAAGGACGGCGACGGCGACGAAAGCTGGTTCCTTGTGGAAACAAAAAAAACCGTCGAGATAACGGACGGAAAAGAAATTTTAAAAAGCTATGACCGTTCAAAGGTTGCCGACGCGTTTGTGGACAGCGGCAACGTATATGTGATTTATAAGAGCGGAGCGGTCACGGTTACGGATACTACGGGAAGCGAAGAAGCTTTCATGGAGCTGAAGGGTACGGTTTCCAAGGCAAACGACGCCTTTCTCTATGACGGCAAGCTGTATTGGTTTGACGGCGACGGAGTTAAAGTCGGCGCGGCAAAATAAGCCGGAAATTCAAAATCGAGGGGCTGTTTTTCGCAGCCCCTCTTTCCGTGCGTTTATTCTAAGGTTATCTGTTCGGTCGAGCTGTCCCCGTTTTTTAGGTAATAGCCTGCCGAAGGCAGGTTTTTCGCCCTGTAGTCCTCAATGTGCTTCAGTCTTTCCTCAGGCAGACACATCTCTTTAAGCAGACTTTTCCTCCGAAGCGTCAGCACCTGCACTCCCTGTGCCGTTCTGGTGCTTTTTGCAAGGATTGCCGCCGTGTTGAACACGACGCATTTTTCGATTGTGCTTATGAGAGCTATATCGCGATCCTCGGTTATTTGCAGACAGCCGACAAGATTTCCGCTGCCGTAGGCTCCCGTAAGACGCTTGCGGTTTGTTTTTGTGGCGTAGCCGTTCATGCTTATTTTGGCGATCTTGCCGTTGTCAAAAGCGAAAAGCATGAAGCCCTTATAGTCAAAGGCGGGAGTCGCAAACACAATCCTTTCGCCATCCTCCATATCAAGCAGATTGGGAAGATAATCCCCCATCACGCTCGGACGGGAATCTCCTACGACCGACAATCGAAGCTTATAGCAGTTCCGGCGGTCGGAGAAGAAAAGCATATCCTGCGAATTAAGGGTTTCCGCTTCGCACAGGATTTCGTCGCCATCCTTCAGCTTATGACCTACGCCGGCGCGCAAAGAGGTGAGCGGAATTTTTTTGAAATAATTTTCGCGTGTCATAAATACCCTCACGCGGTAATCATCGTCCTCCTCCTCTTCGGGGACGGCGGAGCTGTCCACCGTGATAATACGGGTTTTTCTCGGCTTGGCGTACTTTTTGGAAATTTCCTTAAGCTGACCGATTATCACCTTATGAATAAGCTTGTCGCTTTCGGAGGTTCGGCGAAGCTCGGCAATTTCATTCGTCAACGCCTCAATTTCCGAAATGCGCTTCAAAATATAGTCCTTGTTCAGGTTGCGCAGCTTTATCTCGGATACAAATTCCGCCTGCTCTCTGTCAATGCCGAAGCCCTCCATCAAATTCGGAACAACCAAAGAGTCATCCGGCGTATTGCGCACGATTTTAACCGCCTTGTCTATGTCCAGCAAAATTTTTTCAAGTCCCTTGAGCAGATGCAGCCGCGCCTCCTTATTTTCGGCATCATAGATACACATACGGCGGATGCTGCCGGTGCGGAAGCGTGTCCACTCCTTCAAAATTTCTTTTATTCCCATGACGCGCGGTTGTCCGTCAACGAGAATGTTGAAGTTGCAGCCGAAGCTGTCCTCAAGCGTGGTTTTGTCGAACAGCTTTGCCATAAGCCTTTCGGGATCGGCTCCGCGCTTTAGGTCGATTGTTATCCGAAGCCCGTTTATGTCCGTTTCGTCACGGACGTCGTTTATTTCACGAATTTTGCCCGACTTCATAAGCTCGGCAATTTTTTCTATAATAACCTCGACAGCCGTGGAATACGGTATCTCGGTTATTTCAACGGTGTTACTCTTTTTTTCGTAGGTGTACTTCCCGCGCACGCGCAGACTTCCGGTACCTGTTTCATAAATCCTGTTCCACGCCTCGCTGTCGGAAATCAACAGTCCGCCTGTCGAAAAGTCGGGGCCGAGAATATATTCCCGCAAATCGGCCTTTTCGTCCTTGAGGTACGCAATCGCGGCATCGCAGACCTCTTTAAGGTTAAAGGAGGCGACCCTGCTTGCCATACCTACGGCAATTCCCATATTGGGATTGACAAGAATATTCGGAAAAGCTGTCGGCAGAAGCGTGGGTTCCTGCATTGTACCGTCGTAGTTGTCGATAAAATCAACGGTGTTTTTGTCTATATCGCGGAAAATTTCCTCGCATATCGGCGCAAGCTTAACCTCGGTATAGCGAGCGGCAGCGTACGCCATATCGCGGCTGTACTGCTTGCCGAAATTTCCCTTGGAATCAATAAACGGATGCAGCAGAGCTTCGTTTCCCTCGGTCAGACGAACCATTGTTTCGTAAATTGCCGCGTCGCCGTGAGGATTGAGCTTCATCGCTTCACCGACCACGGTCGCGCTTTTTGTGCGCTTTCCTTTTAAAAGTCCGCGCTTGTACATCATATACAAAAGCTTTCTGTGCGCAGGCTTGAAGCCGTCGATTTCGGGAATGGCGCGCGATATTATAACGCTCATTGCGTAGGGCATGAAATTTTTTTCCAGAGTTTCGGTTATTTTTTCGGGAGTGGAACTGTTACTGGGCATTGAAATACCTCCAAATGTATTGCGAATCACTGTATTCCCATTAATTTTACCACACTGTTTCGGATTTGTCCAGTAAAATTTTGGCGATTCGGGAGCAGCTTGGGCTTACTCAACAATTTTTCAAATTACCCTTGACAAAAAAGTCCGTTTTAATTA
>CAZICW010000019.1:0-25164 GCA_964537995.1 uncultured Oscillospiraceae bacterium
GGGGCGAAACTTTTTCGGATGAAATTAAATCATTAAATTCATTGAAATAACACAAAAAAGACACAATTATATGATATACTTTACGCAAGCAAAAATCGAAAGGAGACGGTTGGAATGAGAAAATTCTTTAAAGCGGCGGGAATTGCCGTTGCCGCGCTTATGGCTGTAAACGGCTTTTCCTTTGCCTTGGCGGAGGAAAGACCGCCCGAAATTCCTCAGGAAGAGCAGGAAAAGCCGGATGGAAGACCCGAAACGGGCGAAATGACGAAGCTGCCGAACGGCGGCACGGACGGCAGGGGAGAAGCTCCCGAAAAGCCGGACGGCGAACCGCGCGGAATGGGAATGCCCGAAAAAATCAGCTTCAGCGATGTCCCCGACGACTCATGGTATGCCGAGTATGTCCGCTTCGCGGCTATGCGCGGAATCATGGAGGGTAAGGACGGCGCCTTCCGTCCCGACAGTGAAATAACCCGCGCGGAATATATTCGGGCGCTTTATAAGGCGGCAGGCTCGCCGGAGGTTGACGCGGAGCCAAGCTTTGCCGACGTTGCCGCCGACTCGGAATACGCCCCCGCTGTCGCGTGGGCGGAGGTTAACGGCATAACCGTCGGCGACGGGGAAGGCGGTTTTCTTCCGGATGAGCCGCTGACAAGAGAAATGGCAATGGTTTTTCTCTGCCGCGCTTTTCCTCAGCTCGAAATTACGGCTGAAGAAACAGAGGAGGAATCCGTTTCCGATTTCAGCGACGGCGGCGATGTGTCCGATTGGGCGAAATCGGATATGAACGCTCTGCTTTCGAGGGGAGTTATCACCGGTACGGACGAAGGCAGACTCAATCCTCGGGGATCGCTTACCAATGCCGAGGTTGCCGTTATGCTTTACCGCGTATTGGACGGCGAAAATTCCGCTCACGAGGGTATGGACGGCGGCATTGACTTCGGTCACATAATGACGGGCCCCGGCCCCGTAATGATGGGCGGTGGCTTCGGCGGCTCGAATGAAATTACAAACGGCACCTCCGCGAATACCGTTGACTCCGACGGAGAATACAGCAACCTGACGTATGAATCGGCGGGCGACGACGAGAATGCCCTGCGTATTGACGGCGCCGAGGCGGCTTTTACGGAAATTACCGTAAATAAAACAGGGGGCGCGACCTCCAATACGGAAAACGGCGACTTTTACGGTCAGAACGCGGGACTTCTCGCGCTGAACGGCGCACAGGTCACAATAAAGGATTCCGAGTTCTATACCTCCGCGCAGAACGGTAATGCCGTGTTCAGCTACGGCGAAGGGACATATGTTCGGATTTCCGATTCCAAAATAACGACGACCGCCGATAATTCGGGCGGAATCCAGACTACGGGCGGCGGCGCGACTTATGCGTCTAATCTTACGGTAAATACGTCGGGCAGCTCGGCGGCGGCAATCCGCAGCGACCGCGGCGGCGGTACGGTTACGGTTGACGGAGGAACGTATACCTCTGACGGTTACAATTCACCGGCGATTTATTCCACGGCGGATATAACGGTTTCAAATGCGGAGCTTACGGCAAATAATTCGGAAGCGCTTGTAATCGAAGGCAAAAATTCTATAACGCTCACAGACTGCGTTGTCTACGGAAACATGAGCGATACAAAGGGTACAAGCTCCGACGAAAATGTGCATAACGTGATGATTTACCAGTCAATGTCCGGCGACGCCGATGTAGGAACCTCCGAGTTTTATATGACCGGAGGCAAGCTTGCCGGAAATAACGGCGATTTGATTTATGTCACAAACACGCACAGCATAATCGCGCTTTCCGATGTTGAGCTTGTAAATAACGATTCGGACGGACTTTTGCTCCGTGTAACCGGCAACAGCGGCACAAGAGGCTGGGGCAAAGCGGGCGCGAACGGCGCTCAGGTCGAGTTTACCGCGGACGCTCAGACGCTTGAAGGCGACATTGCGGTCGATACGGTCTCGACGCTCACCCTTTCGCTTGAAAACGGCGCCGTTCTGACTGGCGCGGTAAACATTGTCGAAAATTCCGAGGGAGGCACGGCGGTTGAGAATAACGCGGCTATAACGATTGACGAGGACAGCGTGTGGAATCTCACGGGCGACTGCGTAATCACAAGCCTCACAAACAACGGCACGGTAAACTATAACGGCTATACGATAACTCTTGCCGACGGAAGTGTCCTCGGCGAATAAAAGAATAAACCGGAATTTTAAAAGCGGGTGCGGATTTGCGCCCGCTTTTGCATTATGCGGATTAAGAATCTCATGAAGGCTTCCGTTTTTTCCGAATATATGCTTGACAAATCAAAAAATATACAGTATGATATATTTGGTACAGTGTTTAAATAAAAGGAGAGAAAAATATGAAAAAAACAGCTTCATTCCTGCTTGCGGTTACAATGCTGCTTTGCTGCTTCGGCTCCGCCGGAGTGATAACCGCGTCGGCCTCAACGCCTACGCTGACAGTCGATATGACGGCAAAAACGGGCGAAATGCGCCACGGCAGCGCGGGCTTCCTTTACGGGCTGGGCAGCGACGGCACTCCGAACGCCAATATGATTACGCCCCTCAAGCCCGGTACGGCGGTGCAGAAGGCTCCCGACGGACTTCAGCATCCGACGGGTGATGTTTTGGACGTTGCCGAAACCTTTATTGAAGCGGGAGGCGAAAATGTCCAGATATATTTGCAGGATATTTATGCGCTTTGGCCGTATGAGTATACGGGTATAGATGATTATCTTGAAAAAATCAGGGTAATGGTTCCCAAAATTAAAAAACTGCGCGAAAGCAATCCCAAATTTACGGGAAAGCTTGTATACATTCCCTTCAATGAGCCGGACGGAATCTGGTTTGGCAACGTGAACAACGACACCTCGGTTCAAGACACCTTCAACGAATACTGGCAGAAGGCGTACACGCTTATTCGCGAGCTTGATCCCGAAGCGCTCATCGGCGGAGTGAGCTATTCCGTGTACCAAAGCAACGCAATGGAAAGCTGGATTAAATTCTGCGTTGAAAATAAATGCGAGCCGGATTATGTGACATGGCACGAGCTTCAGACGGATAAGCTCAACACATTTAAGGAGCATCTTGACCACTACCGTTCCCTTGAGGAAAAATACGGCATGGAAAAGCGCGAAATAATAATCAACGAATACGCTCCGCAGTCTACCTGCTCCGTGCCGGGAAAGCTTGTAAATTGGATTGCTCTTTTTGAGGAAAACAAGGTTTCGGGTTGCCTTCCCTATTGGCACAACGCCGGAAATCTCAACGATATTGCCGCCGACAACAACGAACCCAACGGTGCGTGGTGGCTTTATAAGTGGTACGGCGACATGAGCGGAGAGACTCTTTCGGTAAAGACCTCGACAAGCCGCGAGGAGCTTTACGGACTGGCGTCGCTCGATGACAATAAAAAGGCGGCGGTTGTGCTTTTCGGCGGAATTGACGGCGACGGCAGGGTTGTGCTTGACGGCATTGACAAAACGGAGGCCTTCGCCGGCGCCGAGGCGGTTGACATTAAGGTTGAAGCGACCTATTGGACGGCATACCACGGCGTTTCGCCCGAACCTTCCGTGATACTCAGCGGTACATATGCCGTGAAAAACGGCAGCGCGGTCGTAGAGCTGGACGGTATGGAGGCATACGCCGCCTACAGAATAACCGTCACGGCGGCGACCGACGCCTCTATGCTCGGAGTGGCCTTTAAGGGCGCATGGCGCAAAACCTATGAATTTGAAAACGGCTCTCTTGTCGGAGCCGCCTATAGCAATAATTCCTCAACATCATATGCCTATTCCGGCGGCTTCAGAGTTTCCGGAATCGACAATTCTTCAAGCGGGGTTGATTTGACCGTCAATGTGCCGATAAGCGGCTATTACCGCGCCGACATGATATACGGCAACGGCTGTGGACTTAATACGGGCAATACCGACGAGAACAATCCCGTCACGGTTACCCAAACAAGAACGATTGACGACGGCAATGCGGAAACTCTTGTCCTTGAAAATACTCTCCGCTGGACAATGGCGGGAATGTACACCGATTATATATATCTTACCGCCGGAGAACATATAATTTCCTACCGCGGCACCGATTCTACGGCGCAAGGCGCGTCGCTCGACTGCTTGAGCCTTACCTACAGCGGAGCGGAAATTCCCGAATTTGACAGTGTGTATGAGGCGGAGCTGGGCGATTTTAACACTCTCCTCGACAATACGGAAACCGCAGTCACAACCGAGAACAAAATCAAAGGCTACAGCGCGTCCGGTTATATAACGGGACTTGACAAAAAATCCGTTACGGATGGCGGCGGCGTCCGCTTTACGGTTTCCGTTCCCGACAACGGACTTTATAATCTCGATTTGCGCTACAGCGCGGCGGCGGACACCGTCGCGGATATATACCTTGACAATACGGCTTTAACGCTTACAAACAAGCTGACCGAAATTTCCCTTCCCGCGGCCGAAGGCTTTGCCGACGCAAGCGTTACGGCGTTTTTGCAAAAGGGTATAAATATAATTGATATTGACTCCCGGTCCGAAATTGCCCTCGACTATCTGCGCGTAAGCGCTTCGTCGGGCGTTGACGGCGAAACCGTATGGGTTGAGGCCGAGGACGGGAAACTGTACGGGAATGCCGCGACGGCGGAAAATCTCTATTCGAGCGGCGGCTCATATGTCAAGGGCATAAAGGGCGGCACGGACGACGCCCTCGAAATAACGGTAAACGTCCCTGAAGCGGGCGAATATAAAATGGTTATATACCATTCAAACAGTGAGCTTTTCGGCGCGCATACATATAACGCCCAGATAGTGGATCGCTACGCGAGTTACAGGGTCAACGGCGGCGAAGCCGAAAGACTGTATTTCAAGAACAGCTACAGCGATGAGAACTGGCGTACCGTTGCCGTACCCGTGACACTCGCCGCCGGCGAAAACACTGTTACATTCTTTAACGACAATTGGCGAATCCTCACCTGCGGCACACTGAAGAGCGGAGCCTCGGAGTATTTGCCCGAAAATATAGATTATCATACTCTTATAAACTACGCGCCGAATTTTGACCGCTTCAGCTTTACTCCTACGCTTCTTTCTTCGGCGGCCGAAACGGATGAAAGGTGCAAAATAACCGTAACCGCGACGGCGGGCGGGCTTGCCTATGCCGATAAAGCCTCCGTTGCCGCGGGCGAGAGTGTAACGCTGACGCTTGAAAACGAATATGAGGATGGCAGCGTCAAGGTTACGGCAAACGGTATTGACGTAAGCGGCGACATTAAAAACGGCTCGCTCACTTATACCGTAACCGAAAATACGGAATTTAAGGTAATTTTTGTCGGAGCGGAAAATAATGATGAATATATTGTAAACAATTCCTTCGGCACGGGCGATTTAACGGGATGGATTGCCGAGGGAGAGGTTTCCGTTAAGGAGACGCCCGACGGCTATGGCGCATATATTGCCGACGGAACGCTTGAACAGACCGTTCCCGCGGAAAACGGCTATTATACTCTTGAATTTGAAGCCGACGGCAATGGCAGCGTTAAGCTCGGCGCTTCGGCCGCGGTCGAGTTTAAAAGCGGCAGCGTTGTCATAAAGGCCGCTTCGGCGGACGGGAAGCTGCCAATCCTCGTGTCGTCCTCGGAGGGCTGCACGGTTGACAATTTCCGAATTGAGAATTTTACGCCTATCGACGAAAATATCCTGTATTTCGTTGACTGCGGCGACAGCGATCCGACGACCGTTTCGGACGGAGACAGCTTGGGCGTGTGCAATTCCGTGACCGAGCAGTTCTTTGCGACAGATGAAATCACGGGAAGGCAGTGGGGCATTGACGACAAATATTCGGCAAGCGCAAGCTATCCTTCGCTTCTCACGGGCGAGCTTACATGGCCTTACGAATACGATACGGAGGACGGCCGCGACAAAATTGTTTCCTTCCGCTACGCAAAGGATCAGGACGACAGGACAGGTTCCGGAGTGACCTATAAATTTGAGCTTCCCGACGGAGAATACACCTTTGAGGTCGGATTTTACCAGCCCTCCGCGTGGAGCGGCAGCAATCGCAAGGCGAGCCTTACGGTAAACGGAACGGCAATAGCTTCGGGAATAAAGCCGAGTACGGCTTCCTCGCATCCGATTATCGTAAAGGCGAGGGCGGATGTTGACGGCGGATATGCGTCGCTCAATCTCAAGCTGGACAGCGACGGCAGCGGGGGACCGATGATGAGCTATATAAAAATTGCCGCCGCCGCGGAAGCTGCAGAAGGCGAGAAAATCAATACGGCAGGCATGAAAATAACAGGCTCGGCGACTTGGAACAACAGCGGCTCGACAACGGCGGAACACGCATTTGACGGCGACATTTCAACATATTTTGACGGAGATCTGACAAGCGGAGTGACAGAGCCGTGGCTCATGATAGACCTCGGCGAAGCAAAAAAAATTGCGAAAATCGGATATATTCCCCGTATAAACGACAGCAGCACCGATTTCAGCAGCCGTATGGTCGGAGGAGAATTTCTCGGCTCAGCCGACGGGGAAACATGGACAAAGCTGTTTGTGATTGCCGAATATCCCGAGCAGAACGTTGAAACCGCGATTGACAGCGGGCGCTTTCTGACGGAGAACACCGAATGGAGATATATAAAGTTTCAAACGCCGAATCAGTATTGCAATGTGGCGGAAATAAACCTCTATGAGGCTGCGGAGGAGGAAGAAGCCTCAACCGTGGATTTTAGGAATATTAAGCCCGACAGCTTTGAAATTATCGCCGTTAACGAGACTGTCAGATACGAAAGCACGGTTGACGCGCTGCTGATATATGCCGACTATAACGGGGACGGCGCTCTGACGAACGCAAAAACGCAGCTTCTTCCCAAGGGGTCGGGCCGCACGGACTTTGAAGCGGGACATGACAAGACCTTCATCTGGGCAAAGGACTCGCTTGAACCGCTTGCCGTTATAGAATCGGGGAACGCGGGTTCCCATTGACAAAATATTTGGGTCATGTTACAATAATTGTATAAATCAAAATAGGGAGGACAAGGGAAAATGAAAAAGCTTGTGTGTTTGCTTCTTGCGGTCGCAATGCTGCTTTCGTCGTTCGGCGTATTCGCGGAAAACGATATTTCGCTGACAGTGAACGGAGAAAAGACGGAATCGGAAATCCGACCCGAAAAAATTGACGGAAAAATATTTGTTCCGCTGCGCGCGCTCTGTGAAGAGTTCGGCTTCGGTGTTGAATGGGACGGTGAAACCGCGACGGCGACTGTGAACGCGTCGTCGTCTGTGGAAATCACCGTCGGCTCAACGAAGCTCGGAAAGGACGGGATTCCGTCCGAAATTTCGGCAAAGCCCTATATTGATAACGGAAGAATTTTTGTCCCGCTCGACGCTCTTGCCGCTTTGGGAGCGTCGGCGGCTTGGGACGAGGAAAGCAATGAGGTTTCCGTTTCAATAGACAGGCTTGACGGAAAATACATTAAAATTGTCCATACGGATACGGGAAAGGTATTCTCGCCCGAAAACGGTTCGCTTTACGACGGAGCGAAAATCGTGCTTGCGGACGACGAGGACAGCGATAGTCAAATATGGAAATTCACGTCGCGCGGCGGCTCCTATATGCCCGTAAACAGGAGCAGCGGACGAACCTTCGATATTTCGGCGTTCAGCACGGAAGCGGGGGCGAAGCTCGGTCAATACGGCATAAACTACGGCGATAACCAGTGCGTTATCCCGATAAAGAACGACGACGGCAGCTATTTGCTTCAGTGCAAGCATTCCGAGCTTTATCTTACGGCGCATGACGACGGCTATATAACTCAGGAGGAGCTTGTCGGCGACGAGACTCAGCGCTTCACGCTTGAAGAGGTCGAGGTTAAAGCCGCGACCGCGGATAAGGCGGAAATTGAAATCGGCGAGCATGACGCTCTCGGCGGGAAATATTACAGAATAATTCAGGAAGAAACTCTTAACGCCGTGAAAGCCGACGGCGGGGAAGGCGCGAAAATCGTCCTATCCGACGCCGGTCTTGACGCGTCCGAGGCATGGAAGCTCGTAACTCAGGGTCGGGGCAGCTATGCGCTCATAAATAAGGCAAACGGGCTTGCGCTTTCCTGTGACGGAAAGACCCTCGCCCTGTCCGCGCCCGATTACGGCGAAGCGCAGATTTTTGAAATATCCGCCGACGAAAACAGTATTTGCCGTATAAAGCATACCGAATCGGGACTTTATCTTACGGTGAGCGGCGATATGAAGCTTTCTCTTGATGAAGCCTCCGATGAAAAAGCGCAGAGCTTCCTGCTCGACTCCGATGCCTGCTCAACGGATATGTATGCCGAGGACAAGTTCGGCGGGAAATATTATACCGTAACCGAATACTTGTCCGGCGACGCGGTTTCGGTTGAAAACGAATCCCTTGACAACAGCGCGAAAATCGTATCCGAGGAACCGAACGGCGGAGATATTCAGACATGGGCTTTTGTGGCGCAGGGCGGCGGCTGTTACGTCATCACAAATAAGGCGAGCGGACGTTCGCTCGATGTCCCCGGCGGCAGCCTTGAGGAAAAAGCATCGCTCACACAGTATGCCACAAACTACGGCGACAATCAGGTTTTCCGCCTTATCGACAACGGCGACGGCACATATATGTTCCAAAATAAAAATTCCGAGCTGTATCTCACGGTGAGAAAGGGCTATCTCGTTCAGGATGTGTTCAGCCGCGCGAAGTACCAGAGCTTCAAGCTCGAAGAAAAAGGCAAAAGCGGAGAAAAAATGATAGGCGCGGCGGCGACGCTGTTCGCGATAAAGGGAGAAAGCGCGGCAACGAGTGCGAAGCTGCAATGGAATGACGTCAACGGCGCGACGGAATACGACATATACCGTTCCGAAAACGGCGGGGAATACAAATTCTTGACAGCGCTTTCCGGCAACAGCGTTGACGATTACGACCTCGAAATCGGCAGCAGATACAAATATGCGGTTTACGCGCTCGGCGACGGCAGTTTGATTGACTTTGCCGAAACCGAGGCGGTGGAGCCTTACGCGCTCCCGTCGGGGCTTAAATCAAGCGGCAATTTGGAGCCATCATCTCTCGACCGTCCCAATTCTCTTTGCGTTGACGGCGTTTACTACCGCTATTCCGCGTGGGGGAGAGATGACGGCGGAAGCGGTTTCGGACGTCTTATGATGACAACCTCGCTTGATGATATTACCTACAGCGAACCGGTTGAGGTTCTCAATTACAAGGAAATTCTTGATCACGAAACCTGCGAGGGCTACGAAAGCTGCCGCTTTGAGAGCCAGAATGTGGTTTACAATCCCAACAACAACACCTTTGTGTTTGTCGCTCACTTTGAGGCGGACGGCGGCTACGGCACGGCGAAAACCGCCTTTGCTGCGGGCGCTCCCGGGGAGCGTTTCACGTTTTACGGCGCGATAAATCCCGAAGGCGACGACACGCGCGACCTAAACGTATATGTTGACGACGATAATTCCGCATACCTTATCGCGGCGGTACACTCCAACGCGGATTTGGCGCTGTATAAGCTGAACGAGGATTGGACAGGCGTGGAAAGAAAGCTCTGCAACGTAAATGAGGGGCGCTGGAGAGAGCTTCCGAGTATGCTTAAGGTTGACGGAATTTACTATCTGTTCTCGTCGGGGACGGCGGGCTGGTATCCCACTCAGGGAATGTACAACACCGCGACTTCTATTGAGGGCCCCTGGTCGCCTCTGAAAACCGTCGGCAACACAACAACCTTCTCGTCGCAGTCCGGCTCGGTCAGCCGCCTTAAGGACGGAAGCACGAACTATATTATGAGTACCTATCGCTGGATGTATTATTGGAAGGATGCGGTTTTGCGCACCACCACAAACAGAAGGTATCCCGTAAAGGTGTCAAACGGCTTTGCGTTTTATGATTTTTATGACGAGCTGCTTTATAGCTGGGACGACGATTATCTGATTCCCGTACAGAGCGGCAGACTGCTTTCACAGGGAATGCCCGCGTCGGCGTCGTCGGAGAGCGAAACCGCTGGCGCGGTCAATGACGGAAGCTATCAAAGCTTTTGGAACGGAGGCAGCGAGGAATGGCCGTTTAGCTGGGAGGTTGACCTCGGCGAGGAATACGCTCTGAGTGAAATTCAAATTTCATGGCTGATATGGAACGGCTCCGAGCCTTACTATCAGTATAAGATAGAGGGCAGCTCCGACGGAGTAAATTATACAGTTTTGCTTGATAAAACCGAAGGATACACCGATTACGGCTTTACCGCCGACGAGCTTTCTGCCGCCGCGCGCTATGTGCGCGTCACAGCGGTCAATGCCAGACCGCGCAGCGATCAGGAAACCAATAATTATCCCGCTCAGCTTTATGAGGTGAAGATTTTCGGAAAATAAGAAAGCTTAAACGGACATACCTCTGACGGTATGTCCGTTTTTTGCTGTTTAAGCGTCGATGCCTATTCCCGATTTTTCAGTGCGGCCGCAAGATTCATTCTGTCAAGCTTACGCGTCAGCAGCAGCTTCGCGCAGTAATACGAAGCCGCGATTACGGCCGCCGTCGCGGCAATGCCGTATGCGTCCAGCACGGCGGTTATATTCGCGGAAACATTGGCGACGCAGAACGGAAAAAGTATGCGGGCGACGCCGTAGCAGGTGGGAACGGATATGATTGCCGTAAGCAGCACGGCGTAAAAATTCCCGCCCAGATAAAGCCTTGAAAGCTCTCTGCGGCTGTAGCCGAGAACCTTCATCAGCGCCACGGAGCCTGCCGCGCGTTCAATTGCCACGCTCATCAAAAGATACATAACAAGCGCGAAAAGCAACGCTCCGACAGCGATGATGAACAGCGTTATCGGAAGCATTATATCGTAAAAAACCTTCGACGATTTTTTCAGGTCGGCGCGGGAAATTCGGCTTGCGACGCGCCCCTCGGGAACATTCGGCTTTTTCATTGAGAAAAGCGCGTTAAATTCATCGTCCTCCAGCTCGAATTTATCCCGTATGTTTTCAATACTCATAAACGCCGTGAGAGAATTGTTGTAGTCAACAAGCCCCCTTACCGTAAAGCTGTAGCCCCTGCCGGTAAGCTCGTTTGTCAGAGTGATTCTGTCACCGGCGGAATAGCCGAGCTTTTCGGCTGCGGCGCAGCTGAGATACAATTCGTTTTTGTTGCCGCCGAGCTTGTACGGGAAATAGCCGCTTTTGTCGGTTATTCCCATAAGCATTATGTCAAGAGTGCCGCCCGTAAGATCGAAATCGCAGCTCAGCGATGTGACGTATGCCTCCTCGCAGCCTTTGGGTACATCGTCCGGAGGATAGGAAAGCACAGTCATGTATTCGTATGGCACATTCGCTCCGTCAAGCATATATTTGTCCAGCATCTGATACATTGATATACCGAATATAATTATCAGCGTGGAAATCCAAAGCCCGAAAAACATCGTGGCGTAGACCCGTTTTTCACGCAGGATTCGGCTCAGGCGAAAGGAATTTATGTAAGAAAGCTCCGGCAGCCGCACCCCGCTCGAGGTCTTTTCCTCAGTCCGATTCCTCATCAGCGACAGCGGCGTTCTTTTAAAGATTTTGCCGGAGGCCGCACGGTTCACAATGTACATCACCGGCGTCGGCATTATAAGACCGTAGACGAGCAAAGCGGGAGAGTATGCCATTCTTATTTCGGGAACGGAATAATAGGAAAGCTCGCCCGTGGCCTCCAGCAGCGGACTCGCCGCCGCGAAGCCGAGAATTGTCCCGATTACCGAGCCGACGCAGGTAATCAGCATCGGGACGGCAAGATACAGACGGGAAAGCTCGCCGCGGCTGTATCCCAATGCCATAAGCACGCCGATTATGCCGCTTTCCCGCTCCATTCTGTGACTTGTGAAAACCGCCATAATATACGCCATTAAAATGAACAGCACAACTCCGACAATCATGCCCATTGCCTCCGAGGTGGCGCAGTCGTCCTTGCAGTCGGTTATGCGCGGATTTTCCTCCGCTTTTATGAAATCCGAAAGATTTACCCAATCGATTTTCATATCCTCTTCAACGAAATCGTCCATGCTTTCCCTGAATTTTTCAACGCCGTCGCCGAGGGCAAAAAAGCCGCTGTTCATCTGCGCCGCAGCCGCTGCCGCGGCGCTCAGTCCCGACGCCGTATTTCTTATGCCCAAGCCAAGACCTACGGAGCCGACCGCAGATTCAAACACGTCGGCGGAATCGGCAAGCGCGGACGCGCTGCCCGAAAGGGAGCCGAGACTGCGCGCAAGCTCGCCGCTGCCCGCGCTCATTGATGAAATTGCGGCTTCAAGGTTGTCTATGGAGCCGTAAAGCTCGTCCTTTTCCTTTTCAAAATCCGCGACTACCATGCGCATATAACGGTTGTCGATTTTGCTTTCGTCAAACTCCGCTTCCGCAAGATAATCGCGCAAATCCTCGTGGTCGCCGCCGAAAAGACGGTAAGCGTAGTTATGCACAATATTTCCTTTTTTGCGCAGAGCGGAAAAGGTTCCGCCCGTGACCGCGCAGACACTGAACAGATTGTAATCGCTCTGAATGTCGCTTGTGTTTTTGCGGACGCTGCAATAGTCGGGAAAGGTGCCGACGCCGCAGACCGTCAGCGTTTCTCCGCCCAGAGTAAGAGACGAGCCGACCTCAAGAGAATGTGTCTCGGCGTAAATTTTTTCGACAAAAACCTCGCCGTCGTCGCTCGGCAGTCTGCCGGCGGAGGGAGTTAGCAGGTTTATGCTTTTCCTGTTTTTGAACATTCTCAGCGTAGAGCGGTCGCCCGCGGTTAGATCGACATACGGAGCGTATTCCGTCACGATTCCCAGCTCCTCGATTTCGCCGATTTGACGCGGCGACAGCGGAACGTACACGGAAAATTCCCCGTCCTCAAGCCCGCTTTCGGCATTGCTTTCGTCGATTGTTTTGTTTACTATTTCCGTCCAGTCGCCGAGGCTTATTGCCAAGGTAAGCACAAGCACGACCATGAGCAGCAAAGCCGCGTATTTCACGGCTCCGCTTTTCAGTTCTCGGAAAATCCTTTTTTTCAGTACCATGCCGTTATCCCCATTTCTCCGATTGGCGAAATAACAACCTTAGCGCCGTCACCACTCAAGCTCCGCCGCGCTTAGCGGACGGAGATTTTCATGCTCCGAGATGATTTTCCCGTCCCTCATTTCAAGCACGAAATGCGCCATTTGGCTGATTGCCTCGTTATGCGTAACAATTAATATTGTAGTGGAGTATTCGCGGTTTACCCTCTCAAGCAGTCTCAGGATTTCCTTGCTTGCGCTGTAATCGAGCGCGCCTGTGGGTTCGTCGCAGAGCAGAAGCTTCGGATTTTTTACCAAAGCGCGCCCTATGGCGCAACGCTGCTGCTGACCGCCGGAAAGCTGCGACGGAAGCTTGTTTTTATGCTCCGTCAGTCCGAGAGTTTCGATAAGCTCATCGACATCAAGCGGTTTTTTTGAAAGATATTCGCAGACCCGTATGTTTTCCTTTACCGAAAGATCCGGAACAAGATTGTAAAATTGGAAAATGAAGCCGAGCGAATTGCGGCGATAGAGCGCAAGCTCGTCCGCGTCCATTGCGGAAACGCGTTCTCCGTCAACATCAATGCTTCCGCCGTCAGCCTCCTCAAGCCCGCCTATGATATTCAAAAGAGTTGATTTTCCGCTGCCGGACGCTCCGAGAATTGCGCAGATTTTCCCTTGCCGCAGCGAAAAGCTCACTCTGTCCAGCGCCCGCGTAATGGCGCCCTTCTCACCGTAGTATTTTTCCGCGTCCTTAACCTCGAGAAAAGCCATTTCATCACCTCACAAAATTAGTTAAAGCTAACTTATGTGAATATTATACACCCGAGCCGCGGCGCTGTCAAGAATTATTTTAAAAAAGCGCCGAACCGACCGTAGCTGTAACGGCGCATGATACTTTGATTCCCGAAAAAATAATCTCAGAGCCTTTGCTTTATTTTCCGCGTATTTACATATTTAATTATATGGTATTTTCCCGTTTGCTTCAAGCGGAAAGAATAAATAAGACCGCGGCGGAATATATTTATTATGACGGCAAGCAAGTAAGGAGTGATTGTTTTGAAAACCGCGTCGGAAAAGCCGTGTCCTCTCATAGGGCGCTGCATAATAAATCTTATAACGGCATACGCCGTGACGGTTATTTTGGTTATGCTGTTCGCCCTCGTCCTGTGCTACAGCGACATAGGCGAGGAATGGATAAGCCGCGGAGCGCGCATTATAACCCTGTTTTCCGTCGCCCTTGCGGGAGCTTTATGCGCAAAAAGCGGCAAAAACAGCGGCTGGCTCATCGGAGGAATAAGCGGAGCTTTATATATGGCGGCGCTTTACGCCCTCGGATACATATTTTTCGGAGAGCTTGAGCTGAGCGCGGAGACGCTTCTTCGCCTGCTCTACGGTCTGCTTGCCGGAGCGGCGGGAGGCATTGTCGGAATCAATTTGAAAAAATAGGAGGCGTCGGCTATTGACAAACAAAAAAATTTGTGGTAATATATACCTTGTAAAACAAATTTTTACACAGAACTTGTCGAAGGAGGCGCAAATCAATGAAGCACGTTAAGACAATAGCCGGCGCAAATCTGACTAAGTCGGTGAATAAGGGCGGCTGCGGCGAATGCCAAACGTCCTGCCAGTCCGCCTGCAAAACGTCCTGCACGGTCGCGAACCAAAAGTGCGAACGGAAGGATAAATAAAAAGGGGCAAGCTCCGAAGGGCTGGAAATCGGCCCTTCTGTTTTTGTTGTAGGGGTGATTTTATGATTCATAAATTTAAAAATCTCAATCAGCTCCTTGTGCTGGACGTTGTGAGCGGAGCAATACATTCCCTGGACGAAAAGGCGTACAGGCTTTTGGACTGCTTTGACGGGGACGGAGTCTTCCTTCCCGAAGAAGCGGAAAAGCGCGGCTGCGTCGGGAAGGACTACGACGAAGCGCTGGACGAGCTTAATTCGCTGATTTCCGAAAAGCTGCTTTTCACAAAGGATATTTATGCGGAAATCGCAAAGCATTGGGACAAGCAACCCGTAGTCAAGGCTCTCTGTCTGCACATTGCGCACGACTGCAATCTCCGCTGCAAATACTGCTTCGCCGGCGGCGGCGAATATATGGGAAAGCGCGAGCTTATGAGCGCCGAGGTGGGAAAAAAGGCAATTGATTTTGTGATTGCGCAGAGCCAAGGCCGCCGCAACATAGAAATTGACTATTTCGGCGGCGAGCCGCTGATGAACTTCGACGTTGTGAAGGAAATAACGGAATACGCAAAGGAACAGGGAAGGCTGCACGGAAAGGAATTCCGTTTTACCATAACCACCAATGGACTGCTGTTAAACGAGGAAAAGCAGACGTACATAAACGAAAATATGGGAAATGTTGTGTTATCGCTTGACGGACGTAAGGAGGTTCACGATAAGACGCGCGTGTGCGTTGACGGCAGAGGAAGCTACGACATTGTCGTGCCGAAATTCCAAAAAATTGCCGACAGCCGCAATCAGAACAATTACTATGTTCGCGGCACCTTTACTCGTGACAATCTTGATTTTGCCGAAGATGTAAAGCACCTCATGGAGCTTGGCTTTGAGCAGATAAGCGTTGAGCCGGTGGTTGCCGACGAAAAGGAGCCTTATTCCATAAGGAAGGAGGATTTGCCGCGTATTTTCGAAGAATACGACCGCCTTGCCGCTTACCTTGCGGAGACGAGAAAAAACGGCAAATTCGTCAATTTCTTTCATTTTATGGTGGATTTGGAGCAGGGCCCCTGCGCCTATAAGCGGCTTTCGGGCTGCGGAAGCGGCAACGAATATCTTGCCGTGACGCCGAGCGGCGACCTTTATCCCTGCCATCAGTTCGTCGGCAAGCCCGAATTTAAAATGGGGACGGTGTTTGAGGGCGTACTTGACCCCGCCATAAGGGAAAAATTCAGAAAAACGAATGTTTACACAAAAAAGGAATGTTCCGAATGCTGGAACCGCTTTTATTGCAGCGGAGGCTGCGCGGCTAACGCCTTCAATATGAACGGTGATATAAACAAGCCCTACGACATTTCCTGCGAAATGCAAAAAAAGCGGACGGAATGCGCCATAGCTTTGGCCGCGGCATTGTCCGAAGCAAATTAATTTGGCAAAAAAGAGAGGAAAAATTAAAAATTTCTATTGACTTATTGATATTTTTTCTGTATAATAGAAACGTTGAAAACCGAAGAAAGATGCAAAGAAGCAAGGAGGATTAGTAAATGAAAGCAAAAAGTATTGTTTCATTTATACT
Source organism: uncultured Oscillospiraceae bacterium (assembly GCA_964537995.1). Lineage (GTDB taxonomy): Bacteria > Bacillota > Clostridia > UMGS1883 > UMGS1883 > JAFLUQ01. The sequence goes on from CAZICW010000019.1 coordinate 16,306, forward strand.
GATTATGGTGTTAATTGCCGCATTTGCAATTGTTTGCGCGTTTGACATTGAAATCGGTAATTTCAGAATACCCGGCGTCTTGGGCGACGACGGTATTAAAAAGGGGCTTGATCTTGTCGGCGGCTCTACAATCGTGTTTGAGCCTGACGTTGAGGATTTGTCAACGGTTTCCGATAATGACATGGATTCGGCAGAGGCAATAATCCGGGCCCGACTTGACGCTCAGGGCTATACGGAAGCCACAATTTCCCGTCAGGGCGATACGAGCATCCGTGTTGAAATCCCCAACATCGACGATCCGCAGGCTGCGGTTGACCTTATCGGACAGGTCGCCAAGCTTCAGTTCCTCGATGCCGACGGAAACGAAATCATGGACGGCAGCTCAACCTATGTAAAAAAGGCCACAAAAATGTACGGCTACGCGAACGACAGCTCCACGCAGGAGCATTATGTGCAGCTTGAGTTTACATCCGAGGGACGTGCGAAATTCGCCGAAGCCACAGCCGCCGCGGTTGCGCTTGCGGACGAGAATAAAAATTACATCTCGATCGCTCTTGACGGAGAAATTCAGCTTAGTCCCACGGTAAGCACGGTTATTGATGACGATACCTGCATAATTACCGGCGGCGGCGGGAGCGATGTTGATCAGGCTACATGGGCGACTAATGTTACAAACCTTATAAACAGCGGTTCGCTTCCCTTCGCGCTCAAGGACGCGGAGCTTCGCAGCGTCGGGCCTACACTCGGCTCTCAGGCGCTCGCGACATCTCTTAAAGCGGCGCTCATCGGCGTTATTCTTGTAATGCTGTTTATGCTCATCTTCTATAGGCTCCCCGGTCTTGTCGCCGACATCAGCCTTGTTGCTTACATCAGCGTTATGCTTCTTATAATGGCGGGCTTTTTCATAGGCGACGGCGTTGAAAGCGGCTACCGCATAACACTGACCCTTCCGGGCATTGCGGGCGTAATTCTTTCGATAGGTATGGCGGTTGACGCGAACATAGTTATTTTTGAGAGAATAAAGGACGAGCTTCGTCAGGGCAAGAGCGTCGGCGCGGCGGTTGACGGCGGCTTCAAACGCGCCATAACCGCGGTTATCGACTCAAACGTCACAACGATAATTGCCTGCGTTGTTCTTTATATCTTCGGCTCAGGTACAATCAAGGGCTTTGCCGTAACTCTCTTCATAGGTATAGTTTGCAGTATGCTGACGGCAATTTTCCTTACCAAGCTGCTGCTTAAGCTCATTGTCGGCTTCGGAGTAAAGAATAAAGCGCTTTACGGATTAAACAAAAGGAGGGATGCCTGATGTTCAGCCCTACAGCTCACAGAAAAGTATTTTTTACAATTTCAATCGTGTTTGTTGTAGCCAGCATCGTGCTGCTCTGCGTTAAGGGTCTTAACTGGGGCATTGATTTCACGGGCGGCAACATCTTCCAGTTTGATATGGGTGAAACCGTTACCTCCGATACGGAAGATAAAATTGAAACCATAGTTGCGGAACTTATTGATTCTACCGATATTTCCGTGCAGTCCACAAATAAAACGGAGGTCATCGTTAAAACTCCGGAACTTGAAAATTCCGTCAGCGACGAGCTTGTTGAGAAGGTAAAGTCCGAGTTCGGTCTGGAGCAGTCCGCCGTACTGAACAATGAAAAGGTAAACGGAACGGTAAGCGGACGTCTTATCGGCAACACCTTCAAGGCTGTTCTGATTGCCGTTGTGCTTATGCTGCTCTATATCACAATCCGTTTTGATTTCATGAGCGGAGCGAGCGCGGTAATTGCTCTTGTGCATGATATTATAATCATGTTCGGCTTCCAGTCGCTCTTCGGTGTGTCGGTCAATACGACATTTATCGCCGCCGTGCTTACAATTCTCGGTTATTCGATTAACGCGACCATTATCGTGTTCGACCGTGTGCGTGAAAACAAGAAGCTGATGAAGGGCGCTACTCCCAATGAAATTGCCGACGCCGCAATAAAGAGCAGCTATACGAGAACAATTTTCTCCTCCCTTACTACGCTGTTCACAATCGGCGCGCTGTATATCCTCGGCGTTACCTCGATAAGAGAGTTTGCGTTCCCGATTATTGTAGGCATCATCGCCGGCACATATTCATCTTTGTTTATTTCCGGCTCCTTCTGGGCATGGTGGAATACCCTCGGAACAAAGAAGCCGGCCGGCGCAAAGAAAAAGAAGTAATAAGCCAAGCGTCAAACCAATAAAATGGCACTGTGGATACACAGTGCCGTTTTTGTTTTATTGTCAAAAAACCGCGCCGAACGATTCGCGTCCGCGTTCTCGATTGCCTGTGAAAGGTTGTGACTTGCTTGCCTTCAAAAATAAAATTGCTTTTGCTGCTTTTATCCGTTATTTCCCTCTCTTCCTGCGCGACGGAGACTTTAAGCGGGAGCATTGCCGCCGATAACACAACAAAGGGTTGGGGCTTTCGGAAATCACAGCCCTGTCCCGTATTTACGGAGCAGCAAAAGGAGGAAACGGAAAAATACGGCTGCTTTTACATGAGCGGCGAAGAAAAAACCTTGTATCTAACCTTTGACGAGGGCTATGAAAACGGATATACCGCCGATATTCTTGATGTTTTGAAGGAAAAAAACGTCCCCGCCGCTTTCTTTGTTACGGGACCGTATCTGCGCGCGGAAGGGAAGCTTATTCGCCGTATGCTTGACGAAGGTCATATTGTCGGGAACCACAGTATAAACCATCCCTCGCTGCCGTCGCTCGGCGCAGACGAAATCGAAAAAGAGCTTTACGGACTTGATCTCATGCTGTATGAGGGATACGGCGCGCATATGAAATATCTGCGTCCCCCGAGGGGAGAATACAGCACGGCGGTTCTTGAATTGACTGCGGAAATGGGCTACACCTCGGTTTTTTGGTCCGTCGCCTATGTGGATTGGGAAACCGACAGTCAGAAGGGAGCCGACTATGCCTTAAGCATGGTTTTGCCGCAGCTGCACGACGGAGCGGTCATACTCCTTCACGCCGTATCCGCCGACAACGCCGCCGCAATGGGCGCAATTATAGATAAGGCCAGGGAACAGGGCTATATATTCAAAAGCCTTGATGAATATAAACAGAAGCGGCAGGCAAAAATACAGTAATAGAAACGCAAACGAAAAAAGGAGCGGGCTGCATGACTTCCGTGAAAAAATATATCGTTCGAGCCGTATTTGCGGCGGCAATGTGGGCTTTGCTTTATTCGTTCAATTTTTCCGATTCTCTGCCGAGCGAGCTTGTTCTGTTTTCGGGTCGGCCTCAAAGCACCTCAATAGCGCGCGGCGTCAGGCTCAGCTCTCTCCCTGACGCGCTCACTGTGTCGTCCGATGTCGTAACCGCGTCCGATGTAGGGGAGTACGAGGCGGAAATTTCTGCGTTTGGCGGACTTGCGCGTAAAAAAATAAATCTCAGGGTCGTAGAGCCGAGAATTTTAACCGTCGGAGGCAGACTTGTCGGAATAAAGCTGCACGGCGCGGGCGTTGTGGTGATAGGCTTTGCCGATTTCCATCGGGAGGACGGGCTTAAAACGGGTGACGTCATTATTTCCGCAAACGGAACGGAAATCAGCAGCTACCGTGATTTTGCCGACGCTGCCGCCGCCGAAGGAGAAATAAGCCTGCTCGTCAGCCGCGACGGGGAAGCGATGAGCGTCACGGCTCATTCCGTACTTTGCGACGACGGAGTGAGGCGTATAGGAATATGGGTGCGCGACAGTACGGCGGGAGTGGGAACCGTAACCTTTGCCGACAATGAACTCGGAGTTTACGGCGCTCTCGGTCACGGAATAAACGAAAGCGACACGGGCGTGCGCTTCCCCGTGAAAAAGGGGACAATTGAGCTGACGCGCGTTGCCGGAATCACAAAGGGACAGCGCGGCTCCCCCGGCGAAATAACGGGCGCATTCGTGAGCGGAGAGGAAATTCTCGGCACAATTGAAGCAAATACCGACTGCGGCATTTTCGGGCGGTTGCTCACCGAGCTTGACGGAGAACTTCTTCCCGCCGCGCTTGCCGGCGACATACAGGTCGGAGAGGCGGAAATTGTCTGCGACGTAGGCGAGGGCAGCCGTCGCTACGGGATAAATATTATGCGCGTCAACCGTCTGGGAGCGGCGTCGAAGGGCATACTTCTGGAAATAACCGACGAACGTCTTCTTGCCGTGACGGGCGGAATAATTCAGGGAATGAGCGGCAGCCCGATAATACAGAACGGCGCGATTATCGGCGCCGTAACGCACGTTTTGGTAAACAACCCCGCCTGCGGATACGGCGTTTTCATAGAAAATATGCTCGAATATGCGTGAGAAGCGGAATAAACAACAGCGGTATTGCGGGGATTGCCGTCGCGAACGGCAATCCCGTTTGTATTTCAAAAAAATTGCCTCGGTAAGAATTTTTGTGCATTTTTTACATATTTTGCTTGACAAAACGATTTTGCCCGTGTTATAATATAATAAATGCATAAAATGTGTTTACTGCACACCCTGAGGGATTTTATGCGCGCCCTCGCTTATTCTCCGTCGGTTCGGAAACGGTGACGCGCCGTCGCATCGGAAATTTTTCGGATTTCCGGTATGGCAGCGCCGAAGCTTTCCTTGCCGTTTAGGTGTCGGGTGCATATTTGTTGAGAGTGAGCGGCGGGTATATATCCCTTTCTCGCTCGGTTGAAACGCACAGCGGTAAGAAAAAATTCCCGCAATCGAGACATTCTCCGTCCGTGCGTTATAGCGGAAACAGAGGTGTGGAGGAATGAAAAACGGCTCCGGTCTTGGCGCCTATGACGATATGACAGATGAAAGCATAGTTGCTTTGGCTCAAGGCGGCGACAATTCCGCGTATGATTTCATCATAAAAAAGCACTCCTCTATGGTGAAAAAAATTTCCCGCCGTTATTTTCTTATCGGCGCGGATTATGATGACATTGTTCAGGAGGGAATGATTGGGCTTTTTAAGGCCGTTCGTTCATATTCCGCGGATAAAAACGCGTCCTTTCGATCCTTCGCGGATTTGTGCGTGACGCGCAGTATTCTCAGCGCAATCAAGGGCGCAACAAGACAGAAGCATCGGCCGCTGAACTCCTACGTTTCTCTGGATCGCCCCGCATACGAAAACGATGACGAGATTACGTTAATGAACGTAATCGGGCGCAATGAAACTGTGAATCCCGAAGAAATAATACTTCGCCGCGAAAAAATAAATTCCATCGGCGACAAAATAATACGATACCTTTCCAAGCTTGAATGTCAGGTTCTTCTCTGTTATCTGCAAGGCGAAAGCTACACGGATATCGCCGAAAGACTGAACAAGAACCCGAAGGCGATAGATAACGCTCTTCAGCGTATTCGCCGCAAGTTTGAAAAAATTGTCACGGACAATGACGGAGAGGATTAGCTTTTTAGGGAAATCCGGAGACAATTTTATGCGGATGTAGCTCAATGGCAGAGTCCCTGCTTCCCAAGCAGGTCGCGCGGGTTCGATTCCCGTCATCCGCTCCAATAATACGATGCGATATGCCCGAGGCGGGTCGCTCCCGCGAAGGGTGAAAAATATTTTATTCTATACTAAGCGAGGAGATTTACCATGTACGAAGACAAAACGTTAGTCTGCAAGGATTGCGGACAGGAATTCGTGTTCACGGCAGGCGAACAGGAATTCTATGCTGAAAAAGGCTTCCAGAACGAGCCTCAGAGGTGCAAAGAGTGCCGCGCAAAGAAAAAGTCGGCTCTCAGAGAAGGTCGTGAAATGTACACGGCTGTTTGTGCCGACTGCGGCAAAGAAGCTAAGGTTCCTTTCGTTCCCAAGAACGACAGACCCATTTACTGCAGCGAGTGCTACGCACTTCACAAAAATTGATCTCCTTTTCTTAGAGGTTTATTTGTTGTATACTGCAAGAGGCAGCAGCAACACGGCTTTCGCCGTATTGCCGCTGCCTTTTTTTGCCGGCTTGTTATTTTTATTCCATGGTTACCGAAATCACGCCGCCGTCCGAGCTGAGAAACGCGCACTGCGGGAAAACCGCGGCTGTCCGTACGGTCGGAGCGTCGATTATAATCGCGCTTGTCGCGTTATTTGTCAGAGCCGTCATCGTTATCGGACATTCCACGGGAATGCCGAGGCTTTCCCCCGTTTCCGTAAGAAAAGCGTACTGCTTGTCGCTGTCGGAGGCAAGAGAAGAAAATTCCTCTTTCTGCTTCTCGGTCATTTCGTCGGCAAGAAGCTCAAGAGCGCGGTCTGTCCAAAGAGAGGAAAAATAATTTATGACACTTTCGGGCTTGCTTTCAATATCCGCGGCGAGCTTGGCGCTGTCCGCCTTTATCGCCGTAGGCAGGTCTATGGTGAGATATTTTTCCAAAAGAACCGCCAGATTGCCGTCCGCACGGGAATGGGCGTCGGTTATGACGGCGGCGTTAAGCTCCTCGAGCCAATACACCTTGCAGTTCAGCCCCTGAGCGATAAAGCGGAGCGGCACATAGGTTTTGTCGTCCTTTATGTACGGCGCGGTTTCAAGCGCCGCCGCGCTGACCTTGTTGCCCTTTGTTATTGACGCGGAAAGGCTGCCTATGGCAAGAGCTGTTTCGGCGTTTTCCGTCCGAAGGGTAATGCCTCGGCTCTCCTGCTTCCACTCAACCTCGGCGCCGAGAGCCTCGGCAATGGCGCGCAGCGGCACAAAGGTGCGTCCGTCGATTATTTCCGCCTCCGCGTCGGCGTCAAGCGGTTCTCCGTTTACAATAACCGCAACCTCGTCGGCGGCATAAACCGAAACGGAAAAAAGCAGCGCGAAAAAAATTACAGTCATAAATTTTTTCATACAATCAAATCCTTCTGTGAAATCTAAATATTATTATATAATATTCCGCGCGGATTGTCAATGTTTTTCACATAATTTGGAGCCGAAAGCAAAAAGTGTTGACATTTTGTCGAAACAGTGTTACAATAAGAATACGGAAAGAAGATTTTTATTGCCGAAAGTCGCCTTGACCCGCTCGGGCAGAGAAAGCTGAAAGGAGGTTGCGCGGGGCGGAACTCCCGCAATTACGGCACGGAAGCGGAAAAAGGCATGAATGTTCCGGCAATTAAATATATTAAAATAAAGCGTTAAAAGGAGGAAATTTTCATGGTAAAAAAGTTAATCGCGGAATTTATCGGAACAATGGTGCTTGTCATTATGGGCTGCGGAACCGCCATGCTTGTAGGCTGTTCGGCTGAAGCGGGCTGCGGATACATATTGACCGCTCTTGCGTTCGGGCTTACAATCGTAGGCATGGCATACTGTGTCGGCAACATTTCGGGCTGCCATATAAATCCTGCCGTTTCGCTCGGCGTTCTCATCAGCGGCGGAATGACCGTTACTGAGTTCGTCGGCTATGTTATCGCGCAAATTGTCGGCGCGCTTGCGGGCGCGGGCGTGCTTGCCGCCATATTCAATCTCGGCGGAGTGACGGACATGACGGGCGGCTTCGGTTCAAACGGCTTGGCGGGCGTAAACGGAAGCGCCGTTGCCGGATTGGTTGTTGAAATTGTGCTTACCTTCATATTTGTATTGACAATTTTGGGAGTAACATCGAAAAAGGCAAACCACGGCTCCTTCGGCGGACTTGTTATAGGTCTTACGCTCACTCTTGTGCATATTCTCGGCATCGGACTGACGGGAACCTCCGTAAACCCCGCAAGAAGCATAGGTCCCGCAATCGCGGCCGCAATTTCGGGCAATACCGAACCCATAGCGGCTCTTTGGGTATTTATTGTCGGCCCGTTGGTTGGCGCGGCAATCGCGGCGGTTGTTTATAAAGCCCTTGAAGCGGACAAATAAACATTTGCCGGAAAGCGCACGCAATTACTTTCACACAGCTAAAGCCCGCTTGATTTGTCAGGCGGGCTTTATCGCGGAAAATTTTGCGCCGTAAAATTTGCAAAGGGGTATAGCAAAATCGAAAGGTTTGTGTTATAATAATTTCTGTGAAAATTCAACTTATTATTTTTGCCGATGCAATACGGCGGAACGGAGCTTATTATGCTGATAAAAATTGCCGAAATGATAATAGATATAAAATGCCGCTACAGTTATCTTCCGTGGCTCTGCAAGGACTATACCGTCGAGGACGGGGAGCCGCTGTTTGCTGTTGAAGCGAGCGAGGAAGCAATCGACAATGACATAAAAACTCTTACGGAATCGAACATGACCGTATATGACCGCGGCTATCTTGAGAGCGTTGAGGTATACAGGGAGCTGTGTCTTAAGGCACTGGAGTACGGAGCGATGTTCCTTCACAGCGCCTGCGTTGCCGTGGACGGCGAAGCGTACTGCTTTACAGCCGACAGCGGAACCGGCAAATCAACTCACATAAGGCTGTGGAAACGGCTTTTCGGCGACAGGGCGGTTATAGTTAACGGCGACAAGCCGCTGCTCAGAAAAAAGGACGGCGTTTTCCATGTTTACGGCACTCCGTGGTGCGGCAAGGAGGGCTGGAACGTAAACATCGGCGCTCCGATAAAGGCTCTCTGCCTTGTAACGCGAAGCGAAACGAATCGGATTGAGCCGATGGACGGCTCGAATGTAATTTTTACCGTTATTCAGCAGACAATACATCCGAGAACGACCGAGCAGCTTGAGCTTGTTCTGGATATAATGGACGGGCTGCTGTCGGCTGTTCCGATGTACAGGCTCGGCTGCAATATGGAACCCGACGCCGCGAGAGTGGCGTATGAGGGCATGAGCGGAAAGCGCTGCGAAGGGAAATAATCAACGCAAAAAAATCATAGGGCAATCCGCCCTATGATTTTTTGGTGGGAGTTATAGGGCTCGAACCTATGACCCTCTGCTTGTAAGGCAGATGCT
>CAZICW010000020.1:0-24847 GCA_964537995.1 uncultured Oscillospiraceae bacterium
AAAATAAATATTTTTATCCGTCGGAAAATCAGGCAGGCAAAAAATATCCGCTTCGTTTAGCCTCCGCGCGGAGGGAAATTTTTCACGTTTTTGCCGCCGTGAAATATAATAACAGAGAACAATCCGTTTTTAAGAGGTGGAGCTTTATGCAAAAATATTCATACAACCGCGCCGCGGCGGTCGATTACGCGAAGGAATGGGCGCTGGGACGCAATCCGAAATATTACGATTTTGCCGATCTCGGCGGAGATTGTACGGGCTTTGTGTCGCAGGCGATATATGCCGGAAGCGGGATTATGAATTATACGCCGGATACAGGCTGGTACTATATCTCTCCCGATGATCGCGCGCCGGCATGGACGGGAGTGGAATATCTTTACAATTTTTTGACGCAAAACGAGGGCGCGGGGCCGTTCGGAGAAAACGCGCCTCGAAGCCGAGCCGGACTCGGCGACATCGTGCAGCTCGGCAGAAGGGACGGCAGCTTTTACCACAGCCTGATTATCTGCGGCTTTCGCGGAGGACGCGTCCTCGTCTGCGCCCATTCCGAAGACGCTTATATGCGGCCGCTTTCCTCTTACCGCGCCGCGGCAATCAGATTTATCCATATTTCGGGGGTAAGAGCCGACAATTGATTTTATGGCGCGAATATTAAATTTTCATTTCAAATTTTAACTCCCTCTTTTATTTTTATATATCGTAATATATAATAAAATCATAAAACTATCAGTCGCGGCAGGGAGGCGAAGCAATTGTTCGACAGAATTGCGGGTGCGGTTCAGAGCTTTTTGATATTGTTCAGAGTTTCAGACCTTATTGATATACTGATAATCGCGTTTTTCTGCTATAAGCTTTCCGGCATAATCAGGGAAACAAGGGCAAAGCCGATTGTCAAGGCTATTTTCCTGATTATCGCGGCGACATGGATAAGCCAATGGCTCAACCTGAATGCCGTCAACTACATACTAAGAACGATTATGCAATTCGGCTTTATCGCGCTCATCATCGTATTCCAGCCGGAGCTTCGCCGTGCGCTGGAAAAGCTCGGACGGACGACCTTCTCCGGTCTGCTGGTTCAGAACGAAAACCTTAACGATAAGATTGTTGACGAAATAGCGTCCGCCTGTTCATATATGAGCGCTCAAAAAATAGGCGCTCTGATTGTGCTTGAACGGGAAACAAAAATCGGCGACATTGTCCGCACGGGCTGTGAGATAAACGGCTCGGTTTCAAGAGATTTGCTGATAAACATCTTCATTCCGAACACTCCACTCCACGACGGAGCCGTTATTATCCGCGACGGGAAAATACTTGCCGCAAGATGTATTCTTCCCCTTACGAAGAACGAATCCCTGAGCAGCGAGCTCGGCACGCGCCATCGCGCCGCCATCGGCATGACGGAGTGCAGCGACGCGGCGGTCGTTGTCGTAAGCGAGGAAACCGGAAAAATAAGTCTTTCGGCCGACGGCGATATGAGCCGCAACTATACCGAAGAGCCTTTGAAAAAAGCCATCAAGAAGGTTCTCAGCACAAATACGGACAGCAATGATTCCGAGGGCTTTCTCGGCAAGATTTGGGGGCTGTTTTCATGGAAAAAATAGAAAAAAAATCAACCGTAATAATTTCGCTTCTTATTGCCGTGGGGCTTTGGGCATATGTCGCCTATCAGGACAATCCCGAAATGACACGCTGGATACGCAATGTTCCGATAACCGTCGTAGGTACGGAAATTCTTGACCAAAACGGCTTCTCGGTAATTGACGCCGACAGCACAACCGTGGACGTAAAGCTTAAGGGAGAGCGCATCGCGCTTACAAAGGTCGACGTTTCCGATATCAGCGCGATTCTCGACGTTTCATCCATTGCCGCCGCGGGAACCTCCACTCTTTCGTGCGACGTTTCCGTGAACAAAAAGAACGTTGATATTTCCGATACAAAGAAAAATTCCATAACCGTTACGGCGGAAAAAATTATAACCGATATTTATCCCGTAAGCACAAACATTGTCGGAACTCCCGCGAAGGGCTACAGCCTGTTCGAGCCGTCCTCCTCTCCTACGGAGGTTACGGTTCGCGGAGCGGAAAGCATAATAAACCGCATAGCTTCCGTTTCCACAAAAAGCGTCAGCGTGAACGGCGTCAGCAGCAGCAATTCGGCAACTGTGGGTCTGACGGCCTTCAACGAGGACGGAACCGCGCTTTCGGGCGTAACCTTTGACCCCGCGTCGGTGGAGGTGAGCTATACGGTTTTAAAGGAAAAAAGCGTTTCTCTGTCCGTGCCGCTGTCAAAGCTTCCGCCCGATAAAAAAATAACATACGAGCCGCAGACGGTTCTTGTTTACGGTTATCCGGAGGCGCTTGCGTCGCTTTCCGAGGTCAGGACGGAAACCGTCGATGCTTCGCTTTTGTCGGACGGCAGCACTCTCAATTTAAGCCTGTCGCTGCCGTACGGAATTTACGCCTCAGAGCAGGGCGGAGATATTGTCAAAGTCACCTTCGGCATCGTCGGCAACGGCGAAGACGACTCCGCGAAAGCCGAGACAGACGGTACGGACGAGACGGACGAAACGGACAAAGCGGCTTAAAGGGAACCGCTTACAACGAATCGGGTACGGATAAATCGCCGAAATCGCCGTTTGTCAAATCAATGCCGGCGTAAAGCCGAACAAGCCGTTTGAGAGTCGAGTAATCGGCTCTTTTTCTTTGTCCGTTTTTCCGTCCGACGGGGAGCCGCTCGCTGCCCGTCGAAAATCGTGACGGGCTTGCCGAAAGCCGCGTTTCGGCATTATTTTATCTCAATGCCTGTAAAATAATGCTTCAAAATCTGTTCGTAATCATATCCCGCCTCCGCCATACCGTATGCTCCCCATTGGCTCATGCCGACGCCGTGGCCGTAGCCTCTTCCGTTAAACGTAAAGCTGCCGCCCTCAGCCGCGGCGGAAGAAATTTCCGAAATTCCGTCGGCGGAAAGAACGCTCTTCCCCGCCATAGGCAGTATTCCGTCCGCCGTGAGAACCTGTCCGCCGCCGAGCGCGCCGCCTGTCGCGACCGCTCCGCTTGAAGAGCCGTCGCCGCTGACGGTGAAGCACTGACTGTAAAGCTTGTCCGTTCCGATTACTGTGCGGCAAGCCTCGCGCGTCAGGGTTTTGCTTCCGCCCGTACCCGTAAGGGTCAGCTTTGTAACCCTTCCCGAGGCGGAAGTCTCCTCAATCGCCACGGAGGTGACCGTTCCGATGTCATAGCCCTTTGCGGCAAGGCGGGAGCCAAGCTCCGCGCCCGTAAGAGTTGTAGACCATACATAGCGGCTCGCCTTGTCGGCGGGTTCATAGGGGTCGTCAACGGATACGAGATACGGAACCTCCATACCCCACACATTTTCCGCATTTTCTGTTTTTCCGCCGCTGGTGGCAAAGAAATACAGCGGTACGATTTTCCCTCCGTACCAAGCCGCAGTGTCTCCTATCGCGTCCACAGCCGCAATTATGCTTTCCGCTTCGCCGCCGACTCCCGAATACACCTGACAGTGCGTCGTAGCGCAAACGTCAAAGCCGTATTCGGAATGGCGGTCGGTTTCGCCGAGCGCAAAATTTTTCGCGCATACAGCCTGCGCTTTCAGCGCTTCGGTCGGAAACGACGCGCTCATTTCCTTACCGACGACGCCGTAAAGGTATTGATTCATCGCGACAATATTTATAACCGTTATGTTTTCTCCGACGCCGCGGTCAAGGAAAAAATACCCCCTATAGCTTTCGGAGCCGTATGTAATCGGAGTTTTGTTCACCGACTGAACCGACAGCTTTTCCGCCGTTTCCGCCGAGAACTTTCCGTCCGCGGCGAAGCCTCCGCCGCTTTTTTTGACCTCAACGCTTTCGCCTGCCGCCGAGGTGTATAACAGCTCTCCTGTGACGGCGTTATAAAAGTTGAGCCCGTAGTCGCTTTTGAAATCCGCTTCCTTAACGGCCGTGCTTCCGTATTTCAGCCCTACCTTCACAAAGGCGGTTTCATCCGCTCCCGCTTCGGCGGCAAAAGCCATGCCGATAAGTAACAGGAGCAGCGTCATTATTCGTATTTTCATATTTACCTCCGTTCCGACCGCAAGCCGGTCTAACTCTGTTTTCGACAAAACCGCCCGATTTCCTTTAAAAAATTATAAAAAGAGTTTGACAGCGGGCGCAAAAGGTGGTATAATTGCAAATGATATTCTTCACAGTGAAACAAAGCCGATAAAGCAAACATAATATATAGAGAAAATATTCATAAAGGAAGGTATTTAAATGGCTGCAAAGAACACTGTCTTCTCCGGTTCGGGCTGCGCGCTGATAACTCCGTTTACAAATACGGGAGTAAATTTCGAGACGCTTGACGCCTTGGTTGAGTTCCAGATCGAAAACGGAACCGACGCTATAATTGCCTGCGGAACAACCGGCGAAGCTTCCACAATGGACGACCGTGAGCATTTAAGCGTAATCGAGAGGGTCGTCAAAAGGGTTGACGGCAGAATTCCCGTAATTGCCGGAACGGGCAGCAACGACACCCGCCACGGAGCCGCGCTCAGCCGTCAGGCGGAAAAGCTGGGCGCCGACGCCCTTCTCCATGTAACGCCTTACTACAACAAAGCCACACAGGACGGTCTTATAAAGCACTTTACCGTTATGGCGGACTCCGTAAACATCCCCATAATTCTATACAATGTCCCCTCGCGCACAAACTGCCCAATCGCTCCCGCGACGCTTTCAAGGCTTGCCGACCATCCGAATATTGTTGCCGTTAAGGAGGCGGGAGGGAATATCGCCGTGACCGCGAAAATGATGTCGCTATGCATTGACAGAATCGACTTTTACAGCGGCAACGACGATATGAATGTCGCAATCTGCGCTCTCGGCGGGAAGGGTACAATTTCCGTGCTTGCGAACGTGGCTCCGCGCGAAACTCACGCTATGATCGCGAAATGTCTTGAGGGCGACTATGCCGCCGCAAGCAAAATGCAGCTTGACGCAATCGAGCTTATAGAGGCTCTGTTCCGCGAGGTTAATCCCATTCCCGTAAAAACCGCGATGCGGCTTATGGGCTATGACGCGGGTCAGCTGCGTCTGCCTCTTTCGGAAATGAGCGAGGACAATCTTGCGGTTCTGAAGTCCGCAATGAAAAACTACGGGCTTATCCGATAGCCGTCGGGAAGGAGAAAAACAAATGACGGATATAATTCTTGTCGGCTGCAACGGAAAAATGGGGCAGGTTGTCTGCCGTATCGCCGAAACCGATCCTGAGGTCAGAGTGAGCTGCGGAATTGATATAAGCGGGGAAAAAAAGAACGGGTTTCCCGTTTTTACCGAATTTAATTCCGACGTATGCGGCAGCGTCATAATTGATTTTTCCCACCCCTCGTCGCTGACGGCAACGCTTGAATACGCGCTGGAGAAAAAAATTCCCGCCGTCATTGCCACGACCGGCTTTTCACGGGAGCAAACCGAAGAAATAAGCAGGGCCTGCGATGGAACGGCAATTTTCTTTTCGGCGAACATGAGCATCGGAATAAACCTCCTGATAAGCCTTGTAAGGCAGGCGGCGCAGCTTCTTGAGGACAGCTTTGACATTGAAATCGTCGAAAAGCATCACAATCAGAAAATAGACGCTCCGAGCGGCACCGCGCTCGCCATTGCCGACGCTGTAAACGAGGTCTCCGCGGCGAACAACGAGTATGTATACGACCGCCACGGCGTCCGCAAAAAGCGCGGCAAGCACGAAATCGGTCTTCACTCCGTCCGCGGCGGAACAATCGTCGGCGAGCACAGCGTCATTTTCGCCGGACAGGACGAGGTTCTCGAAATATCCCACAGCGCGCGCAGCAAAGAAATTTTCGCTGTCGGCGCGGTCAAGGCGGCAAAATATATGCTCGGCAAGCCCGCGGGTATGTATAATATGCGAGATCTGGTCGCGGAAATGCAAAACAAATAAGAGGTTCGGCAAAAACCTCTGAGTATACTTATTTGCCTTACAGCGCTTTTTTCAGCGGCATTGTCGGCGAACCGCCTTTAACGGTTCTCGGCTTGAAAGCGAGTGTTTGCGGCAAATTTTACATCGCGCCGCGGGGAGGAATCTTGTATTCCTCCCATATTTTTTACCAGCGCTTATTTTTTGCGGGACAGCGGCTGTCCTTTCGGAACGTGCGGATGCGGACGTAGCAGCCGCACATAAGGCAAACTCCGTTCATGTCCTTATACTCGCACTCGCCGCAAGCCGCAAGCCGCCTTTCCAGCTCTTCCTCCGTGCAGAGGCGGACTCCCTTCATTTCCGAAAGCCGCTTGATTTCGGCTTCCACCGCTTCCCGATGTATTGCGCTTGTATATTCGCAGGCGCGGCATTTGCTCATTTGCGGACACTCCTCATGCTTTTTCTTAATAATACCTTATTTTTTTCGTTTTGTAAATATTTTTTATTGCCAAAATAAGAAAAATATGTTATGATAGTGAGAGATGAATTTTTCTCTAATATTCTGCGGAGGTACAATTTTGTGAATGACGTTGTGAATATACTTGGCGCGAATGTGCATACAGTCACGATGGACGAGGCGGAAGAGCAGGCAATGGCTCTTATGGAAACCGACAAACCGAGCGTGATATACACTCCGAATTCGGAAATCATACTCTATGCTTCCAACAATCCCGAATTTATGGAAAAGCTCAACAGCGCCGACCTGACGATTGCCGACGGCATAGGCGTCGTATATGCCGCGAAAATGCTGCATAAACCGCTTAAGGAGCGAGTCGCGGGCTATGATTTGGTCTGCCGTATATTAAAAAAAATGGCCGCGGCGGGGAAATCGGTTTACCTTCTGGGGAGCAAACCGGGGGTCGCCGAAAAAGCCGCCGAAGCAATTCTGAAAAACAATCCCGGGATAGTGATTGCCGGAACGCACGACGGCTATTTCAAGGAGGACGAGCCGGTTATCGAATCCGTCAACGCCGCGAAGCCCGACTTTCTAATGGTCTGCCTCGGCTTTCCGAAGCAGGAGGAATGGATATACGACAACCGCGGCAAGCTGAACGCGAAGCTTATAATCGGGGCCGGCGGCAGCCTTGACGTGTTCGCCGGCACAGTGCTGCGAGCGCCGGAATTTTTTTGCAGGCACGGTTTGGAGTGGTTTTACCGCCTTATAAAGCAGCCCTACCGCTTCATCCGTATGCTGGCCTTGCCGAAATTCGCGATTAAGGTGTTTTTTAAAGGGAAAAGATATAAAAAGGGGTGATGCTAAGTGGCACGGCTTATTGTCATCGAGGGCGTTGACGCGAGCGGCAAGGAAACCCAAACGGAACTGCTGCGCAGACATTTCGAGGAAAAAGGGCGCAATGTAAAAAAGCTCACCTTTCCCGATTATTCCAGCCCTTCCTCGGCATTGGTGAAAATGTATCTCGGCGGGAAATTCGGCTCCGATCCGAATGGCGTAAATCCGTATGCGGCGTCGCTGTTCTATGCCGTTGACCGTTTTGCCTCGTTCAACACCTCGTGGAGCGGACTGCTAAACGGAGACTGCTGCATAATAGCCGACAGATATGTGACCTCAAACATAATATATCAGGCGGCGAAATTCGAAGGCGACGACGAAAAGCTGGCATTTATCGAATGGATTGAGGATTTGGAATACAACAAGCTCCGTCTCCCCCGCCCCGATACGGTAATCTTTCTGAACATGGAGCCCGAAGCGGCGGCAAGGCTGATGGCGGAGCGCAGGAACAAAATCACGGACGGAACGGAAAAGGACATTCACGAGAAAAACGCCGCCTATCTGAAAAAAACCTACGCCACTGCCCGCTTTGCGGCAAAAAGCGCCGGCTGGACGGAGATAAAATGCTCCTTAAACGGTCAGCCGCGCAGCATTGAGGACATACACCGGGATATTATTTCAAAGGTGGATTAATGAATTAAATGTTAAACTTCAGAGACATCAAGGCAGAGGACAAATTTATCTACGACGGCTATAGGCAGTCCGCCGCCATTGCGTCGGAATCTGCCTTCGCAACGCTTTTTATCTGGAACGGCTACTATAATCTCAGGGTTGCCGAGGAAAACGGCTTCTTCTATTTTCAGTTCAACGTAAAGGACAGAATTCCTTCCTATTATTTCCCTGTCGGCAGCGGCGACGTAAACGCCGCGCTGGACGCGCTGAAGGAATATACCCGCGCGAACGGGCATATTATGGCGTTCCGTCTTGTCACGGAGGAGCAGCTCGAAAAGCTGAACGCCTACGGCGGCGCGGATTTCATCTGCAACGAAGAAAGAGACTGCGAGGACTACGTTTATCCCTGCGAACAGCTTATAAAGCTTCCGGGGAGGAAGCTCCATTCCAAGCGCAACCACATAAATTTTTTCTCGGAAAGCTACAGCTACACCTACGAAGCCGTAACTCCGGAGGTCGCGATTAACGAATGCGCGCCGCTGACATACGAGCTTGTTTCCAAAAAGGAGCGCAATGTCAATCCCTTTGAGCTGTCGGCTATGAAGCTGTTTTTCGAGAATTATGAAATTCTCGGCGAAAAGGGCGCGGTTATTCGTGTTGACGGCAAAATCGTCGCAATGAGCTTCGGCGAGCGGCTCGGCGGCTCGACGGCTCTTATTCAGCTTGAGCTTGCACGCGAGGAATATCGCGGAGCCTATCAGATGATAAACAAGCTCTTCTGCGAAAATGAATGGAGGGACTGCGCCTTCATAAACCGTGAGGAGGATATGGGGCTTGAAGGACTGAGAAGAGCAAAGGAAAGCTACCAACCGATATTTTTGGTAAAAAAATACACGGTTGCGGAAAGCATATAGAAAGGGTGGTTTTATGGTATACCTGTTTTTGGCGGACGGCTTTGAAATCGTGGAGGCAATGGCTCCGCTCGATATTCTCCGCCGCGGAGGAGTTGAAGTAAAGACCGTCGGTTTGTTCGGTAAAAACGTTAAATGCTCGAAGGGAGTGGAGCTGAAAGCGGACATTACGATTGACGAGGTTAACATGGAAAGCTGTGAAATGATCGTGCTTCCGGGCGGACTTCCGGGCGCCGCGCATCTGCGTGACAGCGACGCCGTTTCGGAAATCGTGGATTTCGCGGAAGCGAACGGAATTTATATGGCGGCAATCTGCGCGGCTCCGATGGTGCTGGGACTTCGCGGGGTTTTGCGCGGGAAAAAGGCGGTCTGCTATCCGGGATACGAGAAAGACCTTCTCGGAGCGGAGTGCATGGATTCGAGCAGCTACGGCGTTGTGACCGACGGACGGGTAATAACCGCGCGCGGAGCCGGAGTTTCTATTGAATTTGGGCTTGCGCTTCTCACCGCCCTGAGAGGCGTTGACGCCGCAAACAGCGTCGCGGAAAAGATGCAATGCTGAGCGAAATAAGAAAAACCATGCTCGCAAGGCGGCGAAGCTTCGCCGAGACAGGGGAATATCGCTCCGCCTGCGAAAAAATATGCCGCCGCGTTGCCGCTCTTCCCGAATTTACGGCGGCAAGGAATGTGATGATATACCTGCCGTTAAAGGGAGAGGCGGATATAACGGGGCTGTTTTCAAGCGGGAAGGCGTTTTATGTTCCGATAACGAACGATGCCGTAATTACTCCCGCGCGCTATTTTCCCGATACGGAAACAAAAATCGGGGAATACGGCGTAAAGGAACCCGCAAAGCCTGTTTTTGCCGACAAACGCGGCATTGACTTCGTGCTTGTCCCCGCTGTTGCCGCCGACAAATACGGGAACCGCGTCGGCTTTGGAAAGGGCTGCTATGACCGTTTCCTTGCGGATATGAGCTGCGCGAGAGCCGCCGTATGCTTTGAGTTTCAACTTACTGACGGTATTACCGCGCAGCCGCACGATGCCGCAATGGACTGTATTATAACCGAGGGCGGTGTGTATCAATGTTTTCGGGAGAAGAAGAATATCTAAGCTCACTGCTTCCGAGGAGAAACGATTTTCTGGAGGAGCTGCGGCAAAAATGCGCCGCGGAGGAAAGCTACGCGCCCATAATCGCGCGCGACACGGAGCAGCTGATAGTGACGCTGTTGAAGCTTAAAAAGCCGAAAAGAGTGCTTGAAATCGGCTCCGCCGTCGGCTACAGCAGCATACTTATGGCGGAAAATCTGCCTGACGGGAGTGAAATCGTCACAATAGAGCGCCGCAAAAAATACGCCGAGCTTGCCGTTGACAACATTTTCCGAGCCGGTCTTGAGGGGAAAATCAAGCTCATCGAAGGCGAAGCTGCCGAAGCTCTCGCATGGCTTGACGGCGGCTTCGATTTCATATTTCTGGACGCGGCAAAGGCGCAGTATATCGAATTTTTGCCGGAGCTGCTGAGGCTGCTTGAAAGCGGAGGAATTTTGCTCTCCGACAACATTCTGTTTCACGGAATGACCGCCGACGACAAAAATGTAATCCGCCGCAAAATTACAATTGTAAAGCGTCTGAGAATGTATCTTGACGCGATAACCGATCATCCTCTGCTCACCACAGCCGTAATTCCGACGGGCGACGGCGTAGCGCTGTCGGTGAGGAAATGACGCCGCGCGGCCGCGTCAAAAATGTTACGCAATTTTAATAAGGGAAAAATCATATGAGTAAAAAAATCGAGCTTCTCGCTCCGGCGGGAAATTTATATAAGCTGAAAATCGCCTTAAAATACGGCGCCGACGCGGTATACATAGGCGGCGAGGCGTTTTCGCTGCGGACGGCGGCGGATAATTTTACTCCCGACGAGATGCGCGAGGGCATAGAATTTGCCCACGGTATGGGAAAAAAGGTCTATGTGACGGCAAACATAATTCCTCACAACAGCGACCTTGAGGATATGGAGCGATATTTCGCCGAGCTTTACGAAATGGGCGCGGACGCGGTTCTGCTCTCCGACCTCGGCGCGCTTTGTCTTTGCCGGAGAGCCGCTCCGAGGCTGCCGATACACATAAGCACACAGGCGAACAGCACCAATTATGCCGCCGTGAACGAATGGAACAAACTCGGCGCGGAAAGGGTTGTGCTTGCGAGGGAAATGCGGCTTGACGAAATAAGAGAAATTTCCGAAAAAACAAACTGTGAACTGGAGGTTTTTGTTCACGGAGCCATGTGTATTTCCTATTCGGGACGCTGCCTTATGAGCAATTATATGACCTTCCGCGACAGCAACCGCGGAGCCTGCTCCCATCCCTGCCGCTGGAATTATTATCTTATGGAGGAAAAGCGACCCGGCGAATATTTTCCCGTGTTCGAGAACGAACGCGGCACATTCATTTTTAATTCCAAGGATTTATGTATGATAGACCACATTCCCGAGCTGATTGAAAGCGGTGTGACCTCGTTAAAAATCGAGGGGCGCGTCAAGGGAGAATATTACGTTGCCGCCGTTGTTCGGGCGTACAGGGCCGCAATCGACGCATACCTCGCCGACCCGAAGGGCTATAAATTTGATCCGAGGCTTTACGACGAGGTGTGCAAGGTCAGCCACCGCGAATATTATACGGGCTTCTTTTTCGGCATACCCGAAACGGGCGCGCAAATTTACGGAAGCAGCTCGTATATAAGGGACTGCGATGTTGTGGGCATTGTTGAGGACTACAATCCCGAAACGGGGCTCGCGAGAGTAACTCAACGGAACCGCTTCTTCAGGGGCGACGAAATTGAAATTATACAGCCGATGAAGCCCTGTTTCACACAAACCGCGGAATATATGACCGACGCGGACGGCAACGAAATCGACGCCGCCCGCCATGCGGCAATGACTGTATATATAAAGACGGATTTTCCGGTCGTTAAGGACGCAATGCTGAGAATAAACAAGAGAAAGTGAATTTTAATGCTTGCAGAAAGAAAAAGAAAGGCAAAAAACCGAAAAAAAAGAAATATCGCGGCTCCGCTGATTGTTTTGGGTCTTGCGGTTCTAATACTTTTGGCGGCTGTTTTTGCCGCGGCGGCGGAAGCGGGGTCGGATAAAATAATCCGCAACGTGTACGTTGACGGCATACGCATAGGCGGAATGAATCCCGCGGACGCGGTTTCCGCGCTGGAGGAGGAATTTTCCAAAAGAACAGTCACAATAAGCGTTGACGGCGAGGACGAAAGAAGCTTTACTCCGGAGCAGCTCGGTCTGCGATACAAGACCGACGCCCTTGTAGGAGAAGCGTATTCCATAGGGAAGAACGGCAGCTTTGCGGAAAATGTCGCCGCGATATGCAGATCTTTCTTTATTTCCGAGAAAATGTCCTCGTCCGAAGGGCTTGTCTGCTCCGAGCCGAGCGATGAATTTTACGATTATATCGGCTCATTCACGGTTCAGCCGACGGAATCCTCGTTCACGATTGACGACGAAAAGGTTACTGTCACAAACGGAATGAACGGACGCGAGGTTGACATTCAGGCTCTGCTTGACAAAATAACGGCTTTATCCGATTTTGAAAATACGGTCGAAGCGCCGATTAATATTCTGCCCTTCACTCTTCCCTCTCTCGACGATATTTATACAAAAACCGCCTCAAGTCCCCGTCCCCCTTACGCCAGAAGCTCCGACGGAAGCATAACCGCGACGGTCAAGGTCTTCAATCTCGATATTGCGCGGGAAATTCAAAAGGAGAACAGTCTTGAGGGAGAAACATACGAATTTTTAATTGACAGCGAAAGCGTAGTCGCGCCGGACGACGATTTGCTTTTTCCGGATATTATAGGCGAAAAAACCACGGTATTCGATACGGGCTACACCACGCGCGCAGCCAATATCCGCCTTGCGGCAGGCTTGCTGGACGGAGCGGATTTGCTGCCCGGGGAAACCTTCTCCTTTAATGAGCGCATAGGGGAAATAACCGCGGAAAAGGGCTATCAGTCCGCAAAGGGCTATTCGAACGGAACCGTCGTTGACACCGTAGGCGCGGGTGTATGTCAGCTTTCAAGCACGCTTTACAACGCGGCGTTATATTCCGGAATGGAAATCGTGAAGCGCTCATCGCATTCGCTTCCGATTTCATATCTCCCGCTCGGTCAGGACGCGGCAATAAGCTATCCCGCGCAGGATTTCAAATTTAAAAACAGCTCCGACGCTCCGATAAAGATTCGGGCGTATGTCGATGGCGGCAATCTTACGGTTGAAATACACGGACGTAAAAGCGGCGACTTCACGCAGATTGACATTATAAACAGCACCCTGTCGGTTCTGAATCCCAAAACAAGAGAGGTTATCGACGAAACGCTTGCCGCGGGGCAAAGGGTAGTAACGCAAAAGGGCAGTAAGGGATATGTTGTGGAAAGCTTCAGGGTATACTCTAAGGACGGGGTTGAAATAAAGCGCGAAAACCTCGGAAAAAGTACATATAAAGCTCAGGATACAATAGTAAGCGTCGGAAAGGAAGAGGAAAGCTTATGAACAGAATAGCAAGCTTTAGCGTAGACCATGATTTTATTGAACCGGGAATTTACGTTTCCCGCGTTGACGGCGACATTACAACCTATGATATGCGAACACGCAAGCCCAACTGCGGCGACTACATGGATAATATAACCATGCACACCGTGGAGCATATGTTTGCGACCTATATCCGTAATTCTCGGATTGGCGAAAACGTGATTTATTTCGGCCCGATGGGCTGCCGCACGGGCTTCTATCTGCTGACGCGCGGCATAGGTGACGACGAGGTTCTGGAGGCGGTTTTTGAAACTCTCGAAAAAATCATCGCTCATGAAGGCGCGGTATTCGGCGCGAGCCGCCATGAATGCGGCAATTACCGCGAGCTTGAGCTTGAAAGCGCAAAAAAGGAATGTAAAAGGTATCTCGCCGCGCTGAAAGCTTACGGGAAAATAGATTTTAAATACGCGGAGGGTCGTGCGGAATGAACACAATAGGAATTATCGGCGCAATGGATATTGAAATTGACGCCCTCAGAGCCGCGCTGAAAAATCCGTCAAGCGAAAGGGTGAGCGGGATCCTGTTTACGTCCGGCGCGCTTAACGGAAGACAGGTTGTGCTTGCGGTCTGCGGAGTCGGAAAGGTTTTCGCCGCCATGTGCGCCCAGACGATGATTGTAAAGTACGGCGCGGACTGTATAATCAACACAGGCGTCGGCGGTTCGCTGACGTCCGAGCTGAGCATCGGCGACATAGCCGTCGCAGACTCCACGCTTCAGCACGATATGGACACAACGCCTCTCGGAGATCCTGCCGGATATATAGGCGAAATCGGACTTGTCCGCATTCCCGCCGACGCTCTCCTTTGCGAAAAAATCCTTGACGCGACAAAACGCCTCGGCATAAAAAGTCTCAGCGGCGCAATCGCGTCGGGCGACCGATTCATTGCGAACGCAAAGCAAAAACGGCAGATTGTCCAAAATTTCGCGGGTATGAACGTAATCGCCTGCGAAATGGAGGGCGCGGCAATAGGTCTTGTCTGTCATATGAATGAGGTTCCCTATGCCGTAATACGCTCCGTTTCGGACAGTCTTGAAGGAGACGCCGAGGTTGATTTCAACGAATTTAAGGTTTCGGCGGCGCAAAATTCGATCGCGGTCGTCACGGCGGTGCTTGAGGAGCTTTAAACATGAAATTTCATAAAATCGCGCAAAAAACAAACGCAATCGAACCGAGTTATTATGAAATTTTCACAAAAAATCTATTAAAACTATGTTACAATTTTCTTTAAAAAAGTATTGCATTTCTTTTTCAAATATGTTATAATTTTTCTACCGTGTAATATTATGTGAAAAATTTACTTTGGAAGGAGTTTTTCAAATGCACAAGGGCATTTGGCGGATATCGGCTGTTTCGGTTTTTCTGGCGGTCGTGCTGTGCTTTTCGGCAGCGGCTTTTGCCGAGGAAGCCGATACGTCGGTTTTGCTTAACGGACGCCGTATCAGCTTTGACAATGAGCCGATTGTAATCGACGGGACGACGCTTGTTGAAGTTCGTCCTCTCGCGGAAGCCCTTGATGCAAGCGTAAAATGGGTCAGCAACACCCAAAGCGTCAAGCTCACCACAAAAAAGGTCAGCGTTGTGCTTAAAATGGATTACGACATCATGACTCTTTCCAATCTCGGCGATTCGGACGATCTTGAGCAGATTCAGCTTTCCGAAGCTCCGCAGCTTATCGACGACGTAGCGTACGTTCCGGTCAGAAATGTTGCCGAGGCTCTCGGCGCAAAGCTTGAATGGGACGGCGACGCCGGAGAAATTCTTCTCTCCACCGGCGGATACAAATACTCCGCGAGCTCGCCCGCGGCGGTTCAAAGGACAAGCTTTAAGGACGATTTCGGGCATACCTTCTTTTTCCAGAATCAATCCGACTGGCAGCTTCCCAATTTCGGCAGCGGCTATTGCTGGACGTGTAGCTATGCAATGCTGATTTCCGATGTAACGGGCGAAACCGTGACTCCGAATGACGTTGCCGAGGTAAACGAAGCCCGCGGCGGGAGCGGCGCGTACTGCTTCCACTGGGATATTATCGACGCTTTCGGCGTAAAATTCGTTTCCGCGCTTGACGAGGACAGCTCCTACTACGGCGGCAGAGATTCCAATTCCGGCGGTACATATGTCGAGAATCCCGACGGCGACGAAGAAATTGCCGTAGAAGCTCTTAAGGAAGCGATTGACCTTCACCCCGAAGGCGTTATGGTTCGCTACGCGGCTTATCCGCACACAATGGTTGCGGTCGGCTACGACGGCGATACGATATATTTCAACGAGCCAATGCAGACCGTTTCCGGCAGCTATCTTGACGACAGCTCCAAGTGCTGTGTTTCCTTTGAGGAAACCTGCGTCGGCAAACGCGGAATAAGCATCGCGGACATAACCTTCATACAGGCTCTTGAAGAAGCCTGAGAATCGTGAAAATAAAAGGACTGCAAATGCGGGTTTGCGGTCTTTTTTTTGCGCAAAAGCCCCAAGCTGCAAAATATGTCCGATTTTCAACGCCTTTATTCCGAATTTTTAGCAATAAATGTTCTTGATAAAAGGCGCGTAATGTGCTATAATTTTTTTAATAATAAAAAATCAATGAGAAACGGAGGAACAAATATGGTAGAATTGATGGAAGGCGGCGCATATCTGCACGAAGGCAAAATAATCGACGCCAAATCCGCTCCCGCAAATCTGCTCCCGCCGGACGATGCGCGGGAAGGAACCATGGCATATAAAATCCTTCGCGCCCACAACCAAAGCGGCGACGGAAAAAAGCTTCGCATAAGGTTTGATTCCCTCATTTCCCATGACATAACCTATGTGGGAATCATTCAAACCGCCAGAGGAAGCGGCTTAAAGGAATTTCCCGTTCCTTATGCTATGACCAATTGTCACAACAGCCTTTGCGCCGTCGGCGGCACAATTAACGAGGACGACCATGTGTTCGGCCTCAGCGCCGCAAAAAAGTACGGCGGAATTTACGTTCCCGCGAATCAAGCCGTCATACATCAGTATGCCCGTGAAATGATGAGCGGCTGCGGCAAAATGATTCTCGGCTCCGACAGCCATACCCGCTACGGCGCGCTCGGTACAATGGGCGTCGGCGAGGGCGGCCCCGAGCTTGTGAAGCAGCTTCTTAAAAATACCTACGACATAAACGCGCCCGAGGTTGTATCGGTGTACCTTGAGGGAACGCCGAAAAAGGGCGTCGGCCCGCAGGACGTCGCAATCGCGCTTGTGGGCGCGACCTTTAAAAACGGCTTTGTAAAGAACCGTATTCTGGAGTTTATCGGCCCCGGTGTCAGCAGTCTTTCGATGGATTTCCGCATAGGAATTGATGTTATGACAACCGAAACCGCTTGCCTTTCGTCCATATGGCGCACCGACGAAAGTGTGGAACGGTTCTATAAAATTCACGGGCGCGCCGACGACTACAAAGAACTCAATCCCGACGAGGGAGCTTACTATGACCGGGCAATCAAAATTGACCTCTCAACCGTAGACAGCATGATTGCCATGCCGTTTCATCCCTCCAATGCCTACACCATTCACGAGCTTCAAGAAAACGCCGGTGACATATTGCGTGAAATTGAGCTTAAAGCGGCGGAGCAATTCGGCAGCAAGGTTAAATTCAGCCTTACCGACAAGCTTGTCAACGGAAAAATCACGGTTGATCAGGGCGTTATCGCGGGATGCAGCGGCGGTATGTTTGAAAACATCTGCGAAGCGGCGGCAATTCTCAGGAACGCCGACATCGGCGACGGCTATTTCAACCTTTCGATTTATCCCGGCAGCACACCGATAAATCTCGCCCTTATCAAGAACGGTGTGCAGGCGGCTCTTATTGAAGCGGGCGCCGTGTTTAAGCCCTGCTTCTGCGGCCCTTGCTTCGGCGCGGGCGACGTTCCCTCGAACAGCGGCCTTTCCATGCGCCACACCACCCGCAACTTCCCCAACCGCGAAGGCTCCAAGCCGAGCGACGGTCAGCTCAGCGCAGTCGCGCTCGCCGACGCGCGTTCCATTGCCGCAACCGCGCTCAACAAGGGTGTTCTCACCGCGGCGACCGATGTTGAAATTCCCGAATATGACTGCGAATACAGCTTCGACAAGGGCGTTTACGAAAAAAGAGTTTATCAGGGCTTCGGCAAGGCTATGCCCGACTACAAGCTTCGGCTCGGCCCCAACATTACCGACTGGCCGAAAATGTATCCTCTTGAGGAAAATCTGCTGCTAAAGCTTGCGGCGGTAATCCACGACGAGGTCACAACCACAGACGAGCTTATTCCCTCCGGCGAAACCAGTTCCTACCGCAGCAACCCGCTGCGTCTGAGCGAATTTGCGCTGTCCCGCCGCGTTCCCGAATATGTGGGACGCAGCAAGGCCGTAGCCGCGGTAGAAGCGGAAAGGCGCGACGGGAAAGCTCCGGCGGAGCTTACGGCTGTACTCGGCAAGTTCGGGGACGCGGAGGAGCTTATGAAAAACACACAGTTCGGCTCCTGCATATTCGCCAACAAGCCCGGCGACGGCTCGGCGCGCGAGCAGGCCGCCTCATGTCAAAAGGTACTCGGCGGCTTCGGCAATATTTGCTACGAATTTGCCACAAAGCGTTACCGCAGCAACTGTATCAACTGGGGGATTCTTCCCTTCACAATTTCAAAGGACACTCCCTTTGACTACTCAGACGGCGACTATGTTTTTGTTCCTCATATACGAGCCGCAATACGAGACGGCGTCGAAAAAATTCCCGCCTATGTCTTGGCAAAGGACAAAGTAACGGATATGACGCTGTATGTTTCCGGCCTGACGTCCGATGAAAAGCAAATAATTCTCGACGGCTGCCTTATGAACTATTACGCCGCCGGCAACAAATAAAAGGAGGATACCGCAATGACTAAAATTTCGATGAAGAATAAAATCGTCGAAATGGACGGCGATGAAATGACCCGTATCCTATGGAAAATGATAAAGGATGAGCTGCTTCTCCCCTTTGTCGAGCTGAACACCGAGTATTACGACCTCGGGCTTCCGCACCGCGACGAAACCGACGACAATGTCACCATTGAAGCCGGCGAAGCAATCAAGAAATGGCACGTCGGCGTAAAGTGCGCCACGATAACTCCCAACGCGCAGCGCGTCGAGGAATACGGCCTCAAGCAAATGTGGAAAAGTCCGAACGGAACAATACGCGCAATTCTCGACGGCACGGTTTTCCGCGCGCCTATTCTGCTCAGCAACATAAAGCCCGCCGTGCGCAACTGGAAAAAGCCGATCACCATTGCCCGTCATGCCTACGGCGACGTATATAAGGCCACGGAATACCGCGTTCCCGAAAAAGGAAAAGCGGAGCTTGTGTTTACCGGCGAGGACGGAGCGTCCTTCCGTGAAACAATTTACGATTTTGAGTGTCCCGGCGTGCTTCAGGGACTTTACAACAAGGACAGCTCCATCGAATCCTTCGCGCACTCCTGTTTCCAATATGCCATCGACACAAAGCAGGATCTGTGGTTTGCCACAAAGGACACGATTTCCAAGCAGTATGATCAGACCTTTAAGCTGATTTTTCAGGATATTTTTGAAAAGAACTACAAGGAAAGGTTCGATGAACTCGGAATCGAGTATTTTTACACCCTCATCGACGACGCCGTGGCTCGCGTAATCCGCAGCGAAGGCGGCTATATATGGGCGTGCAAGAATTACGACGGAGACGTTATGAGCGACATGGTTTCCACCGCCTTCGGTTCGCTTGCCATGATGACAAGCGTGCTTGTCAGCCCCGACGGGAACTATGAATATGAAGCCGCCCACGGCACCGTGACCCGCCACTACTACCGCTATCTTAAAGGAGAGGAAACCTCCACCAACCCCATTGCGACAATTTTCGCGTGGAGCGGAGCGCTCCGCAAGCGCGGCGAGCTGGACAGGAACGAGCAGCTTATGAGCTTTGCCGACAGGCTTGAAGCCGCCTGCATAGATACTCTTGAGGGCGGAATCATGACGAAGGATCTTGCGGGGCTTTGCGAGGGCATAACTCCCACGGTTGTCAATTCTCTTGATTTCATAAAGGCAATCCGCCGCGAGCTTGAGAAAAAATCGGCGGAATAAGTTTAAGCAAAAAATTCGCAGACAGGCGCAGGCTCTCGGGCTTGCGCCTGTTTGATTAAAAAACTGTAATTTTTTCAAAAAAAATTATAGCTTTCGCAATTTTAAATCGAATTAATGGGTGAAAACGTTTTCAGCAAGAATCAAAGGATGTGATGAGGTTGAACAGGGACAGTGAAATTGTCGGCGGAATCAGAAAAAAAGATGAAAAAGCCTTCGGTTTTCTTGTGGAGGACTACGGTGCGCTCATACGCGCCATTGTACGCAAGCATTTAAGCTCCACAATGTATGAGGAGGAATGTATCAACGATATACTGCTCTCCCTCTGGCAAAATATGTCTCACTATGACCGGACCAAAAATTCTCTGAAAAACTGGATAGGCGCCGTTTGCAAATACAAATGCGCGGACTATTTGCGCCGCCACTATCGCGACAGAGAACGGCTTTGCGCCCTGAGCGACGACCTTCCGACCGAGGAACCGGAGGATCTCTCCGAGCTTGTGGAGGAGCTGCTTTCGGGCTTAAAGCCCGACGACCGCCGCCTGTTCCGCGAATACTATCTCGAAGGACGCTCCGTAGCGGAAATAGCCGAAACGCGCGGGGAAAGCTCCGCCTTCCTCTACAACAGGCTTTCTTTGGGACGCAAAAGAATCAGAACCATTTTCAAGGAGAAATCGCTATGAGAAACGAATTTGATTTTTTAAACGACGTAACAGTAAATCTTTCCTCATACGAGGAGACTAATTTAACGGAAAGCGAGTGCAATTCAATGAAAAACGTTATTCACCGTAAGGAAAATAAAAAGCTTCTCGGCAGAATCGGCGCAATCGCCGCCTGCGTCGCGCTTGTGGCGGCGTTTACACAAACCTCCTTCGCGAAGGAGCTGCTGGACAGCATTATAAAAAGCATTTCCACGGGACACAACAATTACTATCAGTACGACGAAACCGCCACGCTTGATGAGCTTGTAAAAAGCTACAGCATATTCTACGACAGGGACGGCAATCTTATATCCGAATATAAGGACGGCACGGTTCTGTACGACGCTGACGGCAACGTCATAGACGATATAGGCGTGTATGCGGAAAGCTTTCTGAATGTTGAGACGGACGTCTCGGAGGATGGCGACGAAGCCGTAACCGTCACAATGACCACATTCGGCGATGAAGACATTCTCAAGCATTTAAGCGAAACGGGCTATACAATAATCAGGGACGAGACGGCTGCCGCGGAGCGGCTCGGAGAGCTTTTGGATTTTGAGCCGCAGTTTCCGGCGAAGCTTCCCGAGGGCTTCGGCTTTCTCGGCGCGGCATATTTCGAGAATGACGGAAAGTATCTTTTCATATACTATTCCGACGCCGAAGGGAACTACATCGGCGTACACGAGAGACTTATCAACGAGGAAACGGCCATCTCCATGGGAACCGACGGCGAAATTGAGGAAACCGAGGTAAACGGGCATAAGGCGGTGCTTTCCGACGGCAGAAGTCTTGACTGGGAAGACGGAGACATTGCGATCGGAATCAGCGGACGTGATGTTATTACCGTAGATGAGCTTCGCGCCATGGCGGAAAGCATGGAATAGCGCGAAATAATCGGCAAAGACAGGCGCAGACCATCGGGTTTGCGCCTGTCTGTTTTTTATGATTTTCTCTTGGACAAAATGACATAAAAACAATACATTGTGCTATTGATTTTTATGCAGCTTTACCTTATAATGATAAGTAACGGGAGGGGAAGCTCTTTCCCTCAAAAAAACCACTCGAAAGGAAATGGTAAAATGAAAAAATTACTGTCTGTCGTTGTCGCGCTGGCGATGCTTTTATCGGTTCTTCCGTGCATTGCTTTTGCCGACGGCGGCGCAAATTTGCTGTTTTCCGCAAGCTTTGACGAAGCTCTTAGTGCGGAAGTCGGCGCAGTAGCGGTAACCGGTAATGTTACCGTTAAGGACGCAGCGGCGTACTTTCCCTCTTCGGCAGACTCCTATCTGACGCTCAAGGACGCCGACGGAAAAGACGCCCTGCTCGTCGGTCAGAGCGAGCTGACGATAACCTTCAACGAAAAGCGCGAAAGCGGAAAATGGCCGATCTACATGGCTCCCTCGACGGATGCCAACGTTTACTACAGCAAAGAAAATTACATAGGGCTTTATGACGACGACGCATTTCGCCTTGAAAGATATGTAGGTACGAGAGGCGCAAGCACCTCTTCGACAATAGCCGACAGCGGCTTCAAAAGCTCTGCGGGCGACGGCGGCTGGAGAAACATCACGATTGTTCTCACCGACACAAGCAGCGCTCTCTATGTTGACGGCTATCAGGTCGGAACGGCTGAAAGCGAAAGCGCGCTTTCCGCTCTGTTCGGCGAAGCCTCCGTCGTTGAGCTCGGTCACGCCCGCTGGGGCAGCGGCGAAACCTACGGCGGCTATATCGACGAGGTTAAAATTTACGACAAGGCTTTTTCCGCGCAGGAGGTTGCAATTATGGCAGGCATTACAATCGACGAGATTCTTGACGGCATAACTCTTGAATCCACGGAAAACCTCGTTAACAACATCTCCCTTCCCTCCGAGCTTTACGGCACTGAAATCGTTTGGTCATCCTCCGACGACAGCGTTATAACAAACAAAGGCGTTATCACGCGTTCGACTTCCCTCGGAAAGGCGACGCTCACAGCTTCCGTAACATACAACGGAGCGACAAAAACGAAAGCCTTTGACGTAACGGTCAAGGCTTATCTCAGCGCCTCGGTCATTATTGACGACATAATTGACGAATATTTTTCGGGCAGCGGATGCAAAATTCTTGACAGTCTCAATTTCTTCAGCGAATATGAGGGCGGTACGGTGACATGGAAGTCGAGCAATCCCGACGTCATTACCGACGAGCCCACTCCCAACGGCGACTATACAATTCCCGCCGGCTATGTCACAAGAGGCGGCGAGGACGTTGACGTCACTATCACAATTACCGTTAATTCTTTCGGCGGAACAACAGCTTCAAAGGATGTTGCCGTAACGGTTCCCGCCGCCAAGGAAGAGGAAGAAAAGGTGGCATACCTTTATGTATACTTCCGCGGCAACGTTAACGGCAGCATCGAGCATCTTCAGATTCATGCCGCGACAAGCGAGGACGGATACACATGGACGGATCTCAACGGCAACTGGCCGATTCTCACTTCCACAGTCGGGACAAAGGCTGTTCGCGACCCGTATCTGCTCCGCAGCCGCTACGGCGACAAATTCTATCTCATAGCCACCGACCTTGACACAGAGGACGGCGCAGGCTGGACAAAATGGAGTATGGAGGGCAGCAAGTACCTTGTTGTCTGGGAATCCGAGGATCTTGTAAACTGGTCCGAATCCAAGCTTGTGCAGTTCGCGAACGATGACATGGGCTGCGCGTGGGCGCCCGAATCTACATACGACGATGAAACCGGAGAATATCTGGTATACGCCGCCGGCAAGGATCTTACCATGGATAATCCCATAGACACGGTTTATGTTTCGCGCACGCGCGACTTCCGCACCTTCAGCGAACCGGAATATTTCGTTCGCCCCTACGGCACCGACGGCAACCGTGTTGCCGCCATTGACTCGTCGATTATTCGGGCCGACGACGGAAAGTATTATCATTTTTATAAAAAGTATAACAACGAGGTTGTCATGATGGTCAGCGACCACGCTTCCGGCCCTTATACCGAGGTAGACAGCTTTGAACATATAACCGGCGAAGGCCCCGCCGAATATAAGGTAAACGGAACCGACCAGTACTGCCTGTGCGTAGACAACTACAGCATATATGTTCCCTATCTCACAGACGACATCGCAAGCGGTAAATTTACCAAAGGTACGGGCGAAGTTACGATGTCCACAGGCTCGAAGCACGGCGGCTTCCTTCCGATTTCCGCGACGGAATACGCGAATCTGCTCGAAGCCTACGGCCCCGACAAAACCGACCCCGACGGCAGCGACGCGATTCTCGAATATGATTTTGAGACCGCTCCCGAAGGACTTAACGGAAACGCGGCCATTGCATACGACGGAGACAGAGCGAGCAACGTGCTTAAGCTTGACGGCACGAACGGCACATATTTCCGCTTCCCCGAAGGAACCTTCGACCGCCGCGACACCTTCACGCTTTCCCTTGACGCGAAGACGGATTCCGCAAACACGGGCTTCCTGTTCGGTATTGACGGCACGCCCGACGACAGCGGCTCGCACTATTTCTATTTCAAGGACGCGGCGACCTTGCTGAGCGGAATTTCCATTTCCGGCACAGGATACGAGGAAACTCTCAGCGCGGAGGATCCCGACTATTCCGCCGATAAGTGGGCTCACTTCGACCTTGTTGTCGAGCCGTCGAGCATTTCCGTTTACAAGGACGGACTGCTTTTGGGCAGCAAAAATGTTTCCCGCACAATTTCCCACCTCGGAGTTGACGGAATAGACGCCTATCTCGGCAAAACCCTTCTCAGCAGCGATTATTTCAGCGGAAGTCTCGACAACGTTAAGCTCTATAATCGCGCGCTGTCCTCTCTTGAAATTGCCGCTCTCAACGGCTATGAGGGCGATTCGGGTCTTATTGATTTGGATATAAAGTCCTTGAGGATCGACAATCAGAAAATTTCCAACAGCATAGAGCTTCCGACCGAGGGCCAATACGGCAGCTCCATAGTCTGGACGTCGAGCAATCCCGACGTATTGACAAACGACGGCAAAGTAGTGAGCCGTCCCGAAAAAGGTGAGAACAACATTGCCGTAAAGCTTACCGCCGTGTTTACCTGCGGCAGCGCGTCGAAAACCGTTGAATACACCGTATTCGTCAAGCCTATGGAATATGTTTCCACCGCAGACTGGAGCTGCTACAGCTTTGACCCCGTAAGCGGCAAGGTTGCGATCAGCTTTGACGTAACGCCCTATTCCGATGGCATCGACGGTATTATCGGAATTGCTTCGTCGAGCATAACTCCGGGCGCTTGGGGCGATTACAACATCGGCGTACAGCTCAATAATAGTTCAAATTGCTTCAACGCGTACAAGGGCGGCACGGGCTTTACGCATGACAACGAAATCCCTTACGCGGCAGACAAGACCTACAGCGTTTACATTGAAGCAGACACCGCAAAGCAGGTTTTTTCCGTATGGATAACCGACAGTGACGGCAAGACAACCTTGCTTGCCGCGGACTATCCTTACCGTCAAACCGCGGGTACCGACCTTGCAAAGGTAAATATCCGCGGCGGCAACAACGCTCCGGCAGGGCAATTCCTCGTTGAGTATTTTACCGCGAAAGAACTCAGCCTTACGGCTTCCCTCGGCTGGAACAAAGAAAAGGAAGCGTTCACGATAGACT
>CAZICW010000021.1:0-24752 GCA_964537995.1 uncultured Oscillospiraceae bacterium
CTTATATAAATAAATGTATAAATTTGTACAAAATATATATTTTAGTAACTATTTTTGCCGCTGACTGTTTAGTGCGGATTTGCATGAGATCGTCCCCGCGCGGAAATACACAAAGGCCGACCTTGACCGGACGAACAAAAATAGCCGTTCCACCATTGAGATGAGCGACAAAAAATTCCGTCCGGCAATCGCGAACCGCGTGGAGAATATGGAGCGGTACGACACGGTTTACGTTGGCTTCCCGATCCGGTGGTACGTTGCGCCTGCCATCATTAATACCTTTCTGGAGCAGTATGATCTGCAGGGAAAGAAAATCATTCCCTTTGCCACGTCTGGCAGCAGCGGAATGGGAAACACCAACAGGAGCTTGCCGTTTCCTGCAAGGGCGCAATCCTGATGGAGGGAAAACGCTTCGGAAGCGGTGCAAGCGAATCTGAACTGAAGGAATGGGCGGAAGGGCATTAAAGGATATTCAAAAAATTGCGGATAAAAAGGCGAGCCTTGATAATCAAGACTCGCCTTTATACTGGTGGACCCGAAGGGATTCGAACCCTCGACCTCTCGGATGCGAACCGAACGCGCTCCCAGCTGCGCTACGGGCCCATAAATATATAGGAGCAAAGCTGACTTTGCTCCCTTTTTTGGCAGGGGCAGTAGGACTTGAACCCACGACCTGCGGTTTTGGAGACCGATATTCTACCAACTGAACTATACCCCTATATCCGATACGGATTCGTTGTTCTCATTCGTCTGTATTATACTACAGTAAAACGCTGTTGTCAAGAGCTTTTTTTAATTTTGGAAGAATTTTTCGGGCAATTAATTCAATTTCAGCGCATACGAAAATCGGAAAATTTTTTGATGCCTTTCGGATTTTTTCTTTTCCAAAAAGCTATTGACACTAAAAGAAAACGGATATATAATAAAAAAACAGGAGTAAATGAGAGCAAAGGAGAAATAGCAATGGGGAATAGATTTAATCGAGCTGCCGGAGTTCTTATGCATATTTCGTCGCTGCCGGGGAAATACGGTATAGGAAATTTGGGAAAGCCTGCGTATGAATTTGCGGATAAGCTGGCGGAAATGGGAATTTCGGCATGGCAGGTGCTTCCCGTCGGGCCGACCGACTTTTTCAATTCGCCCTATGCCGGTCTGAGCGCTTTTGCGGGAAATCCGTCGTTTATCGACCCCGAAACGCTTTTTGCCGATGGACTGCTGACGCGTGAAGAGCTTCAAGCCTGTGAAGTGGATTCTCCCTACGCGGCGGATTTTGCTTCGGTTGCCGAATGGCTTATGCCGACGCTGAAAAAGGCGTATAAACGGGCGGATAAGGCATTGCTTGATAGAGTTGAAAAATTTGCGGAAGAAAATACTTGGCTGCCGGATTACGCGCTGTTTTGCGCGATTAAGGAAAAGAGCGATCAATTACCTTGGCAGGACTGGAATGAGGGGCTGCGCATACGCGAGGACAAGGCAATACGCGAGGCAAAAAAGGAGCTTAAGGATGAAATAGGCTTCCATTGCTTTGTTCAGTATGAATTTTTCAAGCAATGGCTTGCCCTTAAAAAATACGCCAATGAAAAGGGCGTTTGCATAATAGGCGATATGCCGATATATTTGAATCTTGAAAGCGCCGACATTTGGGCAAATCCCGAGCTGTTCGACCTTGACTCGGATCTCGGGCTGCGCTCCTGCGCGGGAGTTCCTCCGGACTATTTCAGCGAGGACGGTCAAAAGTGGGGAAACCCGCTCTACAACTGGAAGGTAATGAAAAACGACGGCTATTCGTGGTGGATACATAGAATAGAACATTCTCTTAAGCTGTATGATGCCGTGAGAATCGACCATTTCCGCGGCTTCAGCAATTACTGGAAGATCCCCGTCGATAAAAGCGCGAAATACGGCAAATGGGTCAAGGGCCCCGGCGCGTCGCTGTTTAAAGCTCTTGCCGAAGCGCACCCGAACGCGGCAATCATAGCCGAGGATCTTGGCGGCGAAAGCGATGCCGGTGTTGTGAAGCTCCTGAAGGATACGGGCTTTCCGGGCATGAGAGTTTTGCAGTTCGCGTTCATATCGAGTGATGACAACGGGCATTTGCCGCATAACCTCACAAAGGATACCGTAGCATACACAGGCACTCATGATAACAACACAATTCTCGGCTGGCTTTGGGAATCCGACGAAGGAAGCAGAAAATACGCCCTCGATTACTGCGGCTTTTCGGGCGATTGGGGTATCGGCGGCGCAAAAAGTCCCGTCATACGCAGCATAATCCGTACTCTCTGGCGAAGCGGAGCAATCGTTGCGATTGTGCCGATACAGGATTTGTGCGGCTACGGCGGCGACACAAGAATGAATCGTCCGGGCGTCGCCGAGAAAAATTGGAATTTCCGCGTAACAAAGGAAGCCATCGACGAAATAGATTCGGACTTTATACGCGGCATAACCGAGCTTTACCGGCGCCGAAATCCTCTCTTGAGGGAAAATTAAAAGGAGAATCGAAATGGAAGAAACCCGTGTCGCCCTTTTGGGTATTGTGATTGAAAATACCGATTCCGTCGAAAAAATGAACGCCGTTTTGCACCGATACCGCAGCTATATTGTCGGACGAATGGGAATACCCTACCATAAAAAGAATATAAACATCATAAGCATCGCGCTTGACGCTCCGAACGACGTAATAAGCGCAATCAGCGGGAAAATCGGTATGCTCGACGGCGTGAGCATAAAAACCGTCTACGCAAAGCTCTGATGCCGCGAAATAAACAGAGCATCTCCGATTAAAAATAACGCCTCATCGGTCTAAAGGGTGACCGATGGGGCGTTTTGCTCTGTTTGCGGCTCAAAAAGGGTTAATCCGCGACTCCCGATTTCATCAATTCCACAAATTGCTTCGCGGTGCGCGGACTGCGTCCGCCGCTTCTCACGGCGTAAGCCTCCGCTTTGATAAGCAGCTCGCGCCTGTCGGCTTCAAGTCCGTATTCCTTCGCCAGAGCCGTGACAATTTCGCAGTAAAGCTCTTTTTCCGGCTTTATAAAGGTGACGACAAGCCCAAAGCGCGCGGAAAGACTTTTCGTCTCCTGAAGAGTGTCCGAAAGATGGATGTCGTCGCCGCGGCGGTCGTCCGAGCTTTCCTTAATAAGATGGCGGCGGTTGCTGGTCGCGTATACGACAATATTCTGTCCGCGGCTTCCGACGCTGCCCTCAAGTATTGCCTTCAGCGCGGCAAATTCCGGATCGTTGCCGCCGAAACTGAGGTCGTCGATAAAAATTATGAATTTCAGAGGATTGCCCTCCAGAGAATCCATTATCGACTGGAGAAGATAAAGCTGATTTTTCTTTACCTCGATAAGCCGCACGCCCCTGTCCTTAAATTCGTTCGCAACAGCCTTTACGGTACTGCTTTTGCCTGTTCCCGCGTCGCCGTAAAGCAATATATTGCTCGCGGGCAATCCCTCCGCAAGCGCAGCGGTGTTGAGAAGCACCTTCTTCCGCTCCGCCTCGTAGCCGTAAAGACGGTCAAGCCGCTGAGGGTCGGGACGGCGTACGGGAATAAGTCCGCCGTTTCCGTCAACGGTGAATACATGGTATAAAGCGAAAATCCCATAGCCCTTTGTCGGAATTTCACGCAGCATTTTTTCGTAAAGCTTATGTATATCGACGGCTTCGGATGAAAAGCGCGGGAGAGAGGCAGCTCCGATTTCGCGGATAAGCTCGCC
Source organism: uncultured Oscillospiraceae bacterium (assembly GCA_964537995.1). GTDB lineage: Bacteria > Bacillota > Clostridia > UMGS1883 > UMGS1883 > JAFLUQ01. The sequence goes on from CAZICW010000021.1 coordinate 3,720, forward strand.
GCAGTCAAGCGACGCAAGCTCGCCCAGAACATCAAGCTCGTTTTCCATGCTTTCCTTTATCAATTGAGATTCGGGCTTTCCCTCAATTATACGCTTTACATACACATTTTCGTCAGCCGAAATACGGTCTATAACCCACCGCGTAAGATTTTCGCCGCTTTTGTACAGCTCTCCGACAAAGCCGCAGTAAAGCTCCGCCATGCGCTCGCTGTCGGTACAGGCGAAAAGCTCTGTCAGCATTTTTATCGGCGGCTCGTTTAATATGGAACGGAAAACAGTAAGCCGCATCAATTTTTGCCTCAACGCTTCATATTTTTGCATGAATTATCGCTTCCTTGCTCTGTGTAATTTTGCTCGGACATATTCAAAAAAAATGACAGACACGCTTGGTCTGCCACTAAAAAGGAGGGAAAATGAAAAAAGTTTGCGTACTCTTATCGAGTACATTATTATTATAGCAGTCGGCAGACCTTTTGACAAGATACATTATGTTTAAATTTCATAAAAATAATAAAAAATTTTTGTGCAATTTTAACGATGGAAAAATATCCTCAACGCGATAAATATCTATTGCAAAACGGCGGACTTGGTGATAAAATAATCTTAAATAATTTGGAAAAGGAGTCTGAAAATGGATAAAAAAGAATTTTGGCTGCTCACCGGCGGGCAGCATCTTTACGGTACGGACGCGTTTGCCGAAATGAACGCCCACAGCAGAGAAATCGCGGAATATCTTTCCTCAAAGCTGCCGTTTAAGGTTGTCTGCAAGGGGCTTGTGACGCTGCCCGACGAAATTAAGGCGGTTATATCCGAAGCAAATCATGACGAAGCCTGTGTCGGCGTTATTATGTGGATGCACGTATTTTCGCCGTCCAAAATGTGGATTGCGGGGCTGAAAGCGCTTCAGAAGCCAATGCTTCATCTTCACACTCAGTATAACCGCGAAATTCCGTGGGACACAATCGACATGGATTTCATGAATCTGAATCAGTCCGCCCACGGCGACCGCGAATACGGCTTCATCGTCAGCCGCATGGGAATCCGCCGCAAGGTTGTTGTCGGACATTGGCAAAATGATGACGTAATCAAAAAAATAGATGCGTGGATGCGTGCGGCGGAGGCGTGGGATTTCAGCCAAAAGCTCAAGGTCGCGCGCTTCGGCGACAATATGCGCGAGGTTGCCGTTACGGAAGGCGATAAGGTTGAAGCTCAGATTAAGCTCGGCTGGAGCGTAAACGGCTACGGCATGGGCGATCTTGTCGAGGTAATAAATGCCGTCTCCGACGAGGAAATTGAAGCTCAGCTTAAACAGTACGCGGAACGCTACGAATATAATACCGATAACCGTGAAGCCGTTAGAGTTCAGGCGAAATATGAGGTTGGAATGCGTAAATTCCTTAAAAACGGAAATTTCGGCGCGTTTACAACCACCTTTGAGGATCTTCACGGGCTGCGTCAGCTTCCCGGACTCGCGGTTCAGAATATGCTTGCCGACGGCTACGGTTTCGGCGCGGAGGGCGACTGGAAAACGTCGGCTCTTACGGCGGTTATGAAGCATATGGCTGTCGGACTCGACGGAGGCACCGCTTTCATGGAGGACTATACTTACAATCTTTCCAAGGGAAGCGAGCTTATTCTCGGCGCGCATATGCTTGAGGTCTGCCCGACTATTTCCGAGGAAAAGCCCAAAATAGAGGTTCACCCTCTCGGCATCGGCGGAAAAGAGGATCCGGCGAGGCTTGTGTTCAACGGTACTCAGGGACGCGGCGTCGCAGCCACCATACTTGATATGGGAAACCGCTTCAGAATGCTTGTGTCGGTGGTTGACCTTGTTAAAATAAAGAAAAAAATGCCGAAGCTTCCCGTTGCGCGTGTGCTGTGGAAGCCGCTTCCCGATCTTGCGGTATCGGCGGAAGCTTGGATTTTGGCGGGCGGCGCTCACCACACTTGTCTTTCCAACGCTCTTACTGTTGAGCATCTGCGCGATTTTGCCGAAATTGCCGGCATAGAGTGTCTTGTTATAGATGAGAATACGGATATAAACGAGTTTAAGAAAGAAATTCTCTATAATGACATCGCCTATAAATTGGGACGCTAAATCACGAATATTTTCAATACCCCCGCAGATACTGTCTGTGGGGGTGATTTATTGAAATATTCAAATTTAAAGGCGCTGCTCGACGACAGCAGCAGCTCTCGAAGCTATTTCCTTTCATTGCCGCCGAAGGTGCGGACGGCGCTGCATGAGCAGGGGGAGAGCATTCATTCCGCCGAGGAACTGCATTTTAAGGCGTATCGAACCGAAAAATATATTCATTCGACGGAGATAAGCGATATGGAACTGTAAAAATTCCCCCGTGCCGACAAAGCCGAAGCGATTATTTAATCAAAAGGCATACCGCACGGGCTTCGATTCCCTCTTCGCGCCCGACAAAGCCCATTTTTTCGTTGGTTTTTGCCTTGACGCTGACGCACGACGGGTCAATTTCCAGCGCGGCGGCAATGTTTTCGCGCATTTTTTTAATATGCGGAGCCATCTTCGGCCGCTGCGCGATTATTACGGAATCAATGTTTCCGATCTCATAGCCTTCGCCGCGCACCAGCTTCCCCGCGTCACGGAGCAGGGCAATGCTGTCCGCATCCTTATATTTGGGGTCGGTGTCGGGGAAATGAGCCCCGATGTCGCCCAAACACGCCGCGCCGAAAAGCGCGTCAATTACGGCGTGACAGAGCGCGTCCGCGTCGCTGTGACCGAGAAGTCCGAGCGTGTGTTCGATTTCCGCTCCGCCGAGAACAAGCCTTCTTCCCTCGGCAAGACGGTGGGTGTCACAGCCATAGCCTATTCTTACAGTCATGCGGCGCAGCTCCTTTCAGATAACGCATTTTAAAGCTTCCCTCTTTCAACAAGCACCGCCCGCGCAATAGTCACGTCCGCCGGTTCGGTGAGCTTGATGTTTAGATACGGCAGATAAAGCAGCTTCGTTCTGACGCCCATGCGTTCGGCGACGGCACAGTCATCGGTTCCGTCAAAGCCGTCCTCGGCGGCCTTTTCGTAGGCACGGAAAATAATATCCCGCTTAAACGCCTGCGGCGTCTGTATACGCACGACGCGTTCTCTCGGCAGTGTCGAAACGGCAAAGCCGTTCTCGTCGAGCTGCTTGACGGTATCCTGTAATTTCACCGCTGCCGCCGCCGCTCCGTATTCCCGAGCCATTTCGATAATTTTATCTATGCTTTCCGATTTAATCAGCGGACGCGCTCCGTCGTGAACGGCTATGATTTGCGCATCGTTCGCACAGGCGGCAAGCCCCATTCGCACACTTTCGCTGCGCGTATCGCCGCCGATGACGATTGCCGTCACCTTAGAAAGCAGTTTTTCCTTGACGATTTCACGATAGTGAACCAAATTTTCCTTCGACGAAACAACAATGATTTCGTCCGTCAGTTCACTTTCCTCAAAGGCAAGCACGGTTCTTTCAAAAACCGTCATTGAGCCTATTTCGAGCAGCATTTTGTTCGCGCCCATGCGCGACGACTGCCCGGCGCCGACAATTATAACCGATGCCATGCTTCCACTCCCTTCGCAATATGCGCTTTTACCGCGCGTCCTTGAGCTGTTCGTCAACAATTCCGTAAAGTATATTCTCCACTTCATCGTTCGAGATATTCTTTGCCATAACGATTTCGCTTATAAAAATCTGCTTCGCATTTGTAAGCATCTTTCTTTCGCCGGTTGAAAGTCCCTTTTCTCTGTCCCTTATCATAAGACTTTTAAGCACCGCCGCGACGTCATGGATATTTCCGCTCTTGATTTTGACCATGTTTTCCCGAAAACGTTTGTTCCAGTTTGTGCTTACGGTATTGGTTACGGTGACAAATTCCTTGATAACCTTGTCCGCCTCGTCGCGGGATATTACATCGCGTATGCCTATTCCCTCAATGTTGTCGATAGGTATCATAACCTTCATATCACTGTAGGGCATTTTCATAACATAGTACTTATGAAGTTTTCCAAGCACTTCTTTTTCTTCGATGTCCTGAATTGTTCCTGCTCCGTGCATCGGGTAAACAACCGTGTCGCCTACGTTATAAAACAATCCTTCCGCCTCCTCATGTTTGTGTAGCCTTGGAAAAGCGCCGAACACCTCCCAAAGCCGATTGGCAAAGCCGCCGTCGGGCGGCAGAGGTGTACTGTTCAGCGCTCCGTTGAATTTATGGCAAAATTTCCTTAACTATATAATAACATAATTGGAAAAGCGTGTCAAGGTGTAACGGCGCAAAAAATCATTGTGCAATTTTCATAAAAAATATTAAGTATAATTTTACGTTAAGCATACTTAAGCAAAAAAGAAACGCAAATTCGTCGATTTACGTTTCTTTTTTGCTTTATTAAATATTGTTGTTTATCCGATCCAACTTTCGTCGCTCGGATTGTCGCGGAATTTGAGAATTTTTTCGCAGGCTTCCGGCTTGATATAGCCTTCCTCGGCGGCGACCTCAACCAACGCGTCGAGATTGGAAAGGCTTATGTTCCCGACGCCGGCTTCGTTGAGACGCTCGATTCCCTTTTTCATGCCGTAGGTAAAAATGCTTGCGATGCCGAGAACCTCGGCTCCCGCATCACGCAGCGCGTTCACAACCTCAATAACGCTGCCGCCCGTGGAAATCAAATCCTCTACGACGACGACCTTTTGTCCCTTTTCAAGCTTCCCCTCAATTCGGTTCGCGCGACCGTGATCCTTCGCTCCGCTGCGCACATAGCCCATGGGCATATTCATAAGATGAGCCGTTATTGCGGCGTGGGCAATCCCCGCCGTGCTGGTTCCCATGAGAACCTCCGCGTCGGGATAGTTCTTCCCGATTACCTCGGCAAGTCCTTCCTCAACCTGTGTTCTTACTTCAGGCGCAGTCAACGTCAGCCGGTTGTCGCAATAAATCGGGCTTTTGATTCCGCTCGCCCATGTAAACGGCTGCTCGGGACGCAGAAATACCGCGCCTATCGACAGTAATGCTCTTGCGATTTCCTTTTCCATAGCTATTCCTCCCGCTTAATATATGTAGTTCCGTTTATTTCCAAGCCTTCCTCGGAAAGAGAGATTTTTTCCTTTCTGTCTTCCGTATGGATAAGGCGCTCAAATTTAATTTCACCGATTTCGGTCAGTGTATATTTGTCGCGACGGCTGAAAAGTATTTTGCCGCCATTTAGCTCAAAGCTCCCGCTTTCGGAATCAATTCCGCCGATTTCGGCATTTGCGTACTTTATTTCGTATTTGCCGTCGGAGCCGAAATATATTCTGTCTCCGTCCGAATTTTCCCACGCGCCCTTTAAGTCGCCCGCGGAAAGCCCATCGGCGCAGCCTGTCAGGCAAAACAGACAGACAATGAAGGCAAACAGCTTTTTCATATACAGTCCCTCACCATACATACTCTTGTATATTCGCCCGTGCATGAGCTTGATTCGACGCGGAAGCCCATAGAAGCATAAAGCTTCATAAGCTCCGCCGCGTTCCCCGCCGTGTGCAGTCTGAGACACTTCATTCCTTGACCTAAGGCTTCGTCGCCCGCCGCGCGCAGCAAAGCCCGTCCTATTCCGCTGCTGCGGTATTCGCGGCTTACGCCGAAACGGCTGAGATACGCGGATTTTGAAGCGTCATCGAAGCTGAGCCGCAGACTTCCCGCAACATCGGAGCCGATATACGCCGCCAATACGGTTTTTGCTTCAATGTCGCGCCGTACATCGTCAATGCCCTCGTGCAAAGCCGCAATGTCGGTTATGCCGACAACCTCGCAGTATTTTGCGAATGCTTCGCGGGTTATTGCCAGAATTGCTTCGGCGTCCTCCGGCTTGGCACGGCGAACCTCGAAAAAGTTCATATGCTTCACCTCGTACCGACGCGGCTATGCCATCAGCAGAGCCATAACCGCTTTTTGCGCATGAAGACGGTTTTCCGCTTCGTCAAAGATTACGCTGTGCGGTCCGTCGATGATTTCCTCGGTCACCTCAAAGCCCCTGTATGCGGGAAGGCAATGCATGAAAATAGCGTCGTCCTTCGCGTGGGAAAAAAGCTCCGCGTTGACCTGATAGCCCGAAAAATGTTTGATTTTCTCGTCCTTTTCGGCTTCCTGCCCCATAGAACACCACGTATCGGTGCATACGACGTCGGCGTTGGAAATTGCTTCCACAGGATCGTCCGTCAAGGTTATCCGTCCGCCGTTGGCTTTGGCGTCGATTTTCGCGTTTTCCACAACCCGGGCGTCGCATTCATAGCCCTTCGGAGAGGCAATCGCGGCTTCCATGCCAAGCTTGGCGCAGCCGTAAAGATAGGAGTGCGCCATATTGTTGCCGTCGCCGATATATGCCAGCTTCAGCCCTTCGAGCCTGCCCTTCTTTTCCAGAACGGTCTGCATATCCGCCAGCACCTGACAGGGGTGGACAAGGTCGGTAAGTCCGTTTATAACGGGAACGCCGCTGTATTTTGCCAAATCCTCGACGTCCGACTGCTTGAAGGTGCGTATCATGATTCCGTCAACATAGCGTCCGAGAACATTCGCCGTGTCGTAAATGGATTCTCCGCGTCCGAGCTGAATATCGTTCGCCGAGAGGAAAATCCCCTGTCCGCCGAGCTGATATATTCCCGTCTGGAATGAAACGCGTGTCCTTGTGGACGATTTTGAAAATATCATTCCCAGAGTTTTTCCTTTTAAAATATGATGCGTAATTCCCGCCTTCTGTTCCTTTTTCAGAACATTCGCCAGAGCAAGGACTTCCTTTATGTCGTCCGCGCTCCAATCATGGAGCGTGAGCAAATGCTTTTGGTTCATTTTAACGCAGCCTCCAGTTTTGAAATAAATTTGTCAATATCCGCTTTTGTGACAATCAGCGGAGGAAGTACGCGCAATGTGTTTCCGCCGCAGCTCCCGACAAGCACATGGTCGGCGAAGAGCTTTTGCTGTATTTCCGCTCCGCGCCCGTCGGGAAACTGAATGCCGAGCATAAGCCCCCTTCTGCGTATTTCCAAAATTTCGGGGGAATTTAATTCCCTGAGCCTTTCCTCGAAATAATCGCCCATTTCGGCGGCGTTTTCGCAAAGACGCTCCTTTTCAAATGCGTCGAATACAGCCATGCCCGCCGCTGTCGCAAGCGGATTTCCGCCGAATGTGCCGCCATGATCGCCCGGCTCAAACGCCGACGCGACAAATTCCTTCGCGCAGAGCGCTCCGATGGGAACACCGCCGCCGAGAGCCTTGGCAAGGGTGAAAATATCAGGTTCGACGGGAGTGGTCTGGTAAGCGAACATTTTGCCCGTTCTGCCCATGCCGGTTTGAACCTCGTCGAAAATAAGAATTATATCCTTTTCGTCGCACAGCCTGCGCACCTTGAGAAGATATTCGTCTGTGCAGGGATGCACTCCGCTTTCGCCTTGGATAACCTCCAGCATTATTGCGCAGGTTTTGTCCGTAACGGCGGCGCTCAGCGCCTCAAAGTCGTTTATGGCAACGTGCTTTATGCCCGGCAGAAGAGGCTTGTACGGCTTCTGATATTTTGGCTGCCCCGTCGCCGCCACCGTGGCGAGAGTGCGTCCGTGGAAGGAATTGTTCAGGGTTATTATTTCGTATTTTTCAAGTCCCTTTTTATAGAAATAAATTTTGGCAAGCTTCATTGCGCCCTCATTGGCTTCCGCGCCGCTGTTGCAGAAAAATACTCTGTCCGCGACCGACGCTTCGCAGATTCGCTTCGCCAGCAGCGCCTGATTCTTTATATAGTACAGACTGGACGTGTGCAGCAGCTTGCTCACCTGCTCCGTCAGAGCCTTTGTCAGTCCTTCGTGACAATGTCCGAGCGCGGAAACGGCAATCCCCGCGAACATATCAAGATATTCCTCGCCTTCCTCGGTGTAAAGGTACATTCCTTTCCCGCGGTCAAATGCGACGGGAAGCCTTTTCCCGAAGGTATTCATGTAATATTCACTGTCGGTTTGCATTATTTTTTCGATTTCCATATGCGTTCACCCCTGAAAATTAATAAGATGTGAATTATTATACATCAAAATGCAAAATTATGCAATAGCTTTTTTGAAATTTTTTAAAAATTTTTATCTCCGCCAAAGCTCGACAGCTTCTTTTACGGCGGCGGCGGCTGTCTCGATTTCTTCCATTGTGTTGAAGCGTGAAAAACTGAAACGGATCGCGTTATCCGCCGCTCCGCCCATAGCCCTTATGACATAGCTGCCTCCGCTCTTTGCCGACGAGCAGGCGCTGCCCGCGGAAACATAGATTTCCTTGCCGTTAAGTGCGTTGAGCATTACCTCGCTGCGTATTCCGTCGAAGGAAACGTTCAGAATGTACGGGCTGGAGCGATCCCCGCCGTTAAGGGAAGCGCCGGGAATACTCAGAAGAAGCTCCTTAAGTCTTGCCTTCAACGCGGGAACCTGATCGCCTCCGCCTTTCGACAATTCCGCCGCCAACGTCATTGCGGCTATCGCGGGGAGATTTTCCGTGCCGCTGCGCAGTCCCTTCTCCTGACCGCCTCCGCATACGGGACTTTTCAGCGTTACGCCCTTGCGCACATAAAGCGCGCCGACGCCGCGCGGGCCGTGAATTTTGTGGGAGCTGACGCTCGCCGCGTCAATTCCTTGCCGCGCAAAATCCGTCGGAATATGCCCAAACGCCTGAACGGCGTCGGTATGGAAAAGCGCTCGCGGAGCTTGCTTGGCAATTACGGACTTTATTTTGTCAACAGGCATAATCGCGCCCGTTTCGTTATTTACCGTCATGACCGAAACAAGGCTTGTTTCGGCGGTTATGGCGTCTTTGAAGGACGACAGCGGCACAACGCCGTCTCTGTCCGGCATGAGATATACCACCTCGAAGCCCTGCTCCTCCAGTCTCTTCATGCATTCCAGCACGGCGGGATGCTCCACCGCCGTAGTGACAACGCGGCGTCCCTTTTTTATGTTTGCGCCGCCCAGAATCGCAATGTTGTCGCTTTCCGTGCCGCCGGAGGTAAAATATACCTCCTCCGGCAGCACGCCCATAGCTTTTGCCATGCGTCTACGGCACTGCGTAAGATGTTTTTCCGCCGCGGCTCCCAATGAATGTCGGCTCGAGGGGTTGCCCGCGAAGTCCCTCATGCAGGCGGAAACCTCATCGACAATCTCTTTCAGGGGAAAGGTTGTCGCCGAATTGTCAAGATATATCATATATACTCTCTCCCATACAAATAATACGCGGCTTCCCGGACTGCCGCAAGAGCCTTGACACGCCGACGGCACAGCCTTAGCTGTGCCGCCTGAAGAATTGCGTAAATATTTTTACTCCGCCGCCGCTTGCGTCTCCGCCTTGGCTTTGGTTATTTTATTGAGCATATTGTATACCGTAAGCGCACACTGCTCGCGTGTCGCCGCAGCCTCCGCGTGGATTTTGTTGTCATCGGAAACGGCGGAAATTATGCCGTTGTCCCTGAGAGCGTAAACCATGTCTCTGCTCCAGAAGGGAATTGCCGCGTCGTCGGCAAAGAGAGCCGTGCCGGCTTCCGCGGTGAGAAGCTTCTTGCCGTTGAGTACGCGGTACACAACAGTCATAACCTCGGCGCGGGTTATCGTGTTCGCGGGACGGAAGGTAGCGTCCTCATATCCGCTGATAAGACCGTTCTTTTCGGCTGAAGCGATATAGCTGTTGTACCACTCGTTTGCCGCAACATCGGAGAAGGAGGAAACGAGAGTGTTGTCGTAAAGGTCAAGCGCGCGCACAATCATTGTTGCAAATTCGGCACGGGATATTGTAGCCGCAGGCTTGAAGGTATTGTCACCGTAGCCGCTGAGATAGCCGAGATCGCAGAGCGCGTAAATCGCCTTGCCCGCTTCCGTGGATTCGTCAACGTCGGTGAAGGTATATTTGTGGGTTGTTCCGGTCGTTTCGGCAGTGGTAGTGGTGGTCGTGGTGGTTGTCGTTCCGCCGCCGCCGTTACCGCCGCCTCCATTTCCGCCGCCGCCTCCGTTGCCGCCGGTAACGGTGACTGTAACGGAAACGTCTGCGTCAACGCCGGTTCCGAGAGCGTAGCCGTCGGGAACCGTAACCGAACCCTTGGCGGTATAGCTGCCCGCCTTGCTTGCGGACGGAACGGAGGTCCAGTTTATGTCAAGCGACATCGTGTTGCCCGTGTCAAGGGTTGCCGTTGCCTTGTCTGGAAGGGAAACCGTATCTCCGACGGAAACCGACAGGGAAGGATTGACGTATATTTCGAGTATATAAATGCTGAGATCCGAGCCGTCAACGGAATTTAGCATACCGTAGGTGAACACCATTGACTTTACCGTCTCATAAAGAGGAAGAAATTCATCGTCAATCTGCTGGTGAAGGTAAGCGTTCATGACAGCGTCGGGATAGGCGTTGAAGGCCGCCTTTTCAAGAGAGGTATACTTGTCCATGAGTATAAGTGACGAAACACCGGAAATAAAGGCGTCCTTAAAGTTATCCTCCGTAATTTCGCCTTCATATTTGTTCTGATAGTACAGCCGCTTTTGGAGAGCCGAGATAAAATCGACAATAATTGCCTCGGTTACCCCCGTGTCCTGCTCAAGTATCGTTGTGATAAATTCGGGATACTGCTCCGAAAGGGAGGCATATGCCTCGCGCGCGGAATAAGCCCCCGCGGGAATGGCGCAAATGAGCATTGCAAGCGCAAGCGCAAGCGCGATAAATTTCTTTTTCATTTTAATACAATCCTTTCTGCTTCGTTATAGATTTACATATAGAATAGCATATTTTTATGCGATTGTCAATCAAAATTGTTTTTATTCATCAAAAATTAAGAATTTGACTTGGCGTGCATAAAATCCTCGGCAAATATTTTGGTAATTTTCAACAAGCAAAGGAAAATTTTTTGTGTATATTTTTAAAAAACAGACATTGACAAGCAATTAACAATAAAGTATAATGTAATCGTAAAGACAGTGAGGCATCAGGTTATGCCGAAGCAATTATTTTTTTTGAGAATGTTTGTTAAAAAAATAACAAACATTCCCGCGGAGCCGAATTTGCTCCGCCGAGAGAATGTCCATACGGTAATATTCTACAAAATGTCAGCCGAAAAAACAGATATTTTTGTTGACTTTTCAGAAGAAATGCTTTAGAATATTACTTGGGAATGATTTTATCAAGTAAAGATTGGAGAGATGAAGATGGCTAAGAACTATGCGATTGTTGACAGCCCCGAAGCGCTTGAAAAAACCATAGCAAAGGTGCGCGAGGCTCAGAAGAAATTCTCGGCTTACACTCAGGAGCAGGTCGATGAAATTTTTCGCGCGGCGGCGCTCGCCGCAAACAACATGAGAATCCCTCTGGCGAAGCAAGCGGTTGAGGAAACCGGCATGGGCGTGGTTGAGGACAAAATCATGAAGAACCATTACGCCGCCGAGTATATTTACAATGCCTACAAAAACGTCAAAACCTGCGGCGTCATTGAAACCGACGAGGTCTTCGGCATAAAGAAAATCGCCGAACCGATAGGCTTGGTGGCGGCGGTTATTCCCACAACCAATCCCACATCCACAGCGATATTCAAAACATTGATTTCTCTTAAAACAAGAAACGGAATTATAATCAGCCCCCATCCGAGGGCCAAGCTCAGCACCATCGCCGCGGCAAAGGTTGTGCTTGAAGCCGCCGTGGAAGCAGGCGCTCCCGAAGGAATCATAGGCTGGATTGACGTTCCGTCGCTTGAAATGACAAATATGATAATGAAGGAAGCCGATATAATCCTTGCGACGGGCGGCCCGGGCATGGTTAAAGCGGCGTATTCATCCGGCAAGCCCGCTCTCGGCGTAGGCGCGGGCAATACTCCCGCGATAATCGACGACAGCGCCGACGTTATTCTTGCCGTTAATTCGATTATCCACTCCAAAACCTTTGATAACGGCATGATTTGCGCATCGGAACAGAGCGTTATAGTTCTGGACGGAGTTTACGACGCGGTCAAGGCTGAATTTTCAAAGCGCGGCTGCCGTTTCCTTAACCCCGAAGAAACCGAAAAGGTTAGGAAAACCATGATCATAAACGGAGCGCTCAACGCCAAGATTGTCGGTCAGCCCGCGGCAAAGATAGCCGCTCTTGCGGGAGTTGAGGTTCCCGAAACAGCGAAGATACTGATAGGCGAGGTTGAAAGTACCGACATCAGCGAAGAATTTGCCCATGAGAAGCTTTCTCCCGTACTCGCGATGTATCGCGCCGCGGATTTCGAGGACGCCCTCCGCAAGGCTGAACAGCTTGTCGCCGACGGCGGTTACGGACATACCTCGTCGCTTTACTGCAACGCGGTTACCGAAAAGGAGAAAATGGCAAAGCATCAGGAAAGAATGAAAACCTGCCGTATTCTCGTAAACACGCCCTCTTCTCAGGGCGGCATAGGCGATATGTACAATTTCAAGCTTGCTCCCTCGCTTACTCTGGGCTGCGGCTCATGGGGCGGAAACTCGGTTTCCGAAAATGTCGGGGTTAAGCATCTTATAAATATTAAAACCGTCGCCGAAAGGAGAGAGAATATGCTGTGGTTCCGCGCGCCTGAAAAGGTATATATAAAGAAGGGCTGCATTCCCGTCGCCCTTGATGAGCTGAAAAACGTAATGGACAAGAAGAAGGCGTTCATCGTAACAGACTCCTTCCTTTACAGCAACGGCTATACAAAGAATATAACCGACAAGCTGGACGAAATGGGCATTGTCCACACGACCTTCTTTAATGTCGCCCCCGATCCGTCGCTCGCAAGCGCGAAGGAGGGCGCGGCGGCAATGACGGCTTTCGCTCCCGACGTTATAATCGCCGTAGGCGGAGGCTCGGCTATGGACGCCGCAAAGATTATGTGGGTGCTTTACGAGCATCCCGAGGCGGACTTCCTCAGCATGGCAATGCGCTTCTGCGATATACGAAAGAGAATCTACTCCTTCCCCCACATGGGCGAAAAAGCGTATTTCATAGCGATTCCCACATCGGCGGGTACCGGCTCGGAGGTTACGCCGTTCGCGGTTATTACCGACGAAACCACGGGGATAAAATATCCTCTTGCCGACTATGAGCTTATGCCCGACATGGCTGTAATCGACGCCGATATGATGATGAATATGCCCAAGGGCCTTACCTCCGCATCCGGCATTGACGCCATGACTCATGCCCTTGAAGCCTACGCTTCCATGATGGCTACGGATTATACAGACGCTCTGGCGCTTCGCGCGCTTAAGATTATTTTTGAATACCTTCCGCGTTGCTACGACAACGGCGCGAATGACCCCGTCGCCCGTGAAAAAATGGCGAACGCTTCCACAATGGCGGGAATGGCGTTTGCGAATGCGTTCCTCGGCGTCTGCCATTCCATGGCGCATAAGCTCGGCGCTTTCCACCACATTCCGCACGGAATTGCCAATGCGCTCATGATAAGCTATGTGCTTCGCTACAATGCCGCCGAAGCTCCCGCGAAGATGGGTACCTTCCCCCAGTACGACCACCCGCATACTCTCCGCCGCTACTGCGAAATTGCAGAATTTCTCGGCATAAATGAGGGCAGCGACGAAGAAAAGCTCGAAAAGCTGATTGAGAAAATTGAAGAGCTTAAGCAAAAGGTCGGCATAAAGAAATCAATCAGGGATTACGGCATAGACGAGAAGGACTTCCTTGACCGTCTTGACGAAATGACGGAGCAGGCGTTCGACGACCAGTGTACCGGCGCAAATCCGCGCTATCCGCTCATGAGCGAGATAAAGGAAATGTATCTCAAGGCATACTACGGTGAGTGATTACGAGCCGTTCCAATAATTTTAAGGAGGAACCGAAAATGGATCTGAACAATCTGGATTTGAACAAAGTCGTTGCCGTGCGCAATAACAAAACGGTTTATTGGGATAGGGCGCAAAATTTGTCGATAAAGGTTTTCGATGAGAGCTTTTCCAAGGCGGATATTCTCAACGAGGCTCTGAATCTCGCCAAAATCGAAGCCACTCCCGTAAACAGCCCCACTCTTGAAGCGGTAACTCAGGTTGACGGCAAGTGGGCAATCATAACAGGCTACATCAAGGGGAAAACCCTTGCAAGACTGATGGAGGAAAATCCTGACAAGCGGGACGAATATCTGGAGCTTTTCGTTGACCTTCAGCTTTCGATTCATGCGCAGAAATGTCCTCTCCTGAACAAGCTGAAGGATAAAATGAACGCCAAGATTTCCCAATCCGACCTTGACGCCACGACGCGCTATGAGCTGCACACCCGCCTTGAAAGTATGCCCAAGCATAATAAAATATGCCACGGCGACTTCAATCCCTCGAACGTTATAATTTCCGAGGACGGCATACCCCATGTAATCGACTGGGCTCATGTAACGCAGGGCAACGCGAGCGCGGACGCGGCAAGAACGTATCTGCTGTTCTGTCTTTCGGGCGACAGGGAGCTTGCGGAAAAGTATCTTAATTTGTTCTGCGAAAAGAGCGACACCGCAAAGCAGTACGTCCAGAAGTGGATGCCAATTGTGGCGGCGTCCCAGAGCGTAAAGGGCAAGCCCGAGGAGCGAGAATTTCTGCTTTCATGGGTAAATGTTGTGGACTACGAATAATAGACCGCCAAGGCGGGGGAGGGGAATGAAGCCTGCCTTCTTCCTCTTTCCCCGCTCGGATGAATTTAAAGACGGAGGAAAATACAATGAAGATGTCAATATGCATAGGAAGCTCGTGCCATCTCAAGGGCTCAAAGGATATTGTTGAAACAATGCAGAGACTTATAGGCGAGTATAATATCGGAGACAAGCTCACTTTGGAGGGAGTGTTCTGCATGGGGAAGTGCGAAAAGGGAGTCTGTACGAAGCTTGACGGAGAATTTTTCTCGCTGACGCCGTCCGACACCGAGGAATTTTTCAAAAATAACATTTTGCCCCGCGTATAACGTGCGGCCGAGAGAAGGAGAAGGATAGCTATGGCTTCGGGTTGCTTGGAACTTAAAGAATCAAACTGCAAAAACTGTTATAAATGTATCCGTGCCTGCCCCGTAAAATCAATCCGTTTTTCCGACAATCAGGCACATATAATAGAAAACGAATGTATACTGTGCGGGCAATGTCACGTTGTCTGTCCCAATGACGCAAAGAAGATAAGAAACGACGTTCAAAAGGCAAAAGCCGCCATAAAAGCGGGTAAAACGGTAATCGCTTCTTTGGCGCCGTCCTTTGCCGCAAATTACGGCGTAGGCTTTGCCGCGGCGAAAAATGCCCTTAAAGCGCTCGGCTTCAGTGACGTCGAGGAAACGGCAATCGGAGCGACGATAGTCAAAAAGGAATATGAAAGGCTGGTTTCCGAGGGAAAACAAAACATTATAATAACAACCTGCTGCCACAGCGTAAATACACTTATCCAGAAATACTATCCCGCGGCGATACCATGCCTCGCGAAGGTAAAATCTCCCATGCACGCCCACTGCGAGCTTCTCAAAGCGGAAAATCCCGACTGCTACACTGTGTTTATAGGCCCCTGCATTTCAAAAAAGGCGGAGGCGGAAACAGTCGCTTCGGCGGCGGTGGACTGCGTTCTTACATACGAGGAGCTTTCTGAATGGCTTAGAGAGGAAAAGGTCGCCCTTGCCGATATCCCCGACGAAAGCTTCCCCGGAAGAGCAAGGCTGTTCCCTGTTTCGGGCGGAATTTTGCGCACAATGGATTTGGAGGAGGATAAATTCTCCTATATGGTTGTTGACGGAGCGGACGCCTGCATAAACGCGCTGAAGGATATAGAGGAAAACAAGCTTAACAACTGCTTCATTGAGATGTCAATCTGCCACGGAAGCTGTGTAAACGGCCCTGTTATGGAGCGTGACTCCCTGATTTCCGGTAATTTAAGAATCAACCGCTTTGCCGGCGGGAAGGATTTCGTCTTTGCCGCCCGTCCCGTTGCGGAAACAGGCAAAACCTTTGATTACATGGGCAGCGGTAAAACCAAGCCCGGCGCGGGCGCGATTGAGGAGGTGCTGCGCAAGATGGGCAAAACCTCGCCCGAGCAGGAGCTGAACTGCGGAAGCTGCGGCTATAATACCTGCCGCGAAAAGGCGGAGGCGGTGCTTCAGGGAAAGGCTGAAATTTCAATGTGCCTGCCGTATCTTATGGAAAAGGCGGAAAGCTTTTCCGACACAATCATCAAAAACACTCCGAACGGAATACTCGTCCTTAACGAGTCGCTGGAAATACAGCAAATAAACGCCGCGGCGTGTGCCATACTTAATGTGCGCAGCAGCAGCGACGTGCTGGAAGCGCCCGTGGTACGCGTGCTTGATCCCGTGGATTATGTCAATGCTCTCGCAGACGATAAAAATGTCTGCGAAAAGAAAAAATATCTCGCCGAGTACGGAAGGTATATCGAGGAAACAATTATTCACGACAAAAAATATCATATTATAATAAGTATAATGAAGGATGTGACCGAAAGGGAGAACATCAGCGCGTCTATTGACAGCCGCCGCAAACAGGCGGTTGAAATAACCGACAAGGTGGTTGAAAAGCAGATGCGCGTTGTACAGGAAATAGCCTCGCTTCTCGGAGAAACCGCGGCTGAAACGAAAATCGCGCTTACAAAGCTGAAGGAGTCGTTGAACGATGAATAGTCTTTGCGTTGATTTCGGATACACAAGCGTGAACAAAGACGGCGAACAGCTTTGCGGCGACAGAGTCGAATATGTCCGTAACGACAAAAATTCAACGGTCATGGTGCTTGCCGACGGACTCGGCAGCGGAGTTAAAGCAAACATTCTTTCAACCCTGACGGGGAAAATAATTTCCACAATGATTGCGAACGGAATGTCGCTTGAGGACTGTGTTTCGACCATAGCCTCAACCCTGCCGGTGTGCAGCAAGCGCCAAGTGGCGTATTCCACATTCACAATTGTAAAAATAAACGACAATTCGGAAGCCGAACTCATTCAGTACGATAACCCTCACGTCATTCTTTTGCGCGGCGGCAAGCATTACGATTATCCCATGCAGAAGAGAATTGTCGAGGGAAAGGAAATATATGAATCGAAAGTCGAGCTTCAGGTTGACGACGTGTTTATTTCAATGTCTGACGGAGCAATATGGGCGGGCGTCGGAATGAACATGAATTTCGGCTGGCAGCGTGAAAATATCATAGATTTCGTCGAAGCGAATTACGATAACAGACTTTCCGCAAAAAGCATCTCGTCCCTTGTCGTCGATCAATGCAATTCGCTTTACGGCGGTCGCCCCGGCGATGACACGACGGTTTCGGTTGTGCGTTTGCGCAGCCGGAAGCCCTGCAATCTGCTCATGGGGCCGCCCAAGTCGCCGGACGATGTAAATAAAATGATGGCGCTGTTCTTTTCCAAGGAGGGCCGCCACATTGTCTG
The DNA here is from genome assembly GCA_964537995.1 of uncultured Oscillospiraceae bacterium. Lineage (GTDB taxonomy): Bacteria > Bacillota > Clostridia > UMGS1883 > UMGS1883 > JAFLUQ01. Next base: position 21,102 of record CAZICW010000021.1, read on the forward strand.
CGGAGGAACGACGTCGTCTCTTGCGGCGGGATACCTCGGCAAGGAGGTTCGGACGGAGCTGGAATATCTTGACCCCGAGGTTCCGCCGGCGGCAAAAATAGACGGCGTTGACATTGTGACCGAAGGCGTTATCACGGTAAGCAAGGTTCTCGAATATGCGAAAAATTATCTTGACGATAACAGTCTTTACGAGAAATGGAGCTGCGGACGCGACGCGGCAAGCCGTATCGCAAGACTTCTGTTTGAAGAAGCCACGGATATAAATTTTTATGTCGGAAAGGCAATAAATCCCGCACACCAGAATCCCGACCTTCCGATAACCTTTTCCATAAAAATCCGCCTTGTGGATGAGCTGGCGGAATGCTTGAAAAAGATGGGAAAAACAATAAAGGTGAGCTATTTTTAACATGACAGGCAAAGGAGGCTAAGTATGCTGAAAAAATTTGATACTCAAGTACAATATCTCAAGTACAAGGTTCTGCGCGAGGTCGCGCGCTACGCTTGGGAGGACAGATTGAACCGCGCCCACGCCGAAATTCCCGATATAATCGTGGACGGCAAGGAAGCGACAATGCGCTGCTGCGTTTACAAAGAAAAGGCGATTGTGGGCGAGAGAATCGATATCGCAATGGGCGGTGACGACACTAACCCCAACATAATCGAGGTGCTTAAAATTGCCTGCGACGAATGTCCTCTCGGCGGATACAGCGTGACGGAAAGCTGCCGCGGCTGTCTGGCGCATCGCTGTCAGGATGCCTGCCGCCGCGACGCGATAAGCTTCGACAAAAACAAGCACGCCGTTATTGATAAATCGAGATGCGTTGAGTGCGGAAAATGCGCCGAAGCGTGTCCCTACGGCGCAATCATCAATCATAAACGTCCCTGCGTTAACGCTTGCAAGGTAAACGCCATTTCAATGGATGACGAAAATAAGGCGCTCATCGACAATGACAAGTGCATTGCCTGCGGAGCCTGCTCGTATATGTGTCCGTTCGGCGCAATTATGGATAAAAGCTTCATGCTTGACGCCATAAACATGATTAAAGACAGCGGCAACAATGAAAAATATAAGGTCTACGCGGTTGTCGCGCCGTCGATTGCGGGGCAGTTTTCCTACGCCAAGCTCGGACAGGTTGTCACCGGAATAAAGGCGCTCGGCTTTTTCAGCGTGGTTGAGGCTGCTCTCGGCGCGGACATGACGGCGTACCTTGAAAGCAGAGAACTTGCGGAAAAGGAACGGGAAAAGGGCTTTTTGACGACAAGCTGCTGCCCCGCGTTTGTGGACTACATACACAAGCATTTCCCCACACTCGTTGACCATATTTCGCATAATCTTTCACCATTGGGCGAAATCGCGAAATACATTAAGAGCGTTGAGCCGGACTGCAAGGTTGTGTTTATCGGTCCCTGTACGGCGAAGAAGGCGGAGGTAAAATACCGAATTTCCGAATATGTGGACTGTGCGCTGACGTTCGAGGAATTGCAGGCTCTGTTCGACAGCCGTAACCTTGACATCGCCTCAATGGAATCGGATGTTCTGGATAACGCCTCCTATTTCGGAAGAATTTTTGCCCGCAGCGGAGGAGTTGCCGATGCGGTCGGACAGGCTCTGAAGGAACACGGGCTGAATGATTTTGAGTATAAGCCCTATGTCGCCAACGGAATCGAAGAGTGCCGCATGGCGCTTATGCGCGCCTCTAAAAACGCGCTTCCGAATAATCTGATTGAGGGCATGGCGTGCTACAACGGCTGCATAGGCGGCGCGGGCTGCCTTACTCACGGAGAAAAGAATAAGAGCGAGGTTGACAAATACGGCCGCGAGGCAATGGAAAAGGATATTTACGGCGCAACAAGCCTGATACGTATGCAGGAAGGAATCTGATTTAAAGAGGGGACTGTGAAAAACAGCCCCTCTTTTTTCATCAACGGAGAAAATAAAAATTTTTCCGTCATTTTTCTTTACACGGAGATACTTTTATGCTATAATATATATATTCACAGTATGTTTTACGGAGGGGAATTATGCGGCTTTACGGATTCAACAATTTAACAAAATCGCTCAGCTTCAATATATATGACGTATGCTACGCAAAAACAGGAAGCGACCAGCTTGAATATGTGGCGTACATTGATTCTCAATACAATTCGGACAGACTTACGAATATTTTGTACAAGCTTACGGATATGATAGGCGCACACGTCCTGAATGTCTCAAAGCAAGACTATGAGCCGCAGGGCGCGTCCGTCGCCTTTATGCTTGCGGACAAGACCCGCAGGAACCGTACCGACGGCGGCGAAGCGCCGGAAACGATTCTCGGGCATCTCGATAAAAGTCATATCACTGTCCACACATATCCCGAATTTCACCCCGAAACCAGCATTGCCACCTTCAGAGTTGACATTGACATTGAAACCTGCGGTGAAATATCGCCTCTTCATACTCTCGACTATCTCATCGGGAGCTTCGATTCCGACATTATAACAATGGACTACCGCGTCCGCGGCTTTACCCGCGATGTAAAGGGCAGAAAGCTTTTCCTTGATCACGACATAACCTCTATTCAGGATTTCATCGACGAAGCGACGCTCGACATCTACAACGCCACGGATATAAATGTTTATCAGGCGAATATGTTCCATACGCGCATGATGATTAAAGAGCTGGATCTTTCAAACTATCTTTTCAACACAAGCGCTTACGATTTGTCCGCTGAGGAACGCGGAAAAATACTGGAAAATCTGAGAAAAGAAATGATTGAGATATACAGCGGCCGCAATATTTTCGGATAAGGAGTGAGAGCCGGTGGATCAAACAAGGGCGCCGCTGTATGAGGCGCTTGAAAGCCTGAAAAGCATGAGAATTGTTCCGTTTGACGTGCCGGGGCATAAGCGCGGCCGCGGCAATCCGGAGCTTGCGGCTTTTTTGGGAAGCAAATGCCTTGAGGTAGACGTAAATTCCATGAAGCCGCTCGATAATCTTTGCCATCCCGTTTCCGTTATAAAGGAAGCTGAGGAATTGGCTGCCGACGCCTTCGGCGCGGCACACGCGTTTTTCATGGTCGGCGGAACGACCTCGGCGGTTCAAAGTATGATTCTCTCCGTTGTAAAAGCCGGAGATGAAATAATTTTGCCGCGCAACGTACACAGAAGCGTAATAAACGCAATGATTCTGTGCGGAGCGGTTCCCGTATACGTCAATCCCGAAACGGACGCGAGACTGGGTATTTCTCTCGGAATGAAGGTTTCCGAGCTGGAAAAAACCGTGCGGGAGCATCCGAACGCAAAGGCAATCGTGGTGAATAATCCGACATACTACGGCATATGCTCGGATATAAAATCAATTGTGGAGCTTGCACACGGGAACAATATGCTTGTGCTTGCCGACGAAGCGCACGGCACGCATTTTTACTTCGGAAACGGTATGCCTGCCGCCGCAATGCGCGTCGGTGCGGACATTGCCGCCGTAAGTATGCACAAATCCGGCGGCTCGCTCACTCAAAGCTCCCTTTTGCTTACGGGAAAAAATGTAAATTCGGACTATGTTCGTCAGATTATAAACCTCACCCAGACCACAAGCGGCTCGTATTTGCTGATGTCAAGCCTTGATATTTCCCGCAGAAATCTGGCATTAAACGGAGAACGCGTATTCGA
>CAZICW010000022.1:0-12826 GCA_964537995.1 uncultured Oscillospiraceae bacterium
TTAAAATAAAAAATCAATACTTTTTTTGAATTTTTTTCAAAAATAAAAAGCCGCAAAGAAGTTATCGGCATACCATTTCCATGCGGCTCTTTCTTCTAACGGAATCTTTCCTCGTCGGTTTCGGCATCGTCCTCGTCGGGAATGTCGTCCGCCTTTTCCTCTTCGGTTTCCGGCGGAGCGGAAAGCTCATTTGCAAATTCCGCATCGTTAACATGAGCAAACAGACGCTGCGCGCCTGTGGGTCGACTGTTTTTCAAAAAAATCACCTCCGATGATATTATTGCTCGCCGCGCGGAATTTTATAACGGACTTGCAATAAAATCTCCCATTATAGCTTAAGCGCAGATCTCCCCCCCGCTCTAAGGCGGCGGCTCCGTTTCAGGAAAGCTTGACGGAGCGCTGCTCCGATTTAAAAAAATTTTCAAAAATTTTCAAAAAAGGTATTGACAAATGAGCCGAATAGTGTTATCTTATTGTTAGCACTCAGAGACGACGAGTGCTAACAATAAGATTAAAGAGGTGAGATTCATGGAGCTGAGTTCGCGAAAAAGGGCGATACTTCAGGCTATAATCGAGGATTATATCGCAACCGCCGAACCTGTGGCTTCGAGGAATCTTGCAAAAAATCACGATTTGGGGCTTTCGCCCGCAACGATAAGGAATGAAATGGCGGATTTGGAGGACATGGGCTATCTTGACAAGCCCCATACCTCCGCCGGAAGGATTCCTTCCGAAACGGGCTATCGCTTCTACGTTGATTCGCTTATGCAGAAATACAGCTTCACGATGGAGGAAATTTCCGGACTGAAATCGACGATGGACAGAAAGTATGACCAGCTTGAAGGCGTCATATCGGAAATTTCCGAAATAATTTCGCGTGTAACTCATTACCCCTCTGTTGTCGCCTTTCCGAGGGAGGAGGAGCGTCGTGTTCAGAATGTGAAGCTTATGCTGATTGAGGAAAGGGTGGCGCTGCTTGTCGTAATAACCGACACGGGCGTCGTGCGCAACCGTAAAATCAAATTCAGCACTCCCGCGGATTATGCCGCGATTGACTCCGTGAGCGACTTTCTTTCCAAGCAGCTCGCCGGTCTGACAAAGAGCAGCATAACTCCCGCGAGGATTATGCTTATTTATGAGGCAATGGGCGGGTACGGCGAGCTTCTGAAGACAGTAATCAATTTCGTTGTGGAATGTCTGAGCGAGGAAACCGAAAAGCTCTATATCGGCGGAACCTCAAACATTCTGAATAATCCCGAATTTTCCGACATCGAAAAAGCAAGGGAATTTCTTTCCTTCATGGATCACCCTGAAAACGTGTCGAAATTGTTTGCTCTCCCCGGGGACGGCAACGGCGACGTCAGCATAAAAATAGGAAGCGAAAACGGCGTCGAGGAAATGAAGGACAACAGCATTGTCGTCGCAAACTACAGCGTCGGCGATAAAATCAAGGGCAGAATCGGAATAATCGGTCCCACAAGAATGGACTATGCGCGAGTTGTATCATCTCTTGAGCTGATAAACGCCCAGCTCAGCGAAATTCTTCGGAGGATGCTGGGAGGCAGCCAATAAGTGAATTTTTGCGGAGAAAAATAAACAAAATAGTGAGGGTGCATAAAAATGGGTAAAGATAAGGAAAAAAATTCAGCCGCCTCCGAGGAGGAAATAAACGAAGCCGCCGAAGCGGTTGAGGCGACAGAAGCGGTTGAAGCGGCGGAGGAAGCCGAAGCCGCAAAGGAAGCTCTCGCCGAAAAAGCTCCCGCCGACGAGAAAGCGGCCGAGGATGAGGCTCGGAAGAAGTATGACGCCTTGAACGAAAAATATATGCGGACACTTGCCGAGTACGACAATTACAGAAAGCGCACCATCCGCGAAAAGGAGGGAATATATCCCGAAGCCAAGGCCGACGCGGCGGTGAAATTTTTGCCCGTTATGGACAATCTGGAGCGCGCTCTCGGCATTGAAACGGAAAGAACGCCGTTTTATGAGGGAGTGGAGCTTGTAAAGAAGCAGCTTGACGAGGTTTTCGCGAATCTCGGAATCGAGGTCATAAGCGCGCGGACGGGCGAGGAGTTTAATCCCGAGCTGCACAACGCCGTAATGCACACCGAGGACGAAAAGTTAGGCGAAAACGTGATTGCCGAGGAGCTTCAGAAGGGCTACAAGCTCGGCGACAGAGTGCTGCGGCACAGTATGGTAAAGGTTGCGAATTAAAATAAAAATAAATGATATTGGAGGAATAAATCATGAGCAAAATTATAGGTATCGATCTCGGAACAACAAATTCCTGCGTCGCCGTTATGGAAGGCGGCGAGCCTGTTGTAATCGCCAACAGCGAGGGCAGCAGAACAACCCCCTCCGTGGTTGCGTTTAAAAAGGACGGAGAAAGACTCGTCGGTCAGGTGGCAAAGCGTCAGGCGGTCACAAACCCCGACAGAACAATCATTTCAATAAAGCGTGAAATGGGTACGAATCATAAGATTACAATCGACGGCAAGAGCTACACTCCGCAGGTCATCAGTTCAATGATACTTCAGAAGCTGAAAGCGGACGCGGAAAGCTATCTCGGCGAAACGGTAACTCAGGCTGTTATAACCGTTCCCGCATATTTCGACGATTCTCAGCGTCAGGCCACAAAGGATGCCGGCAAGATTGCCGGTCTTGAGGTGCTGCGCATTATAAACGAGCCTACGGCTGCCGCTTTCGCTTATGGAATGGATAAAGAAAGCGACCAAAAAATCATGGTTTACGATCTCGGCGGAGGAACCTTCGACGTTTCCATACTTGAAATAGGCGACGGCGTATTCGAGGTGCTTGCAACAAACGGCGACACCCATCTCGGCGGCGACGACTTCGACAACGAGATTATCAAATATCTTGTTTCCGAATTTAAAAAGTCGGAGGGAATTGACCTTTCAACCGACAAAACGGCAATGCAGCGTCTTAAGGAAGCGGCGGAAAAGGCCAAAATAGAGCTTAGCGGCGTAACCACAAGCAATATCAACCTTCCCTTCATCACTGCCGACAGCACGGGGCCGAAGCATATGGACATAACTCTCACAAGAGCCAAATTCAACGAGCTTACGGAAAAGCTTGTGGAGCGTACAATGGGGCCGGTGAAGAACGCTCTCCGCGACGCCGGACTCAGCTCGGGAGACATTGACAAGGTTCTTATGGTCGGCGGTTCAAGCCGTATTCCCGCCGTAAACGACGCGGTTAAGTCTCTCATCGGTAAGGAGCCTCACAAGGGAATCAATCCCGACGAATGTGTGGCGATTGGCGCGGCCATTCAGGCGGGCGTGCTTGCGGGCGACGTTAAGGACATTGTTTTGCTTGACGTAACTCCGCTTTCACTCGGTATTGAAACAATGGGCGGCGTATGCACGAAGCTTATTGACAGAAATACCACCATTCCCACAAAGAAGAGCCAGATTTTCTCCACCGCGGCTGACGGTCAGACCAGCGTTGACATTCACGTTCTTCAGGGTGAACGCCAGATGGCGAAGGACAATAAAACTCTCGGCAACTTCATGCTCAGCGGCATTGCTCCCGCTCCGAGAGGAGTTCCTCAGATTGAGGTTACGTTCGACATTGACGCGAACGGCATAGTAAATGTTTCCGCCAAGGATCTCGGTACGGGTCAGGAGCAAAAAATTACGATAACATCTTCGACGAATCTCAGCGATGAGGATATTGACAAAGCTGTTAAGGAAGCCGAAAAGTACGCCGAAGAGGACAAGAAAAACAAGGAAGCCATTGACGTCAGGAACAATGCCGATCAGCTTGTTTACCAGTGCGAAAAGACAATGAGCGATCTCGGCGACAAGCTTGACGCGGCGGATAAGTCCGCGGTCGAGGAGGAGCTTAACAAGGTCAAGGAGGCTTTAAAGGGCAGCGATACCGACGCCATAAAGACCGCGACAGACGCTCTTCAGAAGAAGTTCTACGACCTCAGCGCAAAGCTCTACAGTCAGGCAAATCCGCAGGGAGCCGACGGCGCGGCGCAGGGCGGCGCGGAAAACAATGTATATGACGCCGACTTCACGGAGAATGACGATAATAACTAAAAATACACCGAAGGGGCATTGCGCTGAGCAATGCCTTGTCGGCGCAGAGGAGGCAGCGTTGTGGCAGAGAAAAGAGATTATTATGAGGTTCTCGGCGTTCAGAGGGGAGCGACCGAGGAAGAAATAAAAAAGGCGTACCGTAAGCTCGCCAAACAGTACCACCCCGATTTGAACAAGGACAATCCCGACGCGGCGGAAAAATTCAAGGAAATAGGCGAAGCCTACAGCGTTCTCAGCGACAGTGACAAACGCGCCCGTTACGACCAATTCGGTCATGCGGGAGTTGATCCCAACTACGGCGCGGGAGGCGCGGGAGGCGGCGGCTTTTCCGATTTTGATATGGGCGACCTTGGCGATATTTTCGGCAGCTTTTTCGGGGGCGGCTTCGGAAGCGGCTTCGGAGGCGGCGGAAGCCGCCGAAACGCTCCCGTAAAGGGCAGAGACATTCAGCAATATGTGACTCTTTCCTTTGAGGAAGCCGCCTTCGGCTGCACGAAAACCATATCCGTTACGCGCCGCGAGGTCTGCGATGACTGCGGCGGCAGCGGTGCAAGAAAGGGTACCTCCGCGGAAACCTGCCCGACTTGCCATGGCAGCGGTCAGGTTCGTCAGGTTCAGCAAACTCCGCTGGGGCAGTTCCAGACCACAACGACCTGCCGTACCTGCAACGGCAAAGGACAGATTATAAAGGAGCCGTGCATGAAGTGCGGCGGCGCGGGAAGGGTAAGACAGACAAAGAATATCGACATAAAAATTCCCGCGGGAATTAACGACGGGCAGTCTGTTTCCGCGCGCGGACAGGGTGAAGCCGGTTTGCGCGGAGGGCCCAACGGAGATTTGCTCGTAACGGTAAGAATAACTCCGCACAAGCTTTTCCGCCGCGACGGCAACGATGTTTACATTGATATACCGCTTACCTTCGTGCAGGCGGCGCTCGGCTGCGAAATGGAGGTTCCCACGCTCGACGGCGCCGTCAAGCATAAAATTCCCGAAGGCTCTCAGAACGGGGATCAGTTCCGTATGCGAGGCAAGGGAATACCCGACATAAGAACGGGAATGCGCGGCGACCAATATGTGAAAATTACGGTTGAGGTTCCCAAAAATCTCAATCCGAAGCAGCGGGAAATCCTTCAGCAGTTTGCCGCGGAAAGCAACGAAAAGAATTATAATAAGGGCAGAAAATTTAAGGATATATTAAAGGACTATTTTAACAAATAATACGCGGCAAAGAGGCTCAAATCAATGGATTTGAGCCTCTTTAAATATTGTGTCTTTACGGTTTGTTTCGGTTATTCGACCGTGAAGGTCTGGTTAAGCCCCTTCTTTTCCTGAGTAATCTGTCCGTCGGGATTGACGGTTACATAAAGTCCGCTGTTCTTATTCTTTATCCTGAAGCCTCCGTTGACCGCTTCAAGCGTGAAAAGCTGATTCGCGTTGCCGTAGTATTCGTAGACAAGAACCTCCGCTCCCGCTTCGGTGCTGCTGTCCATTACGTCAAGAGAAAGTCCCGTGTCGGTGTCAATTATCTTATAGCAGCCCTGCTCCTCGGCTCCGGAAATTTTCCATACCGTATTTCCGCCAAGCGCGAGAGTAGCGCCCGTATTGACCGAAAGCGCGCTGCCGTTAATCATCAGCTTGCCTGTACGAGTGTCCGCTTCACCGACCTCGACGAGCTTCCAGCGGTAAGGCTCTACGCTCTGGCTCGCGGAGCTGCCGAAGGGAGAGATGTACATCTCATAGCGCGGCGCCATAAATTCATACATACCGTCCTTTTCGTAAACGGCAAATTTTTCGTCAATCGCCCATGTGCCGCCGTACTGCGCCAAGCTCTTTCCGCTGAGCGCGCTGTCGTCAAGCTGTATGGGCTTATTGCTGTAGGCGCTCACGATTTTTATCAGATTGCCGTATTTCTCGATTCTGAAATGCTGTCCGAATCTGCCCGTGTAGCGCTCCAGCACAAGAGGAACGTCGTTGTCGGTGCGGTTATCCTCCACGGTTAAAACCTTATCCGAAACCGTATCGACAATCTTATATACCTTTTCTTCGCTGAGGGAGGAATTGTCGCTGTCGTTCCCCGCGGCGCGCGAACGGGCGGTAAGCTCGTCGATGTAGGCTTCAAATTCGGCGTAATCCGCGAAATAATCCTTGTCCGCCCTGTAAAGCAGGCCCTTGAAAATTTTCAGTCGGTTGGGATAAACCTTTTCAAGCTCGTCAAAGGTGTCCGTATTGAGATTTGTCCAGTAAAGACGGCTGAACTCCGCCAAATCCTCGGTTTCGTTGCTTGAACCGTAGGACGAAATGGGGCAGGCGTCAAGACGCTCGGCAAGCGACCAGACATCGGGATCGTTGAGCATATTTTGCTCAAGAACATGACCAAGCTCATGCGAAAGCGTCTGAGAAATCTGGCGGCGCGTAGGCTCCCATGTCAGCCTTATCCAGATTGAATTTCCGCCGCCGTTATAGCTGTTGGCGGTGTCGCCCTTCTTCCAGTAAAGGTATTTTACGTGCTGGCGCATCGCATAGGGAAAAACGCCTATGGCTTCAATGGATTTCGTTATCATTTCCGCGTCGGGATCCTCTTCGTTGGTGGCAAACTGGAACGAATGAACCTGTCCTTCGACGTCGCCCTCCATTTCAACCTGGAAAACCCATGCCGTGCAGCGGCTGCCGCGCCAGATGTCGAAATCTTCGACCTGCTCACGGCTCACAATTTTGTACGGCGCAACGGTTTCGTTCGTAACGTATCCCTCGACCTGTCCGGAAGCGGTATAGGTCAGCGCGGTCGTAAGCACGTTTTTTTGCTCCTTGGCGGAAAGCTTTGTATAGTCCTTGGAGGAAAGCAGCGTCTCCGCGCTGTTAAAGACGCTCTTGCTCAGAGAAAGCTCACTGAAAAAGTAATTGTCAAAGGCGCGCTTGAGACTGTCGTCCAAAAGCGCGTAGCCCTCGGACTGCCGCGCCGTTTTCATCAGAGAATCGCTGACGGTGTAAAGCGCCCACTTCGCGTTCTCGGCGGTTTTGTCGCTTATCTGAACAAGCTTCCCGTCCACGTCGGCAAGATAGGTGTCCGCGTGGGACGGCGAAATCGTATAAACGCCGTCGGCTTCCTCAAAAAGCATTTTTTGCTGAGAGTTGCCGTAGTATGTGTATTGAATGAGCTGGACGCCGTCGTCGGTTTTCGCGTCGGGAACGTCAAGCGAAAGTCCGCTGTTTTTGTTCACCGTATAGCAAAGCCCGTCAGACAGCGGAGCAAGCCGCCATACCTGAGAAGCGGGGACGTTTTCAAGCGCTGCGGCAGCCGGCTCCTCAACCGTTATGGGATTAAGATTCTCGGCGCCGTTGTTTTCAACGGTGATAACGCGTCCCGTGGCGACGTTGACAATCACGTTGTAGGCATTTTGGAACGGATTGATTTCCGTCTGCGCAGCGGTAAGCGCCGACGCCTCGACGGCTTCAGCTTCATCGGCAAAAGCGAACGGAGCCGCGTTCAAAAGCATTGCGCCCGCGGCAAGCGCCGAAAGAAGCTTTTTTTTCAAATTTTTGTTCAAATTTACCACTCCTTTTTTTATTATGAGAATATTTTATCACTATATGTTGTATTTGTCAATTGATTTTTTTGTAATACAACAAATTTTATTGTGAAAATTTACAAAAATCTTTTCAAAAGTATTGACTTATTTGTGGAAAACTTGTATAATAATAATATATTTTTAGGGGAGGTATAAACAAAATGAAAGTAAAACGAATCTTTGCGCTTTTGACGGCATTGGCTATGGTTTTCGGCATTGTGCCGACGCTTGCCCTTGCCGACGGCGTGAATCTTCCGCTGACGCTCAGCTACATATCGACCTCGGCGTCAACGGGAGAATACACGCTGGACGATCACTCGACCCGTCCCTACGCGATTTCATGGGCAAATACCGACGGATACCGCATGGGAGTTATCGTGTTTGACGCTTCCGACATCGATAAATCGATTGTCGGGAAAGCAACCCTGGACATGACGGTTTACCGTACACAGAACATAAACGAAAATTCGTCTGTTTCAACCGTTACGGTTTACGCACTCGACCCCGCGAAGGCCGATAAGACGAATCCCGAGGCATTGACGTACGGCAAAAAAGTGGGCGTGATTTCTCTCAGCGGTGTCGCAGACCAGAAAAGGGATTTGACAAGCCCCGTAAGCGCGGAGCTTGACCTCGGCAATTATTTCACGGCTTATCCCGACGCTACGGAGATAGCCTTGGTGCTGACGAACCGCGATGATGAAGCGGAATGCAACTCCCGCGGTCTTGTGGGCTTCTACGGTTCGGAAAGCGCAAGCTACGCTCCGACGCTCACGCTCGCAAATTCAACTGATGTAACCGTTAAGCTTGTCGTCGGCGGTGAAGCTGTCGCTTCCTATGTTAAAAATCTCAACATAGGCTCGTCCTACACACCCGACGACGCTCCCGAATATATTGTATATAACGGAAAAGCGTACACGAGAGACGCCGTTTCCGCCGTTAAGGTTGAGGAAAATACGGAGGTGTCCGTATCATACTCCGAGGGAGTTGAGCTTTCCGACGTTGTAATCGAAGGCGACGATCCTGTTTTGCCGGCACAGATTGCTGTTGTTTCCGGCGGAGATTTTAAATATGAGCCTTTGAACTGGACGTCCTCCGGCGGCAAATACACCGCGACCGTTTCCGGCTGCTCGCTTACGGGCGACGTTAAAGTCCTTTCCTGCGACAACAGCGTGGAAACCTTTTATTCGGCGGGCAATTCGGCAGGCGCAAGCTTTGTATACTACAACAGTCTCGGCTACGAATACGGCGGCGGAGAGGTAGTGTTTGAAACCGACTTTATCGTAAACGACGGAACAAACAAGCTCATCTCCTACGGCAACGGCTCAACGGACGCCTTTAACTCGACCGCCGTTCCGATGCGCTATATGAACACAACGGATTCCGACGGAAACTATGTTTTTGAATACTATAATTCCGACTGGAAGCAAAGCTCCGTTGTCTGCGAAGCCGGCGAGCGGTACCGTCTGCGCACGGTGCTGGATTTTGCGACTAAGAAATACGATATGTATATCGCCGGCAGCGACGGAGTTTACAAAACAATTACCGAAGGCTCGGCTTTCAGAGGCTCGCTTGACTCGGTTGACCGTATGTTCGTTCACGGCAGCGGCGAAGCCGGCGAGCTGGAGGGCGTTATTCTCAGTCACCGCTCTCACTGGGAAAGCGGCTATGCGAACCTCACGGTGAATTATGTCGATGAGGACGGCAATTCTCTTGCCGACGCGCATAAGATAAAGTATGTGATAGGCTCGTCCTACACACCCGACGACGCTCCCGAATATATTGTATATAACGGAAAAGCGTACACGAGAGACGCCGTTTCCGCCGTTAAGGTTGAGGAAAATACGGAGGTGTCCGTATCATACTCCGAGGGAGTTGAGCTTTCCGACGTTGTAATCGAAGGCGACGATCCTGTTTTGCCGGCACAGATTGCTGTTGTTTCCGGCGGAGATTTTAAATATGAGCCTTTGAACTGGACGTCCTCCGGCGGCAAATACACCGCGACCGTTTCCGGCTGCTCGCTTACGGGCGACGTTAAAGTCCTTTCCTGCGACAACAGCGTGGAAACCTTTTATTCGGCGGGCAATTCGGCAGGCGCAAGCTTTGTATACTACAACAGTCTCGGCTACGAATACGGCGGCGGAGAGGTAGTGTTTGAAACCGACTTTATCGTAAACGACGGAACAAACAAGCTCATCTCCTACGGCAACGGCTCAACGGACGCCTTTAACTCGACCGCCGTTCCGATGCGCTATATGAACACAACGGATTCCGACGGAAACTATGTTTTTGAATACTATAATTCCGACTGGAAGCAAAGCTCCGTTGTCTGCGAAGCCGGCGAGCGGTACCGTCTGCGCACGGTGCTGGATTTTGCGACTAAGAAATACGATATGTATATCGCCGGCAGCGACGGAGTTTACAAAACAATTACCGAAGGCTCGGCTTTCAGAGGCTCGCTTGACTCGGTTGACCGTATGTTCGTTCACGGCAGCGGCGAAGCCGGCGAGCTGGAGGGCGTTATTCTCAGTCACCGCTCTCACTGGGAAAGCGGCTATACGAACCTCACGGTGAATTATGTCGATGAGGACGGCAATCCTCTTGCCGACGCGCATAAGACAAAGTATGCGACGGGGGCGACCTATACCGCTTCCGACGCTCCCAAGGCAATCATAAAGGACGGCGTTACATATGTGCTTGATGACGTAACGGCGGCTCCTTCCGTCGAGATAAGCGGCACGGAGCAGACGTTTGACATTGAGTATCATAAATCCGTAAGCCTGACAACCGACGATATTGCCGACGTAAACACGGTTGTCGGCGACGCTTTGAGTATGCCCTCGACCGTCACGGTTGTGTTTGACAACGGACAGTCCCTCAAATACGGCGTAACTTGGGACACCTCGGCCGTAAATACAGCCATAGCCGGAGAATACACCGCAAGCGGTACGTTAAGCGCAATTCCCGGACTTAATGTAAGCTGCAGGGTCATCGTAAAGGAAGTAACGACTCTTCCGTATGAGGATAATGTTACGGTAGCCACCAACAACGGCGGCTGGAACTGGTACGTTGAGCCGAGCGGGACTCATATCCAGCCCGGCGACGATCTTGCGAACCGTTATCAGGAATACACCGTAAAAGAGGACGGAAGCATAAACTACACCTACTCGTCGAATAACGGCTATGTGTTCAAGCATGACCGAACCTATATGGGCTGGGTTGAGGACAGCGGAAACATCGTTGTCGCTCAGCTTGACCATGACACGGGCGAATACACGCGCGTGGTAATCCATAAAATGCTTGAAAGCGACGACCATAACAATCCCGCGGTTGTAATTCTTCCCGACGGACGCATTATGGCGTGGTATTCGATGCATACCAACGAGCCTTATATGTATTACCGTGTTTCCAAGTATCCCGAAGATATAACCGAGTGGAACGACGAGCAGTATTATTACTGCCAGACCAAAACCTCAAGCGAGACAAATACCTATAACGCAACCTATCCGACGGTATTTATGGTTCACGACGACGAGGGCAAAGACGACAACGACGTAATTTATGTCGGCTGGAGAGGCGTTCACTGGAAGCCCACTCTCGCCAAGTTCTCAATGCCTGACGACAGCGGCGTATGCACAGTTGTTATGGGTCAGACGCAATTTGCCAACACGACCTACGGCTACAGCACCTACAGTTCAGGCACGGACGCTCCGAACGCCTACACCGACGGCGGGCTTACCGACAGCGGACGCAGACCCTACACCAAGTACGACTATGACCCCGTCCGCAACAAAATTTATATAACCTTTACCGCGAATCACCCCGACAACGACAAAATAAACCATGTGTTCTATCTCTATCTTAATGTGGAGGATCAGGGACTTTACACGGCAAAGGACAATTACCTTCAGCCTCTTCCCGTTGAAAACAACAGCAGCTACTCCTCCAAGGGCGCGGACGGCACGAGCGGTCAGTGGGGCGTCGTTACATACAAGCTCTATGAAAAATATCCCGAGCTTGTTGTGTTCAACGCGAGCGAGCTTACAAACGACAGCTTCAATCCCAGATACGCAAGCGCGGAACGCCGCGGCTGGACGTGGGACATTTCGCATAACGAAGCCGGCGAGCCGTGCATAGTATACGTTGACATTACGGCAACGCCTCCCGCGGATAACGGCGGACTTCCGACATGGTATCTCTCCCCCGCCTCAATTAACGACAATCCCTACAGCGACACCAACAGCCGCAGCCACCACTATTACTGGTACGCGCGCTGGGACAGCGAAACTCAGGAATGGGTCAACACATACCTGACATACGGCGGAAAGTGGTTCCATGAAAACGCGACTCAGGAACGCTGCTACAGCGGCGGTCTTACCTTTGACCATAACGCGTCCGACGCGAACGTAATCTACCTTTCCGTTCCCACAATGGGCGAGTACGGCAACGTGTTTGAAATCTACCGCTGGGAAAGCGACGACCACGGCGCGACATGGACGGTTCGCGAGCCGATAACGCAGAATTCTCCAACGAACAACGCGCGTCCGAACGCAATTTACAATTATAAGCAGGACGACGAAACCGGCGAGAATCTCGGCCCCAGACTGCTCTGGATAAGCGGCGAATACCGCTACTGGATGAATTACGAGTATAAGACGGGCGTCAAGACAGACTATAAGGCGGACGGCTTCATAACTCAGGACGACCCCGAAATGTTTGCCGACACGGTTCTCCTCGACGCCGGCGGAAATGAGCTTGAGGCTCTTCCCACGGGCGAAAACGTTGAGCTGCAGGCAAGGTTCACAATCACAAATATCTCTATCGGCGACGGCACGGTTAAGCTTGCGCTTGCGCATTACGGCGCGGATAACGAGCTTAAAGGCGTGAAGATAACCGACGACATAACGATTCCCGCCCGCAGCGTGCCTCAGATAGGCATGATAGGCGCGCCCAAGACCGAGGACGGCGGACGTTCGACGCTTGGCGACCCCGAGGTTGTCGAAACTGTAAACTATACCGCCGAAAAAATCGAAGAGGGCGACAGAATTGCCCTGTTCGCGTGGGATGACGGAATCGAGTATTCGATGAAGTCCATTTCCTCCATACCATACGAAATTTCTACAAGCGGCAGCAAGTACCTCTTCTCGGAGGATTTCTCCTATGACGGAACGGAAAAGCTCCTCCTTGACGAAAACG
>CAZICW010000022.1:12926-24751 GCA_964537995.1 uncultured Oscillospiraceae bacterium
CCGACGGGGCGATTATAAGAACCGCCGCGGTTCAGACCGCCGATACGGGCGCCGATTTGCTTGACTGCGCCGAATGGACGATAATTCCGATAAACGGATCTTATGTATTCCTCAACGGCGAAGGGCTTTCCCTTGATGTAAACAGTCAGGGTACGGCCGTCGGAACAAAGGTTTCCACTTATGCTTACAACGGCGGCGACAATCAGATATTCTATCTTGATGAAGCCGACGGCGGCTATTACATCCGCGGCAAGCAGAGCGGTCTTTATCTCGGCGTCGCGGACGACGGTTCGGTTACGCTTCAGGAGCTTAAAAACGCAGCGCTCTTTACAATAACCGATACAGCCGAGGAACAGACCGTAAACCTTGACGAATTTTTTGCGGAGCTTACGGCTGAATGATTGATTTGTTCGGTTAGATTTGATTGATTAACTTGTGACCGCACGGTTTGTGCGGTCACAAGCTTTAAAGGAGAGATAAAATGTCGTATTGCATAGGTATAGACCTTGGCGGCACAAGCATAAAGGCCGGAATCGTTGACGACGAGGGCAAAATCGTCCGTAAGCTCAGCCGCCCCACAAAATCCGAGCGCGGCAGCATGACAGTCATAAAGGATATGGCAAGGCTGGCGTTCGAGCTTTCGGAGGGAAGCGGCATACTTATGCCGGAAATAAGCTCTATAGGCATAGGCTGCCCCGGCTCGATAAACCGCGCGGAAGGGAAAATCGAGTTTTCCGGCAATCTTTACTGGTACGGCGTTCCGATTGCCGAATGTATGCAAAATCTCACGGGCAAAAGAATATACCTCGAAAATGACGCCAATGCCGCCGCCTTCGGCGAGTATGTCGCCGGAAGCCTGAAGGGTACGCGCAGCTCATTGCTCATAACTCTCGGCACGGGCGTCGGAAGCGGAATCATACTGGACGGCGGAATTTTCGTCGGCTCCAACGGCATGGGCGGAGAGCTGGGGCATATGGTTATTGCCGAAAACGGGCGGCAGTGTACCTGCGGACGACGAGGCTGCCTTGAGGCTTATGCTTCGGCGTCCGCTCTTATCGGACGCGCGCGGGAAGCAATGAGGAAAAAACCTGATTCCGTGCTTTGGGAGCTTTGCGGAGGGAATATTCTTCTGGTAAACGGCGAGCTTACGTTTAAGGCGGCAGCCATGGGCGACGCGGCGGCAAAGGAGACGGTTGACGAATTTTTGACCTATCTTTCGTCGGGAATCGTCAGCGCGGTGAATATTCTCCAGCCGGAGCTTGTCGCAATCGGCGGCGGTCTTTCCGGCTCGGCGGACGCTATGCTTCCAAGGCTGAACGAAGCCCTCTCGGCGGAGGTTTTTTCGCGCCATCACGGCGCGCAGTGCAGAGTAATCAAGGCTCAGCTCGGCAACGACGCCGGAATAATCGGAGCGGCAATGCTTTGGAAAAATAAAAATACGGAAAAGCTCGGCGGTTAATTGTCAAATTATGCATATTTCACAAAAATATGCATAATTTTTTATGCAATTATACAGATACAATTTTGCAAAAACGTAACATTCGCAATATACAATAAAAACGAAGGATGTGATTTTTATGAAAAAACGCGCGTTATGCCTTATTGTTTCGGCGATGCTGGCATTTGGCTGCTTCAATGCCGCTTTTGCCGCTGCGGGCGGAATTGAAATAACGACTGTACAGATTGAAAACAACACTGTTCTCTCAATCGAGGTTTCCGCTTCCGACGCTCCGACCGACTGCGTCGCGGTCGCGGCGGTTTTTGACGCCGACGAAAGCTTTGCCGGCGCGGAAATATCCGAAAATATACTGAAGTCAGGCTTTTCCGGCAGCTTTACCTTTACCTTCGGGGAAGGGCTTTCCGTTGCCGAAGGACAGACGGTAAAGGCATTTGTGTGGCGTTACGACGGAGGACTGACCGCAATTCCCGCCGCCGCGGGCTTTGCCGTTACGGTCGGCGGCGATGACGGTAATGAAACAAAAGACGAAAGCGTAAATCTTGCGGAATTTGTTTTCCATGTGTTTGACGTACCCGCGACAGATGAGGTTGACGGCAGCAAAAGCACGGGATACGCTCCCATGGCGGGCGTCCTCATTGATTCCGCGAAGCTTTTTGCAAGCGTGAACGACGACGGACTTCGCAAGCTTGAAAGAGCAATCGACGAAACGGAAACCTATGCCTACGGCGACGACGCCGTTTATCCCGGGCTTGTTACGGCCGGAAGCAAAAATAACTGGGGAAGCTCTCCCTATATCGAGGCTCGGCTTTCCACGGTAGGATATGAAGAAATAACCGTTTCCGCGAAGCTTGGCGGAAGCAAAAAAGGGCCCAAGAACTATACTCTCCAATACAGCACCGACGGAGAAAACTATGTCGATGTAGCCTCTTATTCAATAACAAAAAACAAAACAATGGAGCAGGCATTCCTTAATGTGCCTCTTCCCGCCGAGGCAAGCAACTGCGAGCTGCTGCGCGTCCGTCTTGCGGTCAGCGGCGAGGAAACCGTGAGCGGAGCGGCTCTTTCCGACAATCCCGCAAGCGGAGAAATTGCTATAACCGATTTTGTAATAGGCACAAACGGCAAAGCCGAGGTTACATATGTTCCCGAAAGAAGCCCGTCGGGCGCCGCGGACGACGTTGCCGAGACTGACGGCATAATTCATCTTCTCTCCACAAGCATAAACGCCGACGGGGTCGATAACGTGACAGTGGACGGAACAACCCTGACAATCACGGCTTCGGGCGATTACGAGATTGAAGGCGTGTTGAACGACGGTCGGATTGTCGTAAGTCCGGAGCTTACAAAATCCGATAATGTCAATATAACCCTCAGCGGAGTTGACGTAACAAGCACCGTCGGCTCTCCCTTTTGCGCGGCGGAGGCCAAAGTATCCGTAATTCTTTCCGACGGCACGGAAAATACCTTTACCGACCCGGAGGTTTATACAGATACGACCGGAAACGCCTGCTTTTACAGCAAGCGGGATCTTTCCGTAAGCGGGGGCGGCTCCCTGACCGTAAACGGAAACGCCAATAACGCCATAGGTACAAAGGCGGATTTGGAAATTCTCGGCGGCACAATTTCCGTAACCGCGGCAAATAACGGGCTCAAGGGCAACGATTCGGTCACAATCGGCGACGGAACAATAACCGTCGTAAGCAGCGGCGACGGTATCAAGAGCGACAACATTTCGGAAGAGGACAAGGGCTATGTTAAAATAACCGGCGGCACAATAAGCATAACCTCGGGTGAGGATGGCATCCAAGCCGACTTGCTCGCCGATATAAGCGGAGGAAGCATAACGATAAAATCGGGCGCGGAAGGCATAAAGGTCAACGGCGATACAGCCGACGAAACCGAGCCTGCCGTTTCCGACGGCCGTATCGCAATCTCCGGCGGGAGCTTTAACATAACGAGCGGCGAGGACGCGATAAAATCCACCGCGGCTTCCGTTACGGTGACTGACGGCGAATTTTTTATAAACACCCGTCAGGACGGCATACAGGCTGAAACCGCGCTGAATATTTCCGGCGGCACGTTTGACATTTTCAGCGACAACGCCGAGGTTTACGACTACAGCGTAATTGATTTTTTCAATGATCCGTCGCTCACCGAAGCTCAATATCCCATAACGAACATAAACGACGGCAATACTGCGACATACTGGACATCTAACAGCAAGGAAGCCTATGTAATCTGCGACCTCGGCGAGGTCAAGACAGTAGGAAAGATCGGTGTCGCGGAAAAAGCGGTCGAAAACAGGGAATACTATTATGAGCTTTTGATTTCCGAGGACGGCATAACCTATACCCCGATTTATGACGGCACCAACGGCTATAACAACGGCGATATGGTTTATAATATGGCAAATAACACGGACGCCCGCTTTGTCAAGGCGCTGTTTAAGGGAAATTCATACCACGATTGGAACTCCGTATCAGAGCTTGAAATCTGCGGCGAATGTACGCAGCTTGACAGCAGCGACAGCCTTAAAGGGCTTAAGGGCGTACAGGAGGTCAATATCGGCGGAGGAAGCTTCTCCCTTGAAACGATTGACGACGCCGTCCATTCCGACGGAAATATAACGATATCCGGCGGCGCCTTCCGTATTTATACCGACGATGACGCCATACACGCCGACGGCAATCTCAGCATAAGCGGCGACGAAACATATATACAGGTAGATTATTGCTATGAGGGGCTTGAAGCCCTTGTAATAAATATTCTCGGCGGTACGGTTTATGTCACGGCCTCCGACGACGGACTTAATGCCACAAACGGAGAGACAAATTCCGCCGGTCAGCCCGAAAACACCCCGGGCGGAGGGAATAACTGGGGCGGCGGCGGAAACAACTGGGGCGGCGGCTTCGGAATGTTCTCGGTTGAAGCCTCCGCGACGGACAGTATTCTCATAAATATCGAGGGCGGCTTCGTAAGCGTAAACGCCGGCGGAGACGGAATAGACTCAAACGGAAACGTCACAATGAGCGGAGGAACCGTTCTTGTCTGCGGGCCGTCAAGCTCCGACGACGCCGCGCTGGATTTTGACGGCTCCTTTACGCAGACGGGCGGTCTGCTCGCGGCGGCCGGCTCATCCGGCATGGCGCAGGCTCCGAGCGGCTCACAGTATGTCGCCAAAATAACCTATCGTTCCTCTCAGAGCGCGAATACGATTGTGCGCATAGCTTCCTCGTCAGGCGCGGATATTGTCACCTTTGCTCCTTGCAAGGCATATAACTCGCTTGTGGTGTCCTCGCCGGATTTTGTGAAGGATGAGACATATTATGTTTATTCAGGCGGAAGCTGCACAGGGACGAATACCGGAGGTCTTTACAGCGGCGGAGCTTATACCGGCGGAACTCAGAAAGCGTCGTTTAAAACAAGCAGCACCGTTACAAGCGTTTCGGTAAACTGAGAACGCGTGAAAACGCGCGGAAAATTACAGGCATAAAAAATCTCTGCCGTATAAACGGCAGAGATTTTTTCAGCGTGCTTCATTATTGTCGTGTCACAGTTGTTTTTTGCTTTTCAGCCTTTGTTTCGCCTCAAATTACAATGCATAATTAACAATCGTAATTATTCTTCATCCACTACTTCTATTTCGGGGATATTCTCCGTCTCGTTTGCGGCTTCGTTTTCTTGAGCTTCAGCAAGCTCTCCCGCCGTTTCGGATTCCTGAACGCCGGAGTGAGATTGAACGCCTGTCCCAAGCAAAACGAAATTCTGCGCCTGCGCGGCGGCAAGAGAAAACATTGTGGATTTTGAAATATCACCCATGCAGCGCAGGCTGAAGCTGCAGCCCTCATTTTGCCATTCCGCAAGCAGCCCGCCGTTCGCGAGACTCGCCACCTTAACTTCTACGTCGTTGCCGTTCAGGTCGATGGCATAGCTGAGCCGTCCGCCGGAAATGCCGCCGTAGTCCGAGCTTACGTCCGTGCCGCCAAAAGCGGAGCGGAAAATATATTGAACGCCGTTAAGGCTGTACGAAAGCTGCGCGGTATTATCGTTTACAATTGTTTTTTCAACATTTTCCGCACCGTCGGGAGCGAAAATTTTAAAGCCGAGAGCCGCGTCAATTTCATCAATATCGTCGTCGGCTTTCTCATCCGCGTCGAGCGCGTCGCTGTCGGCTTCGCCGGATTTTTCCGATTCCGCCGCGGCAATTATAACGGTGCGGCTCGCCTCGTCCCAATCAACCGACGCTCCGAAAAACTCCATAACCGCACGAATCGGGACATAGGCTCTGTCGTCGATTATCACGGCGGCGGTTTCAAGCTCGATTAACTTTACCGCGTCGCCGCCTTTGCCCTGCATTTTGGGGCTGTCGATTGTAATAAGGAGCGTATTTCCGCCGTTTTCAACAGTTACGGTACGTTTTTCCGGATCCCAGCTTACGTCCATATTCATAGCTTCCGCGACGGCACGCACGGGGATAAGCGTCCTTCCGTCGGCTATGACACACTGCGCGTCGGGAAATTCAACCTCAACTCCGTTATATGTAACCGTTATCGGCTCCTGTTTTTCGTTTTCGGATACCGATTCCGATTCCGATTCATTTACTTCCTTTTCTTGCGCTGCTTCGGATTTTTCCGTCGGCAAGGCTTCGTTTTCCCTGACAGGCGACGTGATATTCAGAATCCCGCCGTCAATTTTTGCCGAAAAGCCGAAATATTCCGCCAAACGCGCCATAGCCTGAGCCGATATATACATTCTGTTGTTTACGAGAATAATATTTTTGTCGGCGCGATAGGTTTCTCCGTCGAGTTCGATTTTATTGCTGCCGACGGTCAGAGTGACAGTATTTTCCCCGTCGGACACCTCGGCAATTCCGTCAGCCGCGTCCCAAGAAAATTTCAGCCCCATGGCTTCGGTCACAAAACGCGCGGGATACATGGGCGCCCCGCTGACAAGGGTTGGCGCGCAGTCTTTGTACTCAACCTCGGTTCCGTCAACATAGACCTCGGAAGCTCCGTCAGCGGTTATTACGAGGCTGTTGTCAACATCGCCCAGAAGGAAGGTAAAGCCGTTTAGCAGCGCTATTGTTTTAACCGCATCCTCGGATATGAGCATACGGTTGTTCTTCAGAACGGTTTTCCCGTCCGTCTTCACCGTTATTTCATGTCCGAGAGCGAGAGTATAGGTCATTTCGTTGCTGCCGACGGTGAACGTAGCCTTAAAATCGTCTCCCGTAACGGTTGCGGTTCCGAGATTCGCGAACCATTCAAACTGAAGTCCCATGGCTTCGGTCACAAAACGCGCGGGAAGCATGACTACTCCGTTAATTTCCTGCGACTCGACATCCTGAAACTCCACCGTTTCGCCGTTCACCTGAACAAGCTTCACGTTTTCCGCGAGCACTGCGGGCGCCGCAGTAAACAAAACCGCCGCAAGCAGCACAGCCGCAGCCTTTTCATACACAAATTTCATTTATTTCAACTCCCTTGACAATCTGTTTAAATTATTATATCAATTATTTCAACCGTTGTCAATGACTTTGTTTTACGACATTAATTTTTCCGCCGTTCACTCCGTGAATCTCGCCGCCGCTTTCCGTGATTTCCGCTACGGCTTCCGCGGCTTCCGCGCTTATTGCTTCTCCGGGCATAAGCTGGGGCGTGCCGGGCGGATAAACCAAAACCTCGCGCGCGCAGATTCTTCCCGCGGCTTTCCGAATCGGAATTTCTTCCGTTTCGGAAAAAAACGCTTTGCGCGGCGGCATTGCGGCTTCCGCCGCGAACGGAGCGAAGCGCATCGGTCGGTACGGCTCCGCGTCAATCTCGGCAACGGCCGCGCTTAAACGGAGCAAATCCTCTCTTGTGTGAGCAATGTTCGCTATGCAGACAAGCCCGCCGCCGTAGCTACACTCGACCGCAATTCCCTTCCCGCGCAGCGTTTCCGCCGCCGAAAACGGATTTGACGCAAGAGGAAGCACTATACGCGAGACGTCTTTATATTTTGCCGCGCTGCCCGCAATTTCAGCCTGCTCCGGAAAAATTTCCAACACGTTTTCCGCAAGCGCCGTCCACAGCCCTTCGCCCTCGCTTTCCATTTTCGCGCGGGCATAATCCAACGAAGCCATGAGAATATAGCTCGGCGAGCTGGTCTGGTGCATTTTCAGCATGGCCTCAAGGCGCGGCGGCTCACGGTTTATATGAAGATACGCCGACTGTGTCAGAGAAGGGAGAGTTTTATGCGCGCTCGTGACGACAATATCCGCTCCGAGGGTTACCGCCGACGGCGGCAACAGCGGAGAAAGTCCGAAATGCGCGCCGTGGGCGCTGTCAACTATCAGCAGCATACCGTGATTGTGGGCAATTTCGGCAATTTCGGCAACGTCGGAGCAAAGCCCGAAATAGTTTGGAGACGTTATGTATACCGCCTTCGCGTCGGGATTGCTTTTCGCGGCGGTCTCAACGTCGGCGGGGCTTATTCCTCCCCAAAGCAGGCCCCCGTCAATAGCTTCGGGACGGAGCCATACGGGATTTGCGCCCGAAAAAATCAAAGCGGAAACAAAGCTCCGATGACAGAAGCGGTCGCATATAATTTTGTCGCCCTCGCTCAAAGCCGCGCCGACAGCCGCCATTATACCTCCGCTGGAGCCGCTGACAAGAAACCGAGTTTTTTTTGCGCCGAAAAAGCGCGCGGCCGCGGCTTCCGCCTCGGCTATGACGCCCTCCGCGAAAAAGAGGTTGTCGCTTTCGGGCAGCTCTGTCGTATCAATTTCCTTCAGGAAATCAAAGCCCTCCATGCCCTTGCCGCCCAAGTGGCCGGGCATATGAAAGCTGAGCTGATTTTTGTCTTTAAGCTTAAGCAGCGCACTGTAAAGCGGAGCCTTGTCCGAATCAGTCATCGCGGTCGCCGGAGGCGTTGCCGATAAGGAATATCAACGCGCCGATTACCGCAACCACACCGGCAATGATGATAATTGCCGCCGTAAAGAAGCTGAAATAGCCGTTAAGCACACTTTGCAGGAACAGCGCGCCCTGCGAATAGGAAGGACGGAAGAATATCGCGCCGAGAATGACGGCAATACCGCCGACAATAAACGACCATCCGAGAGGAAGGTACGCCGACTCACGGCATACTATACACATAAGAATTATAAGCACAACCGTTATAAGCAGCAGCGCCGCAAGCGTCCGCAGCGACATAATGTGGCGCACGGTATCCTTATACCCGCTTATCGGAGAAGCGTCGATAGCCGAACGGGAAACCGCCTCCATGCCGACAGTGTTGTCAAAGTAATCGGCTATTGCCGTATAGTCCTCCTCTGACAGAACTCGTCCCGTCAAATTGCGCACAAGAGTGGAATTTTCTTTGATTACATCAGCTACATCACTGCCGGTCAGCTCGTCGTAGCTTTCACCCTTAAGCAGATAATCCGATGCGTTTTTGAGCCTTTCCGATATGAAGGATTCGAGGGTTGAGCTGCGCAAAGAGGAATTTATTTCATTGTATGTAACAACAACATCCGAATTGTCGCGGATTATATCCACCAGAGCGGCATTGCTCGACGACTTGACAAGTCCCAGCTCATCGTAGTTCTCTATACCGCCGATGGCAATTTCGGGTACGTCCATGCTCTTGACGGAAAGCCGGAAAGCATAATTGCTCGTGACCGCCTGCAAGGAAAGTACGCCCACAAAGCCCGCCGTTGAAACGGAGAGCAGCACAAACAGCAAAAAGCCCGCAATTCCGACAAGAGCCTTCTGCCCGGCGGATCTTTTCTTTTTCTTTTTTGTCTTATTCTTGCGCACCTCGACCTTTTTTGCTTCTTTGTCTCTGTTTTGGCGGCGTTTATCCTGCTTTTTCTTTTCCTTTTCAAGGTCAACGTTGGGAATTTTAATCGGCTTGGGCGCGAACTCGCTGAGAAGTCTTGCGTCGGTACCCTCCGCCGCCGAATATGTATTTTCCTTCGCCGGCTCCGCATCTCCGTCCGCCGGCTCCGCATCCCCGTCCGCCGGCTCCGCCTGCGAAATATCTATTCTCTTTGTTTCCCCGTTCGCATTTTCGGCGTCCAAAACCCGCTTTGCCGCGTCGGACGACGTCTGCGAAATATCTATTCTTTTTGTTTTATCGTTTTCCGATTCACCGTTTAGCCCGACATTTTCCGTGCCGGGGGTCTGAGTTTTTCTGTCTTCAGTCAAGACAAACCGCTCCTTTGCAACTTATTTATTATATTATACAATTTTTTTGTTCAAAAAGCAATAGCGTTTTGAACGATCGATTACCTGTCTTTGATGTCCGTATCCTTTGTGTAGTCGATTTCGTCCTCTTCGGGGACATAATCCGTATCACCCACGGAGTGCTCGTCGGTGTCAAACGCTTCGGCATAGGCTCTGTCGTTCATTTTACGGAAAAGCTTTTCCGCTCCGGCAGTTTTTTTGATTTCTTTCGGCATAATTATATCCTCCTTTTTGCTGACGGCTTTCTTTCTACTCTATTATAGCTTGATTTTCAGAATTTGTCAATATATTAAGCCCCGTTATTTCCGAAAATCTTTTGCGAATCCTTTCGACGGTAAGACTGCCGCCGAACTTGGAATGTGCGCGCGCGAGGTCGTCGGTGTAGTCCGAGAGCATATACACGGTGTATTTTCCGCCGGAAACGTGCGTAAAGCAAGGCTCCATCGAATAGCTCTCAATTCTTGCTCCGTCCCCGTCCTTGACAAGGGTTATACGCGCCATAGCCCCCAACTCATTGTCTATTGAGGACTGATTTGATATAAAATTACCGAGAGAATAGTAAACCAGAGTTGTTTTTCCGTTTTCTCCGACGTATTCCTCGCATGGCTGCAAAACATGGGGATGCGCTCCTATTATTATGTCAACGCCGTTTTCGTTGAAAAATTTCAGCCAATCCGACTGATAGTCATCCGGCTCGGTGTCGTATTCGGTTCCCCAGTGGACGAACATTATAAGGATGTCGCTCTCAGCCTTTGCGCGCGCAAGCTGTTCCGCTATGGCGGGACGGTTTTCGTCGGAAAGCAAATTAACAAGATATTCCTTCCCCGCAGGTAAAACATAGCCGTTAAGCCCGTAGGTATAGTTCATCATCGCGACTGTAAAGCCGTCCTTTGTGAAGGTGTCAACGCGGCGCGCGTCGTTTTCGTCGGAATTTATTCCAAGCAGCGTCACATTTTGCGATTTCCAGTAAGCGTAGGTGTCGGAAAGCCCGTCCGTACCTTTATCGTAAGAATGGTTCGACGCTTGCTCGATTACATTGAAGCCCGCTTTTACAACCGCGTCGCCGACGGCGGACGGACCGCCGAACTCCGGATAACCGCTGTAGCGCGAAGGATCGTTGATGAAAACGGTTTCCTGATTTATTGCCTTGATGTCGATGCCGTCGAGATATTTGCCGATGTTTTTGTAAAAGCCGTCGAAATTATAGCCCGTATCGGTAAGTCCGCTCTTTATCAGCGGCATATGCATAAGATTGTCGCCGACGGCGGCTATTTCGATTCGAACCGGAGGGTTTTCTTCCTCGGAGCCAAGCGGCGTCTCCTCCGGCGCGGCGGGACGGGTAAATTCGTATACTGTCAGTCCCAGCGCAAAAAGCAGCATAACGCCGCAAAGAATAAGGCAAAATATTTGTTTTAACGAAAGCTTCATCGCGCCCGCACTTCCTTACAGTGAAAAATCCGAATGCTCACTCGGCATTCGGATTTTTGGTGCCGATGGCCGGACTCGAACCGGCACGGTATCGCTACCGGTGGATTTTGAGTCCACTACGTCTGCCAATTCCATCACATCGGCTCAATTATTTTTATTATACTACGAAAATAAAAAAAATCAATACTTTTCTAAAATTTTTTTAAAAATTTTAGAAAATAATAAAAAAATACTTGCATTTATTATAAAACTGTGGTAAAGTAGATACGAATAGCGTTCTAAGCTTCTTAAAACGGAGGTGTAATAAAATGAATCTGGCGGTTACATTGATCTATCTTGTAGTTGCGGTTGTGCTGACGGTCATTGTTTTGTTCCAGGAAGGTAAGGATCCCCGCGATTCCGCGATTATGGGCGGTTCTTCCGATACCTTTTTCGGCAAAAACAAGGCTCATACAATGGAAGGTATGATGGAAAAGCTCACAAGTGTTTTCGCTGTCGTGTTCTTCCTTCTTTCCATTGTTCTTTCTCTTAATATATTAAAGTAAGAAGTAAAGAGAAAAGGCACTCCCCGCGGGTGCCTGTTTTGTTTTGCGCGGACAGTAGTCATGCCGCGGCGCAAATATGATAAAATACAGACGAAACGAAGATTTTTATGACAAATAAAGAAAAAATTTCCATATCCGAAATTTTTTGCCCAAGCGTTTAAATCG
>CAZICW010000023.1:0-21520 GCA_964537995.1 uncultured Oscillospiraceae bacterium
TGCCAAAAAAGTATACCTTTTCGGGAAAATCATTGCGTTCTCTTTCCGTAACGGTAAAAGGCCCTAACCGTCATTCCGCAGCGTTCGGCTCCTTCCCGGGCCGTTATTTTTTTGTCCTTCCAAAGGCGGTAGCTCTCTGCGTACGCGTCGGATGGGACAAATCTCGGCCGTCCGAAGCGGACTCCGCGGCGTTTTGCCGCGGCGATTCCTTCGGCTTGGCGGCGAAGAATATTGGCCCGCTCGTTCTCGGCCACGAAGGACAACAGCTGCAGAACAAGGTCGGATATGAAGGTCCCGAGCAGATCCTTTGATTTTGTTGTGTCAAGCAGCGGCATATCAAGCACCGCTATGTCCACGCCCATGACCTTCGTTATTTTCCGCCACTGCGCCAATATTTCGCCATAATTGCGTCCCAGCCGGTCGATGCTTTTTATTACCAAAACATCGTCTTTCTTCATTTTCCCGCACATTTCGGCGTATTTCGGCCTGTTGAAATCCTTTCCGCTCTGCTTGTCGATGTAAATGTACTTTTCCGGAATACCATAACTCAGAAGCTCGTCCACTTGACGATCCTCGTTTTGTCCGATTGACGATACCCGCGCATATCCGTATATTATGTAAACCATCTCCTTTCCAAGTGTGCCGGAAATATTTTATCATATTTTTTGTAAAAGGCATAAAAACAGCCCGCCGCGCGGCAATTACCGCGTAGCGGGCTTTATGCGGACATATATTTTTTAAATCGGCTGCAATTTATGCGAAAAAGCGGCATACCGGAATTAAGACAGGCGCGTTCGCAAGAAATATTTTGCCGAAACCTCTTGAAAAATTATTTTAAACGTGGTATAATCACAAAGGTTCAGGGTTTGGCACAGCTTGGACGGCACGCCTGCTTTGGGCGTACACCGCTCAAAAAGAAAAAGCCGAAAACCTCTACCTGTGCAAATTTCAGGCAGCTTATCAAGATCAAAAAAGCGGTCAAATGCGCGTTTGCCAATATATTTGACCGCCGCAAGCAATTAAATAACCGTCGGGGTGTAGCCCAGCCGGTAGGGCGCGGCATTTGGGATGCCGAGGCCGCGAGTTCGAGTCTCGCCACTCCGACCAAAAATCCTCTGAAGCGGCTTATTTCAGAGGATTTTTTTACTTTCGGCGGCTTTTTGTCCGCCGCGGAAAAGCGAAAGGCGATCGCAAAATCCCCTCAAATCACCGAAGACCCGCCTAAAAAGGCGGGTCTTCGGCAAATACATTAAGTCTTTAATTAAAGCAATATTTCCTCATTTTTCTTTTTGGGGAACCGCTTGCCGCGGCGCCTTACATCTTGAATCTGTTTCTTATTATGTCGAACGCACGGCGGTGGATAACGGGCGTGCCATGCTCCTCGACAATCGCCTGCGAGGTTTCATCCACAATACGCCCGTATTCGGCGACAAGCTTTTCCATTGCCGTACTTACGGAAATATAGTATTTTTCTTCGTATCCATACAGCGTCCCGCCGAAATATGTAGGCACGGCGTGGCAAAGCTCCACAACATTGTCAAAGGACGCAAGCTCCACCATACAGCTTGTGCGCGGCTCGGCGCCCGCGGACTGTCTTATTTCCGCCCCTTTGCGGGAAGAAATTTTGTCGAACAAACGCTGTTCGGCATCGTTGTCAACCTTTGTCACAAATATCACCAAATCGCCCGAAAGCGGCATTGCCTCAACCACCAGACGGGAATTTGTGTACGCGAAGCCAACCTCCGCTTCCGCCTTTCTCAGAACCGAGAAAAACATCGCTTGGGCTTCGTTGGAATTTTTGGATATTGTTTCGGGATTTACGCCGTAGCTGTCAAGTTCTTCCTTACAGAGCGTTATTTTCAGCTTGTTTTGACGAATAAGTTCCAGCTTCATATTTTCGCCCCCTTTTGATATCATTATAGCACATCTTTTTCTTTTTGTGAAGAGGTAATTTTTAAAAATTTTTGACCTGCTTAAGCGCGGGGCTTTCCTCCATGCTTTTCAGCAGCTTCATCCTTTTTCTGAACTTATCCAGATTGTGCTTCGGATAGCGTACCTTAAAATATACGTCGCCGTTCAGATAATCGGCAAGATACCGTATGGCATTTTCGTAGGTTATAACGAGAGGAGCGGCGGAGAGCAGCTCCAGTTCCTTTTCGGTTATGCTTTTCGCGGAGCTTAAAAAGCCGTCCCTATAGGCATACATAAGCTCGGAGCAAAAGCTTCCGTCAATGTCGCAGCCGCTGCGTATCGAATCGCCGTAATCGCTCAGCAAAGACCCGGGCATAACATTGTCCAAATCAAGAATACAGCGTGCCTTATGGGTTGAGGAGTCAATCATTATATTGCTGTATTTTGAATCGTTATGTACAATTCTGAGCGGAATCTCGCCGGAAATCAGCCTCGGCTGAATCACGCGGGCATAGTTCTTTTTTGAAAGCGCAAGCTTGATTTCCGCTTCCGCTTCCGCGCAGCGTCCCGCGGCGTCACGGTCAATCGCCTCATTCAGACAGGAAAGGTGGAAAAGCGTGTCGTGCGACGCCTTTGGGATTATGTGAACCTTTCCCACGGGCATATCGCTCAAAGCCTCAATAAACGCGCCGAACGCCTCCCCCGCTGCGCGAAAATCCTCCGCCGACGACGGGCGGAGCCGATTTACGGCGTTTTCGATGAAGCCGTACATTCTGTAATATTCTCCGTTCCGCTCGAAGCACAGACCGCCCTCCTTGGGAGGAATTATCGTCAGGGTTTCAATCCCCTTTTTCCGAAGATGTTCGGTTACCGCGGCAATATTTTCCATTACGAGCGGAGGATTTTTCATAACGGTTTTATTGATTCGCTGAAGAATATAGCGTCGCTCCCCCGTTACGCAAACGCGGAAGGTATCGTTTATATGACCTCCGCTAACGGGAACGGCCGAAATGGGGCGACCGTCAATACGGAATTGTTCCGCTGTTCTTAGTATATCCATTTTCTGCCCTCCCACCTGTCGCCAAAGAAAGAAAAATTTGAAATTCCAAGCTCTGTCAATTATTATTTCAAAGGATTTATTGCATAATTACACATTCTGTATATTTATTATATCACAAAAACGGCTCTGTGTCTATAGTCTAAGGCAAAAATTCATTTTTTGAGGTCGAGCGCGGCATATCATTGACAAATATTTTTTGGCAAAAATTTTTAAAAAGCTCTTGACAAGCCCGTTTAAGCATGATATTATAACTATGTAAACGCGGGAGTGACTCAGTGGTAGAGTGTCACCTTGCCAAGGTGAAAGTCGCGAGTTCGAATCTCGTCTTCCGCTCCATAAACGCGCCGTGGGCTGACTACGGCGCGTTTTTTTGCGGACGCGGAAAATTCCCGAAGCAAAAATTTCTCCCGCGTTCACAGTGTATGTGAAATTTATTAAAAAATTTTTTACGAAATTTTCAAAAGCACTTGAAAAATGATGATAAATGATGTAAAATGCAATTGGCGGTAATTTTTTCAGCCGCCGAAATAAATTCTCTAAGGAGGAAAACAATATGGAAAAATTGTTCAAGCTCAAGGAGCATGGGACAAACGTCAAAACCGAAATTCTTGCCGGTTTGACAACCTTTTTGGCTATGGCGTACATTCTTGCCGTAAACCCGAACTATCTCGGCAGCATCGACGGCGCAAGCAGCGCGGCTGTTTTCTCGGCGACCGCAATTTCCGCCGCGATAGCGACGCTGTGCATGGCGTTTTTCGCCAATTACCCCGTCGCGCTCGCATCGGGCATGGGACTTAACGCGTTCTTTGCTTTTACGGTCTGCGGCTCAATGGGCTACAGCTATAAGGTTGCGCTTACGGCCGTTTTGGTTGAAGGTCTTATCTTCATGGTGCTTTCTCTGTTCAAATTCAGAGAAGCCCTTGTGAACCAAATTCCCGCCAATCTTAAGTTCGGCATAACAGCAGGAATCGGTCTGTTTATCACTATAATCGCTCTCATCAATTCCGGCGTTGTGATCAGCAACGACGCCACGGTTGTGGGCGTAGGCAACTTTTCTTCCCCCGAATTTGTGCTTTCGATCGTAGGTCTTATCATCATAGGAATCCTTCACCACTTTAAGGTTCCCGGCGACATTCTTCTCGGAATCCTCGCGACATGGATACTGGGAATTTTTGCTCAGCTCGGCGGCTGGTATACCGGAACATCGCTTATTCCCACTCTTTCCGGAGTAAATTTTTCCGCGCCCGCTATGTTCCAGTTTGACTTTTCCTTTGTGAAGGATAATATTGTAACCTTCCTGTTCATTGTGTTTACCTTCCTTTATACCGATATTTTCGATACTGTCGGAACCCTTATCGGCGTAGCGGAAAAAGGCAATTTGCTTGACGAAAACGGCAAGCTTCCCAAGGCCGGCGGCGCGCTTATGGCTGACGCCGTGGGAACCGTTGTCGGAGCCTGCATGGGTACCTCAACGGTTACAAGCTATGTCGAATCGAGCGCCGGCGTCGCCGCAGGCGGCCGCACAGGTCTTACGGCGGTTACAACGGCCGTTCTGTTCCTTATTTCAATTGTGTTCGCCCCTGTGTTCCTTGCAATTCCCTCGTTTGCGACAACGCCCGCAATGCTCTATGTTGGGCTGCTGATGCTCAGCTCCATTAAGAAAATGTCGTTCGACGGCGACATTGCCGACGTTATCGGCGGCTTCCTCGCGGTTGTTATAATGCCCTTTACATATTCCATTGCAACCGGCATTATGTTCGGCATGATTGCTTGGGTTGTTCTTAAAATCTGCACAGGCAAATTTAAGGACATTAGCCCTGTAATGTGGATATCCGTCGCACTGTTTGCGATTTATATTGCGACACAAGTAATTTAACACATAAAAGAGGGTTTGGGATAAATGAAAACATCTTATGACATGACAATTGCCGGAATAAAGCGCTCTCTTCCGCTTTTTCGGATAGGCGACAATCTGCAAATTGCGGCGTTCATCATGTTCGGCGATCCGGAAATAACCGTTGCTTCCGCCGCCGCGCTTCTGGAAAAGGCGCCCGAGCACGACATAATCGTGACCGCGGAGTGCAAAAGCATTCCTCTCGTATACGAAATGGCGCGTCAAGAGGGGAACGGAAGCTATATTGTCGCGCGCAAGGGCGCGAAGCTGTATATGCGCGACGTGCTTAAAACTCCGGTACACTCGATAACCACCGCGGACGAGCAGATTCTCTGCATTGGCGCGGACGACGTTGAAGCGATAAGAGGAAAGAAAATTTTGATTGTGGACGACGTTATAAGCACCGGCGAATCTCTTGCCGCGCTGGAGGAGCTTGTCGGAAAGGCGGGCGGAATAATCGTCGGCGAAATGGCTGTCCTTGCCGAAGGCGACGCGAAAAACCGCGAAGGGATAACTTTCCTTGAGCCTTTGCCGCTGTTTGATGAAAACGGCGATCCGATTCAATAAAAGCTTGCGAGGGACACGGCTCGGTCCCTCGCTTTTTGCCGTTTTGCGGTAATGCTTTAAATCGCGAATCGGCGGCTCCGCCGCCGCAGAAAACGCAAATTCTCGCTCAATTTTTACAGATATTATTGTGGATTTTGCACAAAAAGCAAGGACAAGCAAGCATATGAATAGTGAAAATCTACAAAATTTTTTGCGTATAAAAATTTTTCTTGAAATTTACAGAAAACGGACGTATAATCTCTATTGGAAGACTTGATGGCTTTCCGATATAATTTAAGGAGGAATTTTCAATGAACAAAAAAATTCTTGCGTTGGTTCTCGCCTTGGCTCTCGCGGTTGTATGCTTCGCGGGCTGCGGCGGCAACACAACGGAACCCGCTGACGAAAGCGGCGTTCAGAGCAATACCGAAGAAACAAGCGGCGATCTGCCCGTTCTCAAAATCGGCGGAATCGGGCCCATTACGGGAAGCGTCGCGGTTTACGGCAACGCCGTGAAAAACGGAATGCAGATTGCGGCGGACGTATTTAACGAAAACGCCGAGGCGCATGGCTACAGAATCGAGATCAACTATCAGGACGACGAGGGCGATCAGGAAAAGGCCGTAAATGCCTACAACACCCTTAAGGACTGGGGTATGCAGCTTCTCATCGGTACCGTTACAACAGGTCCCTGCCTTGCGGTAAAGGAATATTCCTATGCGGACAACATATTCCAAATAACTCCCTCCGGCAGTGCTGTTGACTGTACATCCTATCCCAACGCTTTCCGCGTATGCTTCAACGATCCCAACCAGGGTATAGCCTCGGCCAAGTATATTGTTGACAACGCTATCGCCGAAAAGGTTGCCGTTATTTACAACAGCTCCGACGCTTATTCCAGCGGCATTTACCAGAAGTTTATAGAGGAAGCCGCTACCCTCGGACTTGATGTTGTGGCCGAGGAAGCTTTCACCGATGACAGCAAGACGGACTTCTCCGTTCAGATTCAGAAGGTTCAGGAAAGCGGAGCCGACCTTCTCTTCCTGCCCATTTACTATCAGGAAGCGGCCCTTATTCTCCAGCAGTCCTCTCAGATGGGTCTTGACGTGCAGTTCTTCGGCTGCGACGGTCTTGACGGCATCATCGACCAGCTTGGCGACGAAGGCAAAGACCTTGCCGAAGGAGTTATGCTCCTTACTCCCTTTGCCGCGGACGCGGAAGATGAGCTGACGGTTTCCTTTGTTACCGAGTATCAGAATCGCTTCGGCGAAATTCCCAATCAGTTTGCCGCCGACGGCTATGACGCGATTCTCGCCATGGTTGCCTGCTTTGACGAAAACCTTGCTATGGTAGGCGCTGACGCTTCCGAGACTTGCGACTATCTTGTTGACGCTATGACAAAGATTACGGTAAACGGTCTTACCGGT
The DNA here is from genome assembly GCA_964537995.1 of uncultured Oscillospiraceae bacterium. Taxonomy (GTDB): domain Bacteria; phylum Bacillota; class Clostridia; order UMGS1883; family UMGS1883; genus JAFLUQ01. Next base: position 6,839 of record CAZICW010000023.1, read on the forward strand.
GAAATTGTTTGGTCCGCCGACGGCGAACCCGACAAAACTCCCAAGGCTGTTAAGATTGAGAACGGCGTATATGTGGCAATGTAATTACGCAATATAGCTAAAAAAACGGGGTCGCAATCCGACTCCGTTTTTTTCGCGCGGAAATAAGTGACCGTCATGCCCTCCTGCACCGCAGCACAGCTACCACCACCGCAATAAGCGCAACGCCGACGTCGGCGAAAACGGCAAGCCACATATTTGCCAAACCAAGCACGCCCAGAACAAGTATCGCCGCCTTGACTGTCAGCGAAAAGGCAATGTTAAAAATTGCCGTGTGAAGCACCTTTCGCGCTATGCGCACCGCCAGAGGCGTCTTTGACGGGCTGTCGTCCATGATTACAACATCGGCGGCTTCCATTGCCGCCTCGCGGCCCATTCCGCCCATGGCTATGCCGATATCCGCTCCGCTCAGCGCGGGAGAATCGTTTATTCCGTCGCCCACAAAGGCTGCCGGCTTGCCGAGATTTTTGACAATATCCAGCTTTTCCGTCGGCAGAACCTCGGCGTAAATTTTGCCTATACCGATTTCGTCGGCAACGGTTTTTGCCGCCGCCGCGCTGTCACCGGTTATCATTACGGTTTTTATGCCCATAGCTTCCAGCTCCGCAACGGCGGAACGGCTGTCGGAACGGATTGTGTCGGAAAGCTTCAAAGAGCCGATGTATTCGCCGTTTTTGAGGATGTGAACCGCTGTGCCGTCCGTGTTTCGATCGATTTTCGTCAGCGCGGCGTTTCCCGCAACTATTTTTTCTCCGTCCACTACCGCGCTTACGCCGCCCGTCAGTTCGGCAAAATCGGAAATTTCCGCGTCGGCGGTATACAGTCCGGCGATTGCTTTTCCGATCGGATGCTCCGAATTTCTTTCAACGCAGGCGGCGATTTTGATAAGCTCGTCCTTCGTCACGCCTTCGGGAAAAATCCCGCATATTTCAAGCTCGCCGCGCGTCAATGTCCCCGTTTTGTCAAAAGCGACGGTATTGAGCTTTGCGAGCTGCTCCATATAGGCGGAGCCTTTGAACAGTATGCCGTTCCTTGACGCCAGCCCCATTCCGGCAAAGTACGTCAGCGGCACGCTCAGCACCAGCGCGCAGGGGCAGGAAGCCACAAGGAAAACCAGCGCTCTGTGTACCCAATCGGACAAATTGCCTAAGAAAATCGGCGGAATAAAAGCAAGCAGCAACGCGGATATTACCACAACGGGAGTGTATACCGCGGCAAAGCGGGTGATGAATTTTTCGCTTTTGCTTTTGTTTTCTCTTGCCGCCGTGACCATTTTGAATATTCTCTCGGTTGAGGAATTTTCAAGCGTTTGAGTTACGCGCAAAAGAATTTGCGACTTCATATTGATAATTCCCGAAAGCAGCTCGTCTCCCTTTACATAGTCGCGCGGCAGACTTTCCCCCGTAATTGCCGAGGTATCGGCGACGGCGGAATCGGAAAGCAGAACCCCGTCCAGAGGCACCCTTTCGCCCGGCGAAACGGCAATTGTGTCGCCGACGGCAACCTCGGACGGCTCAACCGTTATCATTTCTCCGTTACGGACAATACAGGCGTGGTCGGGGCGCAGACGTATAAGCTCGTTTATGGAATCGCTGCTTTTGTCAACCGCCTTGTCTTGGATAAATTCTCCGAGTCCGTAGAACACCATGACCGCAACTCCCTCGGCGTATTCGCCGATTATAAACGCGCCGACGGTCGCAATTGTCATAAGGAAGCCCTCGTTAAAAATTTTGCCGTGTACAATTCCCTTGACAGCCGAAATAATGACATCGTATCCGGCAATTATGTATGCCGCAAAGCAAAGAGGAGTAAAATTCGTGATAACCGACACTATGAGCAGCGCAAGGGCAATAAGCAGACGCGGAAGAAGGAACCTTCCTTCGGCTTCCTCATGGCAGCAGTCGCCGTGACCGTGTTCCCGTCCGTGATTATGATCGCAGCAATCGCATTTGCTCATAGGTTGCCCCTTCTTTCATTAATGTGATTCATTCCGATTTTGATTATATCGCCGATGTGATCATCGTCAAGAGTATAAAAGGTTTCCTTTCCGACTCTTGTGTTTTTGACAAGACGGTGCTGGCGAAGCAGCCTTAACTGATGACTCACTCCCGACTGGCTGACCCCTACTACGGCGGAAATGTCGCACACGCAAAGCTCGTTTCCGTTCAGAGCTTCAAGTATCTTTATTCTGGTGCTGTCGCCGAACAGCTTAAAAAATTCGCTGAGATCAAACAGCATATCGTCGTCGGGAAGAATACTCCTGACGCGGGCAACCTTGTCGGCGTGAAGCTCCGTGACCTCACACTTATCCATGTTTTCTTCCATTTTTAATCGCCTCCATTCATATGAACAACTGTTCATGTGATTATGTTATCATAGAATCATATGTTTGTCAATAGGAAATTATAAAAATTTAAAATATTTTTTGGAAAAACTATTGACAAAGAAGAGAAAAGAACGTATAATACCAATAAACATACGGATATTGTATGTTTACCATATCCGAATAAAAATAAAGGAGTCGATTCTAATGGCAAAAATCCACAAATCAGCCGATGAGCTGATCGGGAAAACCCCGCTGCTGGAGCTTAAGGGCATTGAAAAGAAATATGCCCTCGAATCAAAGCTGATTGCGAAGCTGGAATACTTCAATCCTGCCGGAAGCGTCAAGGACAGAATCGCAAAGTCGATGCTCGACGACGCCGAGGAAAAGGGTCTGCTCAAGGAAGGCTCGGTTATAATCGAACCCACGAGCGGAAATACGGGCATAGGTCTTGCGTCCGTCGCAGCCGCCAAGGGCTACAGAATTATAATTGTCATGCCCGAAACCATGTCGGTTGAAAGACGCCAGATAATGAAGGCTTACGGCGCGGAGCTTGTTCTCACCGAGGGCGCAAAGGGAATGAAGGGCGCAATAGCCAAGGCGGATGAACTGGCGAAGGAAATCGAGGGCAGCTTCATTCCGGGGCAGTTCACAAATCCCGCCAATCCCAAAACTCACAGAGAAAATACAGGCCCCGAAATTTATGAGGACACCGACGGAAATGTTGACATTTTCGTTGCCGGAGTAGGTACGGGCGGCACGGTTACGGGTGTAGGCGAATATCTCAAGAGCAAAAAGCCCGACGTAAAAATCGTTGCCGTCGAGCCGGAATCCTCTCCCGTGCTTTCCAAGGGGACGGCGGGTTCGCACAAAATTCAGGGCATAGGCGCGGGCTTTGTTCCCGATGTGCTTAACACGAAGATATACGACGAAGTAATTCCCGTTTCCAACGAGGACGCCTTTGCCCTCGGAAAGGAAATCGGGCGCACGGAGGGCGTGCTTGTGGGAATTTCCTCCGGCGCGGCGGTATACGCGGCAATTCAGCTTGCGAAACGCGACGAAAACAAAGGAAAGAATATAGTTGTCCTCCTGCCCGACACGGGCGACAGATACCTTTCAACCCCCATGTTTTCCGACTGAGCGGTGAGAGATCGTGAAAATATCAACAAAGGGAAGGTATGCCCTGAGAGTGATGGTTGATATTGCGGAGCATAACAACGGCGAATATATAAAGCTTATGGACATTGCTTCCCGTCAGTCTATCTCCGAGAAATACCTTGAAGGAATACTCGCGTCGATGACCAAAAGCGGAATCCTTATCGGAATGCGCGGCAAGGGCGGCGGCTATAAATTGGCGGTTCCCGCCGAAAGGTGTACCGTCGGCGACGTACTCCGCGCGGCGGAGGGTTCTCTTTCGCCCGTTGCCTGTATTGAAACGACACCCAATTACTGTCCGAATTCGTCAAGCTGCAAAACGCTTGCCGTTTGGGAAGGGCTGAATAAGGTCATAAACGACTATCTCGATTCAATCACCGTAGCCGAGCTTGCCGGCTATGACGGGGCGGACGAGTATTGCATATAGGAACAAGCTATATCGGAATATAGGAAAAATATATTTGACAAAGCCGAAGGGACGCGTTATAATACAGCACGTCCGATTAATTCAAATTCGGCTGACTTGATTCCACGCACCTTTGCTATAAATTTTTTATTGAAGAAGGAGAAGATTCCCATGAAAAACGTTAAAAAGCTTTTGGCGCTCGCCCTCGTGCTTGCGCTTGCGCTTGCCTTTGCCGCCTGCGGCTCCGACAAGGAAGCCGTTCAGCCCGCCGATACCGGCAACGAAGGTTCGGAAGAAACCGCCGAGCCTGTAAAGGTTGTAATCGGCGCAACCCCCGCTCCCCACGCGGAAATCCTTGAAGCTCTTGCGGATGAATTTCTCGCAAACGGCGTTGAGGTTGAGGTTGTGGAGTACACGGACTATATAACTCCCAACAAAGCTCTCGACGAAGGCTCGATTGACGCAAACTATTTCCAGCATCAGCCTTACCTTACATCGTACAACGAGGAAAACGGAACCGACTTGGTTTCCATTGCTTCCGTGCATTATGAGCCTTACGGTCTTTATCCCGGAAAGACGGCCTCAATTGAAGAGCTTCCCGACGGAGCGCGGATTTCCGTTCCCAACGACCCGTCCAATGAGGCCCGCGCGCTTCAGCTTCTTCAGGACGCCGGACTTATTACCCTTACGGAGGGAATAGGCCTTGAAGCCACGGTTCTTGACATTGTTGACAATCCCAAGAATATCGACATCGTTGAGATTGAAGCGGCGCAGCTTCCCCGTACACTTCAGGATGTTGACATGGCTGTAATCAACGGCAACTACGCAATCGAAGCCGGTCTCAGCGTTGCCAAGGATGCGGTGTACGCCGAGGATAAGGACAGCGAAGCCGCCCAAACCTACGCAAACGTGCTTGCCGTTAAAGCGGGCAGCGAAGAAAACGAAGCGCTTCAAAAGGTTGCCGCGGTTCTCACAAGCGACGCCGCAAAAAAATATATGGAAGAAACCTATGACGGCGCGGTTGTTCCCGCGTTCTAAACCACTAAAGCGAATATAGCAAAGAAAAAGCTCCTCGCGGAGTTTCCGCGGGGAGCTTTGGTTTGCAATAATAAAATGGGTTCGGTGTTGTACCGAACCCATTCTTTGCGTTTTATTGCTTTTCCTTACTTCGGCAGACGGACTTAATCCTCTTGCGGAATTACAATAATCGTTGTCGCCACAAACGCGCCGTTTACATAAGAGCCTACAGCGGTTATCGTGGAGCCTTCGGCAAGCTTTGAGAAGGAAAGCGACTTGCCGGTGGAGCTGTCGATTATCGTCGCGGAAACACTGGAGGAGCCTGACTTGGAAACAAATATCTGTTCGGTGCTGCCGTCAATGTTGACATTGATAAAGCCGTAGCTTGTGTTTATTCCTTCGATAACGCCGACCTTGGTATAGCTTGAAGACGCGGAGGACGCCGTTACGGAGGTTATTGTGTCGCTCTCGATGTCAACCTCGACATTCGCTCCGAGAGCAAGGTCATAGATAGAGCCCGAGTTGCCGCCAACCGTAAAGGTCGCGTCGCCGGAAATGTCATAAATCAGCTCTTCGCCGCCGGATTTAATTCCGAGCTGAGGCGAGGAAGAAATCAAAATCGAAGAAATTGTGCCGCTTGCGGAGCTGCGGGTGCTTGTCGCGACAATTTTTGTAACAATACCGCCCTCTATCGTAAGCGTAACCTTGTCGCCCGTAAGCAGACTGCGCAGCGACGATTTTGATTTGTTCCGCGTTACGGAAACGTCATCGGAAACAGAATATTCGGCGGTGTTGGTTGTGGTATTGCCGTCGTCGTCGTTAAGACGCAGAGTGAGGGAATATTCGGGAGAGGTCGAAATTGAGCGGATTGTGCCGCTTACGGTTTTGTCGCCCGTTTCGGCTTCGATACGCGTAATCGCTCCGCTTTCGATTGTGAGAGTCACATAGTCGCCCGAAGAAAGCTTGTCGAACGAGCTGTTCTTTCCGTTATAAACAACCTCCGGCTCGGAATCCGTGAGAATTCTGTATTCCTGAGAATCTCCGGTCTTGGCGTCAATAACATAAAAGGCGGTATATTTGCTCTTTACGCTTATGTCGGCAAGACGTCCGGAAACGGTTTCCTTCTCCTCGGCAGAGCTGAGAATTTCCAGCGAAACGAGATCGTTTCCGCTGTAAAGCAGGAGCGCGCGGCTTCCGCTTGCTATGCCGGAAAGGTTGCTTACGGCAAAGCCGTCCTTTATCACAGAAACCTTGTTTAAGTTGATGCTGTATTTTTCACTCGATGTGGAATCATCCTCAACGATTGATATTTCGGAGTCGGAGCTGTCAACGCTTTTAACGGTGCCGGCCACGGTTGTGTAGTCGAGCGCGTCAAGAATACGGTGAAGAAGAATTGTAATCTGAACGCGGGTAACGTTTTCGTTCGGCCCGAAGGTATTGTCTTCAAGCCCCTTCATAAGTCCTTCCTGAGTTACATATTCAACATAGGCTCTCGCGCTTACGGGAATATCGTTATAGTCGGCGTAGTCAAGCACCACAGCCGTATTGTTCTTAACGCTGTCCTCCGCGCCCATGAGCTTTGTCAGCAAAATCGCCGCTTCATAGCGCTTAAGAGCGGAGCTTGCGTCGCTGAGATAGTCGTCAAGGTCGTCTGTGTCAAGTACGCCCCTGTAAAGAAGGAAGGCGACCTCGTCCTTGTATTCGTTATAGGTTGAGCCGAGGTCATATTCGTCAAGCGCCGACGAATAAAGCGTGATTGCGTAGTCAATAAAGGGAGCGTAGTCGGAATTGGTATAGCCCGATGCCCTTGCGAGAAGAAGCAGAGCCTCGATTTTCTTGATGGTATTTGCGGGACGGAATGTTCCGTCGGTATAGCCTTTGATTATTCCGAGAGTGGTCATTTCCTCAATTTCGTCCATCGCCCAGTCATAGTCGGGGCTGATCACGTCGGAAAAACTGCTTTCGGCGGATACGGGCAGCATGAATGCGGTGCAGGCAAAGCAGAGCGCCACCGCCGCCGAGAGTATTTTTTTGAACATTGCAATATCCTCCTTTTAATACATATTGTATATGTATGCTGTACTTTAAGACCATTATAGCACAACATCTAAGGAATTTCAACAAAAATTTTATAAAAAATGTATTAATTATTTTTAAAAATATTAAAAGCCCCAAAAGCCGTGCTGTTATCGGCTTTGTCGATATTCCGTCCGTATCTTTTCGGCGCGGGACGGAATCGGCAAAACGCCTTTTCCGGGGCCGTGTTTAAAAAACGCTCAAAATGCGCCCTTCCCATGCTCGGCGCCGCCGCAAAAAATTCCTCCGGCGGCGCGGGAAATTACATGACAGGATTAAAAAATTTTATTGAATCTAAAAAAAACAGTTGATTTTTTTATTTGAATAGTGTAATATACTATTTGTGGCAAGGAAATATATGGTGAAGCGTGGACTGAAGCCATAAAGAGAGAGGTTTGGATTATATGTGGACGGTTGTTTATATAGCGAAAAATAACGAGCTTGCGCAGAAGCTCAGGGAGGTTCTGAACGAGCATAACATAATAGTAATGCTCCGCGCCATAAATAAGGAGCAAACGACAGGCTTTGAAATTCTCGTTCCGTCCGCCGAGGTGGAAGAGGCTCTGGGAATTATCATAGACGAAACCTGACGAAGCCGTAAAAAGCGCGGGCCGATTCCCCGAAAGGTATTGCCGATTCGGCTCATTTAAAGGATTTTTAGCTTAAAAGCAGGTGCAAATCCGCGGATTTGCACCTGCTTGTTTTTCGCGCAATACCTTGCCGTCCGCCGTACCTTCGGATTTCAGCCTACGCCTCTTCCTCGGCGACGGTTTCCTCCTCCGGCAGCAGTCTGATATTTCTATAGTACCAATGGATTCCTCCGAAAATTTTCGCTTCGTCCGGCTCACTGTTTTCTTCGCAGACAATGTTGCCTTCGTTATCAATCAATTCTTCGCCGAAAATATTTTTCCCGCTCAAGATTTCATCTGTCGCGGCTGAAATTTCATCTTTTGTGCCGTCGGCGCAGTTATCGGACAGAGAGGCTATGGCGACAAATCCGTTATCCATGCCGCCGAGATAATTTCCGAAGCTCCAATTGCCTTCGATTGCCGCCTTTGTTGCCATCGTGTAATAAATTCCCCAGTTCTGCACCGGAGCCGTAAGACAGGCCGCTTTCGCGGTTTCGTTATCGGAATCGGCGCAGTGCCATACGCCGGCTTCCGCCGCCGCAAGCGCAGCCGCGTCCGTACCGCTTTTCTGAGCGAGTACATCGCAGCCAAGGGCAATCAGTCTTTCCGCCGCCGAATATTCAAGCTCATAATCTCCTTCCGCGCCTGTCACGGCGACATATATTTCCGCGTCGGGATTGACCCGTTCGACGCCAAGGGCAAAGGCGTCGGCGCTGCTTGTGACCTCGCTGTTTTCACTGCCCCAGGAAGCGACGAAGCCGACAAGCCCCGTTTCCGTTTTAAGTCCCGCAGCTATGCCGCACAGATAATAGGCTTGGTAAATTTTGCCGTAATAATTGTTGAAATTCGCGCCGTTGCTATTGCTGTATCCGACATTGCTGAAATATATTTCGGGATATTCCGACGCTATTTTCGCAATTTCGTTTGCGTAATCCTTGCTTACACTGAAAATTATATTGCAGCCCTCGCCGACGCATTCTTCCGCCGCGCTGCGCACAGCCGAAGCGTCGTCGGGAGAGACGCTGCTGACGCGGACAATCTGATTTTCCGAAAGACCGAGGGAATTTTCCATGTCAACAATTCCCCGCTCATGCTCACGGCTGCTGCCCGTTTCGGGGTCATCGGGGTAAATCACGCCGACGCGGAACATATCGGCAGTCTCCGTCTCTTCGTTTTCTTCGGTCGGAGCCGTATAAGAGGAAACAGGCTCCGCCTTTTTTTCGCAGCCGATTAACGGCGCGCAAGCACAGATTGTACAGACCGCAAGAATAAATACGGAAAATTTCTTAAAAGCCATTCGGCTACCTCCTTCATACTCGACGCGTACAGCGTCTTACTCACAAGCGTTATTCTCCCGACGGCCGCGCCCTTGCGCGGCGCGGGTCTGTCAATTCAGCCAAGTTGCCTGTAATTTCCCAAGAAGCGGTAGCTTACGGCATATTTCTGGAGCTTATTGAGCGCGTCGTTCATATTCGACCTCGCGACGTTGCCCTCAAGGTCCGCGAAAAAGAGGTATTCGCCCAATTTATCGACAATCGGGCGGCTTTCAATCTTGACCATGTTCAGCTCCGCAGCCTTGAAAAGCGCCAGAGCCTCGAAAAGCGCGCCGCTGACATGAGGCAGCGAAAACATAATCGAAACCTTACTGTTCGCCTTGTCGGTAATCGGAGTTTTGCTTATAACTATAAAGCGGGTTTTGTTGTTGCGCGCAAAATTTATGTTCCGCTCGAGAATTTTGAGTCCGTATATATCGGCGGCTCTGGCGGAGCAAATTGCGCCCTTCGTTTTGTCGCCCATTTCCGAAACCATGCTCGCGGCGACGGCCGTGTTCACAACCTTATTTTTAATCCATTCCTTGTCGGCAAGATATTCCCTGCTCTGGAAAAAGCCCTGCTCATGGGAATAAATCTGCACAATATCGTCAATTTCAGCGTCGTAGGTACCGGCAAGGCACTGCCGCACATCAACGTATACCTCGCCTACTATATATACCTCATACTTTGCGAGCAGGTCGAAAACATCAAGGATGGAACCGGTGGAATAATTTTCCACCGGCAGCACGCCGAAATCGGCTTTTTCGCGGATAACCTCAAGGAACACATCCTCAAAGGTGCGGACGCTGTAAATATTGTCATCGAAAACCATCGCGGCGGCTTCGCTGCCGAAGGAGCCGTCTATGCCCTGATAAGCGGCTCTGCCCGCGAGAGTATTTCCTTTGTCGTAGGTGCGGGCTATACTTTTTTGCAGTCTGCGGCTTTCGCCGATTATGTCCTTGAAAAATTCTTCCACATAGCGGTGGTACTTGGGGTTTGACGCACGCGAAACGCGGTCTGCCAGAATCAGCTTTTCCCGTTCTTCATCCAGAATCTTTATTCCGTTTTTCATTTTTATATTGCCGATTTTTTCGCAGGCCGCCATGCGTCTTTCAAAAAGCTCCACAAGCTGAGAATCTATTTCGTCAATTACTTTCCGTTGCTCATCTATCTCATTCATTTACTTTTCTTCCTCCAAGCAAAAAATCCATGGCGCAAAGCGCGGCGCAGCTCTCTATTACGGGAACCGCACGGAGAACTATGCAGGCGTCGTGACGTCCCTTTACGATAAGTTCCGTATCTGTATTGCTCTTGAAATTGACTGTATGCTGCGGTCGGGAAATCGACGCCGTGGGCTTTATCGCGACGCGGAACACAACGGGCATACCGTTGGTTATTCCGCCGTTTATGCCTCCGTTATTGTTCGTTTTGGTGCGGATCCTTCCGCTGTCCATGTAAAATTCGTCGTTTGCTTCGCTGCCGAGCATATCGGCAATGGCAAAGCCCGCGCCAAACTCAACCCCTTTGACGGCCGGAACCGCAAACAAAAGCTCCGAAAGGCGGCTCTCAAACGCCCCGAAAATCGGATCCCCCAGCCCCGCGGGGAGGTTAAAAACGCAACATTCTATAACGCCGCCGACGCTGTCAAGCCTGTCCTTGGCTTCTGCCGCCGCATTAAGCATTTTCCGTCCCCTGTCGTCGCTGAACGTCGGGAACGGCTTCGCCTTGACCGCTTCCGCTTCCTCTGGCGAAAGCTCCTCAATGCTCTTTTCTTCATCTTCAATGCCGTTTATGCTTTTTATGTGCGCCGCGACATATATTCCCCCGCTTTTGAGCCAGCTGTCGGCAAGCGCGCCGGCAAAAACAATCGGAGCCGTAAGTCTGCCCGAAAAATGACCGCCTCCGCGGTAGTCGTTATATCCGCCGTAACGAACAAAGCCCGAATAATCCGCATGGGACGGACGGGCGGTTTCGGAAATATTTTCATAATCGGCGCTGCGCCGGTCGCTGTTGTATATCACGAACGCCAGCGGTGTGCCGGTTGTTTTTCCGTTGAAAACGCCGCTGAGAATTTCGGGAACGTCGGGTTCCTTCCGCGGCGTGGCGATTTCGCTTATGCCGCTTGCACGGCGGGCGAGCATTTTGCTTATTGCCGCGCTGTCAACTTCGATTCCGGCGGGAAGGTCGTCAATAACTCCGCCTATTGCGCGGCTGTGCGACTCGCCGAACACTGTCAGCCTTATATTTTTCCCCCAGTATGAGCTCATATGATTTGTCCTCCCAAAGCTTTAAAGCGCTCCCAAAAATCGGGCATACTCTTATTTACGCTTTCCGCGCCGTCAATTGTCAGGCTTCCGTTTACGCGCGGAGACAGAGCGGCAAGAGCCATTGCTATACGATGATCGTTGTGCGCGGAGCAGACCGATCCGAAAAGCGGTCTGCCGCCGTGAATTATGAGGAAATCCTTCCCTTCCTCAACCTCCGCGCCAAGCCTGCGAAGCTCCTCGGTTATCGCGGCAAGGCGGTCGCTTTCTTTTATTCTGAGCCTTCCGGCGTTCACTATGCGGCTTTCGCCCTCAACCGTCGCCATAACGCAGGCAAGCACGGGAACAAAATCGGGAATTTGAGAAACATCGGCAATAATAGGCTTTGTCGCCCTGCCGTTGCTTTTATAGCCGCCTTCGGTTTCGGTTATTTCCATCCCCATTGAGCGGTAAAGCTCAATCGAGGCGCGGTCGCCCTGAATTGAATTGTGATTGAGTCCGCCGCAGTCAACCTCCCCCATCGCAAGGAAAAAGCACGCCTGCGAGAAGTCGCCCTCAACAATATAGTCGCAGGGCTTATAGCGCTGTCCGCCTCCGACAAAATATCCTCTCGGAGTTTCGACCGCTTCAATGCCGTATTTTTTCAGAACCTCAATTGTCATATCGACATACGCCTTCGATTCCAAGGGCGTTGTAATCACTATTTCGCTGTCACCGTCAAGCAGCGGCAGAGCGAACAGCAGCCCCGTCACGAACTGACTGCTCACATCCCCGCGAAGGCGGTATTCCCCGCTTTTAAGCCTTCCCTCCGCCGAAAATACTCCGTCGGTCAGACTGTATTTTATGTTCTGTCCGTCAAATATACGGAAATAGTCGTCAAGCGGACGTTCCATGAGCCGTTTCGAGCCTCGGATCTCAATATGTCCGTTTTTTGCGAGAGCTGTCGGGATTAAAAATCTGAGCGTCGAGCCTGATTCGTTTGCGTCCATCGGAGAGCCGGTTTTTAACGCTTCCATGCAGGAAGCCGTGGCGCGTATATCGGCGCTGTCGCCGAGATTAACGGCTTTTCCGCCGCCCAAAGCGGCACAGATAAGCGCGCGGTGACTATAGCTTTTGGACGGAGGAATCAATACGCTTCCGCTCAGGGGAGAAGGATTTACGGTTACGCGCATGGTCATTCTCCTTTTGCTATCGTTTCAAGCACGGACTTGTTCACTCTTTTATAGCAGCCCTCACCCATGCGGCGTACATACACAATATTTATATCGTCGCCGACGCGCTTTTTATCGTGCGACGCGGCCGTTATCAGGCTTTTGCGATGCTCGCAGTCCGTCGGAAGAGCGAATTTTTCGTTAAGACCTTTTATGATGTCAAGCGTACCCTTTTCCGTATAGCCCATTTTTTCGCTGTATTCCGTCATTATGCACATTCCCATCGCGACAGCCGCGCCGTGGCTGTAGGTGCCGTAGCCGTAGTAATTTTCGATTGCGTGACCGATTGTATGTCCGAAATTCAGAAGCATACGTTCGCCCCTGTCATGCTCGTCATTCATGACGATTTCCGCCTTTATCGCGCAGCAGCGCGCGATTATATCGGCAATGTCGTAATTTCCGCAAAGAAGCTCTCTGCCCATTTTGGCGTCGCGTATTGCGGCATATTTTATTATCTCCGCCATTCCGCAGGAAATCTCGCGTGGAGGAAGAGTGCTGAGAGTGTTCATATCGATAAGTACGATCGAAGGCTGATAAAAGGTGCCGACAAGATTTTTCCCCGCGGCAAGATTCACCGCCGTCTTTCCTCCGACAGAGCTGTCCACCTGACTGAGAAGCGTCGTCGGAATCTGGACGAGGGTTACTCCGCGCAGAAGCGTCGATGCCGCAAAGCCCGCAAGATCGCCGACCACGCCGCCGCCGAGAGCCACAACGCAGTCTCCGCGGGAAAAATCATTTTCGAGGATTTCGTTGCACACGCGCTCAAACACGCCGAGACTTTTGCTGCTTTCTCCCGCCTCGACGACAATTTTAAAGGGCTTTGCTCCGGCTGCTTTAAGCTGACTTTCGAGTTTGCCATAATACAGCGGCTCAACATTCGTGTCGGTTATTACGGCCGCCCTTTTGCCCCCGACGAAGCTTTTCAAAAATTCCGCCGAGCTGTCAAGCAAGCCCTTTTCGATATATATTTTATACTCCCGCTTCGGGATATTTACTTCAAGCGTCCGCACTGTCATCAATCCTTTTACATACTTTTCTTATTTTACTATAAATCCGCATAAATGTCAATAGCCGAAATTTACAAAAACTCTTTCCGCCTATTTGCGGATATAAAAAATTTAAATTTTTTATTAAATGTCTTGCAAAACAAAAATGATTGGTGTATAATATTTTTATTCTCAAAAATATTTAGGAGGAAAACAAATGAACGGAAAACTTATGTCGGCGGCAGCTCTGCTTGTAAGCTGTACGCTTGCCTTTACCGCTTGCGGCGGCAAAAAAACCGTTTCCGGCGGCGAAACAAATGCATACGACGAAAAGATTGCCGCCGTTGTAGATGATGAAAATGTAACTCTTGCGGACTTTAACTTTGCTTACTATTCCAACGCGGCTCAGTATCAGCAATATTATTCCACCTATATGGGAATTGATGACTGGGAAAGTCAGGAGCTTGACGGCGTAACCTGCGGCGAATATGTCCGCCAAAGCGCGCTTACGGAAATGAAACAGCTCATCATGACCGAAAAAAAGGCGGCGGAGTATGACATAGTCGCCGACGACGACCGTGTCTCGGAGGTTAAGGCGCAAAAAGAAGATGTCATTGAAAACAACTTCGGCGGCGACGAGGGCTATCAGGAATATCTCGACGCTTATCATACCAGCGACGCGGCGATCGAGAAATACCTTCTTCGCGCTTCCCTGCTCAACGACCTTTTAACCGAGCTTTCAAAGGAGGGCGGCGAATGCTATGTTTCTCCCGATGAGATCGACTATAACGATGATACGTATCTTAAGGTAAAGCACGTGCTTATTTCCACCCAAGACGACGATGTAACCGAAGAAGAGGCGCTCGCGACCGCAAACGAGGTTATAGCAAAGCTTAACGCGGGCGAGGATATGGATAAGCTCATCGAGGAATACGGCGAGGATCCCGGCATGGAGGAGCAGGACTATTATGTGTTCACCGAGGGTGAAATGGTTGACGAGTTCTATGAAGCCTCCAAGGCTCTCGAAATAGGCTCATGGAGCCAAGAACCCGTCAAATCGAGCTACGGCTATCATATAATCGAGCGTTATGCCCTTGACGATTCCGATGACAAATATTCCGAGCTTAAGACCTCAATGGAGCAGCAGAAGTTCATGGAGCTGCTTAACACATGGACGGAGAATGTTGACGAAACGGTTTTCGACGATGTGATTGACGAGGCGCTTGCGGAGCAAAAGGCGGCTGACGAGGCCGACGAGGAAGA
>CAZICW010000024.1:0-5396 GCA_964537995.1 uncultured Oscillospiraceae bacterium
GCATCCGGCTCATAACCGGACGGTCCAAGGTTCGAGTCCTTGATGGCCCACCATTTTATTTGATTTTTATGTATCGCAAAAGCGGCTCTTTCCATTGAGCCGCTTTTGTGTTTTTTTCGTCGGTTTCCCCTTGACTTTTTCTCGGCGCTATAATAGAATAATTCAGGGAAAGTGCCTGTCAAATTCACGGCAGCGGGAAAGTCCCCTCGCCAAGCGGCATTTCGGAGCCGATCGGCGCTTTGCCTGATAAAATTTACGAACGGGGGAAAACTATGGACAGAATAAGCCTGCCGTTTGACGACGGCTGGAAATTTTTCAAAGGAAACATTGACGTCCGATACGCGATAAAGGCGGGGCGCACCGGCGGTCTTACCGATCTCGGACGGGACGCCGACGGCGAATGGACGCAGATCGCTTACAACGACAAGGAAGAGAAAATAAATGTGCGCGATGAACAGTGGGAAAGCGTAAGCCTTCCTCACGACTGGATTGTATACGGAAATTTTTCAAAGGAAGAATGGGACGCGCAGGGCTGCCTGCCCACGGGAGTCGGCTGCTACCGCAAGGTATTCGACATTCCCGCCGAATACGAGGGACGGCGCGTTGAGCTTGAATTTGACGGCGTTTCCAGAAACGCGACGGTCTGGCTCAACGGACATCTCCTCGGCAGCCATTTCAGCGGCTACACAAGCTTTTCCTACGATATAAGCGACTTTCTTCGCTACGGCGAGGAAGGAAAAAACGTTCTTTTCGTAAAGGTTGACGCGCGCAGCTTTGAGGGCTGGTGGTACGAGGGAGCCGGAATTTACCGCCATACGCGGCTTACGGTGACAAATAAGCTCCACATAGCCAAATGGGGAACATACATAACCTCCCCCGAAGTCGGAGAGACGGCCGTCGTGCGGATTGAAACCGCAATAAAAAACGACGGCGAAGCGGACGAGGTCGTCGGGCTTGCCACCGAAATATACTCTCCCCGCGGAGAATCGGTCGGACGGGTCGTCTCCGAGGTCGCCGTTTCCGGCTCGGACGAAAATACCGCCGTGCAGCTTGCGGAAATTACTTCGCCGATTCTCTGGGACGTCGATTCGCCTCTGCTTTACCGTGCGAAAACAACGCTCATAAAGGGCGGCGAAGCAATCGACACCTATGAAACGCCCTTCGGTATACGCACGATCGCGTTCACGCGGGAGGGGTTTTTCCTAAACGGACGCCGCGTCATATTAAAGGGAACCTGCAATCATCAGGATTTTGCGGGCTTGGGTACGGCTCTGCCCGACAGCATAAATGAGTACAAAATTCAAAAATTGAAGGAGATGGGCTCAAACGCCTATCGCTGCTCTCATCATCCGCCAACGGAGGCGCTTCTCAACGCCTGCGACCGTCTGGGGATGCTGGTCATTGACGAAAACCGCAAGCTGGACAGCTCGCCGCGCGGTATAGACGATTTGAAGGCTATGCTTTACCGCGACCGCAATCATCCGAGCGTCATTCTATGGTGTCTCGATAACGAAGAGGTCATTCTCGGCACGAAAACCGCCAAACGGATTGAAACCACTCTCCGCCGTCTTGTTCATAAGCTTGATCCGACGCGCCCCACAACGGTCGCGATGAACCACGGCTGGAACGAAAACGGCTACGGGGACTGTGTTGACATAATGGGCTACAATTACGGTCAGCGCGGAGAACAGTATATCCGTGACATGAGGGACTTCCCCGACAGGCTTATGCTGTGTACGGAAAGCACAAGCAGCACAACCACGCGCGGAATTTACGCCGACGACGACGGGCGCGGCTACTGCACAAGCTACGAAACCAATCTCGCGTCGTGGTGCTGCACTCACGAAAAAAGCTGGAAGGATTTACTGGCGAATCCGCGCCTTACGGGGATTTTCGTCTGGACGGGCTTCGATTACAGGGGCGAACCCACGCCGTATTCATGGCCCTGCATAAGCTCCCACTTCGGAATTATGGACACCTGCGGTTTTCCGAAGGACGCGTACTACTACTACAAGGCTGTATGGACCGACGAGCCGACAGTGCATTTCTTCCCGCACTGGAGTCTGAAACGGGATGGAGAGGAGGTTCGCGTGCGCGTTGTCGGCAATTGCGACACCGTGGAGCTTATTCTTAACGGGCGTTCCTTGGGCGAATATAACCTCGACAAGACCGGTCATATCGACCGCGTCGTAAAATATGAACGGGGCTGCCTCAGAGCGGTCGGAAAAATCGGCGGAAAAGCCGTATGCGAATATTCCTCCGTCACTGCCGGCGCTCCCGCGAAAATCCGGCTTGAAACCGACCGCGCCATGCGGCGCGACGGCAGCGACGCGATTGTTGTGCGCGCCTCGGTTCACGACGCGGACGGCAATTTCGTTCCGTATGCCGATACGGAAATAAATTTTTCCGTGTCCGACGGAGCGGAAATCATAGGCGTAGGCAACGGAAATCCGAGCAGCCACGAACCCGACAAAGCAAAAAGACGCCGTGCGTTCAACGGTCTGTGCGCCGCCGTCGTACAAAGCCGCGGCGAATGCGGAGCAATACTTTTTAAGGCGGAGGCGGCGGGACTTGTCGGAGCGCGGCTCGAGATATAGCCTCCAAGCCGTAAAAAATCAAAAAAATCAAAGGTCACGGCTGCGCCCTGACCTTTGACGGCTTAATCCGCGCCCGTATTTCGGCGCAAGGACACAAATCCGCGGATTTGTGTCCTTTTGTTATACATATGATATTTATTCGGAGAGAAGCTCGTTCAGATATTTGATCGCGTTCCCGTCGCATTCATAAAATACCTCCGCCTTATGGCTGATAACCGTGACGTCGCCGTATGCCGCGGCATACTTGCCGATTGCTGCCGCCAAGGTATCGGCGGCGGCAAAAGCCGTGCCGTCAACGGTAACAATTTCGCCGGCGGGAAGCTCGGCGGTTATGCTTATATTGCTGAGCGTATAGCCGCCGTCATTTTCGGCAGCCTCAAAGCCCAGAAGCTCCGCAAGCTCAACAACCGGAACATAGACCGTGCCGTTCTCGGTAAACGACGCCGTCCCATCTATAATTTCGCCGTTATCATAATATTTGCCGCCGCGAAGCGCTGTCGCGCCCCAAAGCTTGCGCCGCAGATAGGGCGCGTTATTTTCGGTAACTCCGCCAACCCAGCGGCTGACCTCGCAGCCCGCCAGCAGGAAAGCTCCGTATCCGAAGGGCTGATCGGACGACTGCGCCGTAGCCTGAGTCGCGTTTGACCCTATTGCCTGACAGTATCCGACAACGCCGCTGTCGAGCAAGGCCACCTCGGAAAGATAGCTCCACGCGCGGAGCGCGGGTTCAAGATAGGTCTTTTCGTCAAGAACACCGCTGTTCAGTCCCCAAAACAGTCCGTATGTAAAGAACGCCGTACCGCTGGTTTCGTAGCCCCAATCGTT
Organism: uncultured Oscillospiraceae bacterium; assembly: GCA_964537995.1. Lineage (GTDB taxonomy): Bacteria > Bacillota > Clostridia > UMGS1883 > UMGS1883 > JAFLUQ01. The sequence goes on from CAZICW010000024.1 coordinate 3,423, forward strand.
GCCGTTGCTGCCCGTGGGATAGTTTTGCAGCATGGACTGCGTCCAGAAGCCGTGACCCTCGTCGTCCACAATCTGACAGTCGGCAATGGCCTTTGCCATTTGGGTGTATATCGTCAAAAAGAAATCGTAATTTTCGTAATCCGACGGAATATCCTCCAAAATCTTCGCCAAGCCCGCAAATACCCAACCGTTTCCGCGCGCCCAGAAGTTCTTTTCGTTTTCATGACCGGTATTCGGATTCAGCGGATAAACATAGCTCGCGTCACGGAAGAACAGATGCTTATAGTCGTCGGGATCGGAATAGCTTGAGCCGCTTTTTTTGCTTGAGCCCGCCGAGGTTGTGTAGCCGTCGGCGTCCGTGGGGATGCCGAGCTCGCCGTCGTACATAAGCTCCGCCGCGAATTTGTAATATTTGTACAAGGCGTCAAGGTATCCCTCGTTGCCCGTCGCAAGATACATTTTCGTCATAACCGGCGGCACCATGAACAGGGCGTCCGCCCACCACCAGTAAGCGTCGCTATCGGTGCTTATCTGATAGCCCATGACGTATTCCGCGCGGCTGATATATGACGGATCCTCATCGAGCAAAAACAGGTCAAGGTAGCTCTGGAAGCAGGTCTGCCAGTCGCCGAAAAGCACGGCGTTGCTGCCCTGTGTCTGATTATATCCGCTTGTCCATGTTGAAGGGTCGCCGTCGTAGGTGTTGCCGCTCCAGCCGTTGCCCTCCGCCCATGAGAGAGAATATTCCTTAAAGCTCTCGTCTCCGAGAGTAAAGTAAGCCTCCATATTTCCCGTATGGTAAGCCGCGGTGTCCCAAAAGGCGGTATGAATGCCGTTTACCCATGTTGTCGGGCCCCATGTACTCTGACGGTAATTGTTCGCGCGGCGTATATTTTCCGTAACGTCGTCGTACCGCGGAATAAGCGCCTCAATTTCGTCGGGATATACCGCTTCCAGCTCCGACGCCGAAATAACGTCCGAAAGCGGACTGAGAGAGGAGCCGTCCCAAAGATAAATCCGTAAATCCTCGCCCGCGCTCGCGTTATAGTCCAGCGAAAGCGAAAGCAGCTCTCTCCACGTCATATTTGCGGGAAGCTCGGCGGAATCAAAGCTGACGCCGACAAGCTTGCCGTCCCCGTCATATTCGGCGGCGATAAGCCATGCGCTCGCCGCGTCGCCGCCCGTATTTGCGGCGGCGGTTGTAACAATCAGCTCGCGGGGATCTTGCTTCCAATAAAGCTCAGCCGAATGGTCGATGCTTATTCCCTCCAAAAGCGTTCCGACAATCTTAACTGTATATGTCGGCTCGGAAGCCGTAAACTGCGCCGTGGACTGGTATGCGTCCGCAAGCTGCGGATAGTATTCGAGAGCCTCGTCCGCGCCGTAAACCGTACCGACGGGGACAAGCACCTTCACGCTGTCGGCGGCCGTATTGCCGTTCTCGTCGTAATATCTGTTTGTTATAACCGAGCCGTAGCCGATGAGGGTTCCGGCGGAATTGTAATAAGGCTCGTATGCCTTGACCGTCGCCTTTACCTCTATTTCGCCGACGGCGCCCTTTACGGTGTAAACTCCGGCGGAATCGAACGAGACGTCCTCAAAGGCGACGTCAAACATAATTTCTTCGCCGTTGACCGTACAGGCAATCTCGCTCGGAAGCGGATTTTCCCCGACATAGGCGGAAAGCGACGGCGTTTCAAATTCGTACTCCGCCTTCTCCACATTGATTGTCAGCGCGGTTTCGTCCTCGGCAATCGTGTAATCGCCGTCAAGCACGGCGTAAACCGCGTCGCCGCCGACAATGTATTTATCGTATCCCGTATACGTATAGCTGCCGCTGCCTGCGACAATTATCGTTTCGCTGTAAACGGTTTTGCCGTCGCAGACATAGTTCGCTGTCGCGGCTCTGCCCTCGGAAACGCAGGAAATAACCGGCGGATACGGATAATCCTCGCTCTCTCTTGAGCTTACATA